>JBBQCH010000178.1:0-6329 GCA_038318485.1 Geobacterales bacterium
GCTTACCAGTTCGACCTCAAAAGTGACATCTTCCCCGGCCAGCGGGTGATTTCCATCAAAGGTCACTTCTTCTTCGGTTATTTCCAGAACGACTACACCGATCTCTTCGTCATCCTCATTGGCCAGAACCAGTTCATCTCCGACAACCGGTACAAGGTCCTCCGGAAGATCGCTGAGAGGAACAGTAAAGATCTGCTCCTTGTCGTACTCACCGAAAGCATCAGCAGCAGCAATATTGATCGTTTTTTTCTCGCCTGGTGTCATGCCTACAATCGCTTCGTCAATCTTCGGAAACAGGATTGAATCACCCAGAACAAAAGTCATCGGACCGATTTCGTGGTTACCGCAGCCACACTCATCATCATTGCATTCGTCATCGCAGCATTCTTCGTCGTCACATTTCATTGCCTCAAGAGTCGAATCGAATACCGTGCCGTCTTCCAGTGTTCCGGTATAGTTGATTGTTACGGTGTTGCCTTTTTCTGCTTGTGCCATTGTTTTGCCCCTCATTGTTTTTGGTTTTTTAGCGATTAATTAGAATACGGCAGCCGTGTGGTTTCGTCCAGAAAAATTTGAGTCTCAACTGTATTCAGAATCTTAATTGTAGATTGCGGCAAAAATTGTTATATCTTACTACATGATATGACGCTCGAATAAAACGGATGCGGAGCGAAAACTATGATCAGCACCCTCCTGGATGGCAACCGAAGATTTGTAACCGATGTCTTTGACAAGGAGCGGAATTATTTTGCCGAACTGGCAAAGCTTCAGCGTCCGACAGTGCTGTGGATCGGCTGTTCAGACTCGCGCGTACCGGTCAATACCATTACCCAAACCAAACCGGGAGAAATATTCGTTCACCGTAATGTAGGCAACATCGTTGCCACAAACGACTGGAACCTCTCGGCAGTACTGGAGTTTTCGATCAATCACCTCCAGATTCCGGATATCATTGTCTGCGGACACTATGGTTGCGGTGGGATTGCCGCTCTTGATGAAGACAACGAAGAAGACCGCTACATACCGATCTGGCTAAATAATGCTTATAAGGCCAAGGAACGGGTTGATGACAAACTCTTGGAACTTTATTTTTCAATTACCCCGGAACAACGCATGAACCTGATTGTCGAAGAAAATGTTCGCCTGCAGCTGGAGCACCTGCAGGAATACCCCTTTGTCCGCAACGCCATGAACAAAGGCAAGCTTGCTGTCCACGGCTGGGTTTATGACATGACTTCCGGTGACATCAAGATTGTACAGCGTAATAATGTCGCCTGCCGCGATTGATTCCAGATTCGAGCCAAACTCTTTATTCACTTGGGAGGGCACCCCCAATCTCTGTTCGAGAAACCTAAACATTTAAAATCGGGAGAGGTTTTTAGCCTCTCCCGTCTTTGTATCAAGCAGAATACATTGGAACAATAGCACCCAGTTCATTTATTTTTGTTTAAGTAAATCCCGAATTTCGGAAAGCAACACTTCTTGATTCGTTGGTGGTGACGGTACAGCGGGTGCTTCTACTTCTTTTTTCTTGAGCGAATTCATTCCCTTTACTGCCATGAATATCGCAAAAGCAATAATCACGAAATCAATAATTGTCTGGATAAATTTACCGTAACCGATCACCACAGCCGGTTTTTTATCAATGGCTTCCTGGACTATAATCGACAAATTGGAAAAGTCTACCCCCCCCATTACAACACCAATTGGCGGCATAATCACATCGGTAACCAGTGACGTGATTATTTTGCCAAAAGCCACACCAATGATGATACCCACCGCCATATCGACCACATTTCCCTTTACCGCAAACTCCTTGAACTCATTCATCATGCCCATGACGACTTCCTCCTGAAAGTGGATTTTACGGACTTACTTAAAAAAATTTCGGCATTCACCAGCTTTTTGGTGAAAAAATAATCGTATTTCAATGCACCGAAGACGTTGCGTGAAGATAGTGCGTCGTTTTATTCGGATATGTCATAAAGAAAACGCATGCTGAACCGGTCTTTTTCACCCCGCCGCACAGCATCCGCTCCAAGCCTGAATGCACTCCGGTCGGTGTTGCCGGTTTGATAATTACCAGTTGCGATCACAGATCCACTCCATTGATTCACAAGCGGTGGATTGATAGCTGTAATATTTTTGAGGTCAACCCTAACAGTTCCCCTACCCGCATGCTGTTCCACGACCATTGTTCCGTCACCCCCGGTTTTCAGATTCCCCTTCAGAATTTCACCGTTTTTCATCCGGATTTCCACGGGATTATCAGTAGTAATCTTAACTATTTTACTGGTCTTGACCTTAATCGGATCGGCATAGTCGGAGGTAATAGTCAGCATATCACCGGCCAGCCCTGATACAGTTCCGGTCAAGTGCACTCCGTTGTCCAGAACAACTTCGTCAGCAGAAACTTGTTGAGGGAGTAAAACGGTCAATCCGGCAGCCAAACATACAAATACAGCGAGTACTGATTTTTTTTGCAACATAGCGTAACCTACTGTTTTTATGTGAATGCCAACAACAGCTTTTAATCGAATCGTATACATTTAAATATTAACATGCAACAATCGTAATGCAACCTTTTTCTAATTGAGTTATTTTTTTTTGCAGGTCTCGACCTTTTAACATCAGCTACCTTAAAGCCGGAAGCTGTTACAACTTTTTGAAAATATCTGAGCGGTTGTTTGGGATGAAATTTTCCGATATAATCAAGGCAGTAAATCGCAATATCATTCATCTACATGTATTTAGTGAAAAGGGAACTTGCATGGATCTCAAAAAAACCCGCACGACAATACTTAACCAAGGCACACCCAAACAAAAACGCGCCGAAATTTTGGAATACTTCCATGCCACCTTCGACATCGACGAAAAACTTTACGAAACACTTAAATGCGATGACACATTTTACATGCGGGCTGACCGGCTGCGCCATCCGCTGATTTTCTATTTTGGCCACACCGCCACTTTTTTTATCAACAAGCTGATCATCGCCAAGGTTATCGACAAACGCATCAATCCCAGATATGAATCCATGTTCGCAGTGGGAGTGGATGAAATGTCATGGGATGATCTGAACGAATCCCACTACGACTGGCCCACCCGTCAACAAGTCAAGGAGTATCGAGACCGGGTCCGTGAACTGCTGGACGGCCTGATCCGCACCCTGCCGCTGACCCTGCCAATCACCTGGGAATCACCCTGGTGGGTGATCATGATGGGAATCGAACATGAACGCATCCACTTGGAAACCTCCTCGGTTCTGATCCGTCAACTGCCTATAAACCAGGTGCTACAACTCCCTTTTTGGGAAATTTGCCGGGAGGCGGGTGACCCTCCGTCAAATCAGCTAATTGTTGTAGCCGGCGGCAAGGTATCTTTGGGCAAATCCACTGAAGACCCGCTTTACGGCTGGGACAATGAATACGGACTGCATGAAGCCATTGTTCAGGATTTTAAAGCGGCCCGACAACTTGTCTCCAATCGTGAGTTTTTTGAGTTCGTCGAGGATGGCGGTTACCGTGAACAAAAATGGTGGAATGAAGAGGGATGGAGCTGGCGCGAGTTCAAAGATTCCGATTATCCACTTTTCTGGATCAAAGATGGTAACGGCTGGAAACTGCGTACGATGGCTTCAGAGATCGACTTGCCCTGGAACTGGCCGGCGGAGGTCAACTATCACGAAGCCAAAGCCTTCTGCAACTGGAAGGCGACCAGGTCCGGTCTGCCGATCCGTTTGCCGAGCGAAGATGAATGGAACCGACTGAGAGACATCTGCGAGATCCTGAACCAGCCTTATTGGGAGAAAACGCCCGGCAACATCAATCTGGAATACTGGAGTTCATCCTGCCCGATCGATAAATTCAAGACCGGAGATTTTTTCGACGTGGTTGGAAATGTGTGGCAATGGACTGAAACCCCGATCTACCCCTTCCACGGTTTCCAGATCCACCCCTGCTACGACGACTTTTCCACCCCCACCTTCGACACCCGCCATAACCTGATCAAGGGCGGATCCTGGATTTCCACCGGCAACGAGGCAACACGGGATTCGCGCTACGCTTTCCGGCGGCATTTCTTTCAGCACGCCGGTTTCCGTTATGTGGAAAGTACCGCTGAAATTGAAATCCATCAGGATCAGTACGAAAGCGACGCGTTGTTGTCACAGTATTGCGACGCTCACTATGGTCCGCAACACTTTGGAGTACCCAACTTCGCCGCAGCATGCGCCGAGATTGCTCTGTCTGCCATGCAGGGGCGCGCGAAGCGGCATGCACTTGATTTGGGCTGTGCCGTTGGCAGGGCTACTTTTGAACTGGCCAAGGGTGGTTTTGAAAAAGTCGACGGCCTGGATTTTTCGACCCGTTTTTTCCGACTTGCCACCCGTATGCGTGATGAAGGCTATCTACGCTATTCCTTACCAGAGGAAGGCGAAATCGTTTCGTTTCACGAGATTGGATTGAATGAACTGGGCCTCGAGGGAATCCGGGAACGGGTGCAGTTCTCCCAAGCAGATGCCTGCAATCTGCCGGAAAAATTCAGCGGCTATGACCTGGTGCTGGCGGCCAATCTGATCGACCGGATCTACTCGCCACTCAAGTTTTTGGGCGGCATTCACGAAAGGATCAATCCTGGTGGAGTACTGGTAATCGTCTCCCCATATACCTGGCTTGAAGAATACACAAAAAAAGAGGAGTGGCTGGGGGGCTACCGCGAGGACGGCGAACCGGTCTGGACGCTGGATGGATTGAAGGATGTGCTGGCACCGCATTTCAAAATGGCAGGTGAGCCTCTGGATGTCCCGTTCGTGATCCGTGAGACACGTCGGAAGTCCCAGCATACGCTGGCTGAATTGACGGTATGGGAACTAAAAAAACTATAGGTTGAGTGAGTGCAGCTTAAACATTTTATAAGCACAGGGGGAATTTATGGCACTTGTTTGGGACAACAGCCTCGAGCTGGGAGTACAGGAGATAGACAATCAGCACCGTGAAATTTTCAACTGTTTTGAAAAACTTTCCAGCGCCTGCCAAAGTGGTCAGGGGGAAGGCGTGCTGGAAGAGGTGTTGATGTTTCTGGACGATTATGTAGCACACCATTTTTCGAGCGAAGAGACGCTAATGGAGCATCATCACTACCCGAAACTTTCTGAACAGCGGGAACAGCATATCAGCTTCCGCCAGGAGCTTGAAGACTTGCGCAATCATTCCCGCACTGATGAAGATCGACATAAACTTGCCATGGCAATCGACCGGCAGCTTGTTCGCTGGCTGATCCAGCACATCCGCAGTTCCGACCGGGAAATGGCCGAGTACATTACAACCCACCCGGCATAACCTGTAGAAGCACCAGTGGCTTACCCTTGAATCTGCCGGAGCATGTGTTATTCTTGGTACACTGTTTTCCAATCGTCCCTTTAAACGGAATTTTATGGACCGGCCTATGACATTCCTGTTCAGGTACTCCCCAAAGATCTTCTTTATACTGGCCTGGATGCTGTTTTCAGTCTGGCCTGTCACCGCCAGGGGCGAAGAGCCTGCAACCGTCATAAAGCGGCCCACCGGTCAAACGCCTGATGTTGAGCCAGACGAATACCACACCCCGCTTGCCGGTGACGAGCTGAATACATCCTTCCTCGGCCGTCCAGTTCATGTCTCAGCCCGCAATCGGGACAATGTCCTTGCAGTTATAACTTTGGGCGGCATCTATTTTCACCCGCGACTGGGTAGTGCGGATGCACTGCCGATCGGTGCTCTGTACTGGCGGCATCGCTGGGAGAAACACAATATCCGCACAGTGTTATCAATTTTCCAGAATGAGCTGGATCTGACCAGGAGCTTCGGAGAATTTGAGCTGTTGGGGCATATGGAAAACGAGACCATCCCTGCACCCACGGCAGAAATTGTCAATGGCAGGGAGGTCAAGGAAAGCTCCATCTATTGGGGAAGGATCTCCGGCTGGTTTGGCATGGGCTGGCGCAAACCGGTGGCACCATTTCATATCGACAATGATCTTAAGTTGCAAGTTTATTACCATGCCGACTATCTCTACACAAAACCGGCACCGGATACCGGCTCGAAGATCAAGCTTCCACCTGACACCCTGGTGCATGGCTTGCTCTTGCGGGCCCGCTATGACAGTTTCAGTCGCAATATCATGGAACTCCCGCACAAGGGTTGGGCCGGAGGGATGGATCTGGAATTTTCCAGGCGCAATACCTGGTCGGATGCCAACTACGGAGGAGGAAATATCAGCGGCGACAACACCCGGGATTACATCAAATTTTCCGGATATCTATCCGGTGTCGCAGGAATACCGGGATTGTC
>JBBQCH010000179.1:0-6298 GCA_038318485.1 Geobacterales bacterium
TCTGGATTTTTTCAACCCTGGCTGAATTGGCTGCAAACGGATGGACGCGGTCGCGTACATCGATCCGGCAGTCATTCAGTTTGTAAGCGACAATCTCGTTCCACTCCGGATTCCGGCCGATGACCCGGAATTGGGAGCAAGATATAAGGTTAAATGGACCCCGTGCCTGCTGGTAATGGATGTCGATGGAACCGAACACTATCGGACCCTTGGATTTTACCCGCCGAAAGACCTGATCCCCTCGCTGCTGCTTGGGATGGGCAAGGCGAAATTTAACCTGGCTGACCGTTTGGCAGCTTGCGGCTATTTTGAGAAGATACTGGCCGATTATCCGAGCAGTAGTCTGGCGCCGGAAGCGATCTACCTGAACGGGGTTTCGCGATACATAGAAACCCATGATGTGAAAAATCTTACAGGTATTTACGACCTTCTCACAGCTCAGTATGCCAATTCTCCCTGGCTGACCAGGGCAGATCCGTACAAGTTTTTGAAGAAGGACTCTTGAGAAAGGCGATCCAAGTCAGAGGCTCCTTTCTACAGATTCCTGAAGTAAGTCAAAGGAGGATCATCAGAGTGCATGATTTTCTTTCAGCGCCTGTAGGAAAGAAGGTCCTGCCGAGCGTGCCGGAAAGAATATCGACGATAGTTTAGGAAAAGCCGACAAAAAAGATCGAGACGGGGCATTGAAGCGATTGGCTCAAAATAAATAGACAATGGACAAGAAACGCATCATCCATTAAGGAGGGCCACAATGGATACCGTCGGAAGTTACCTTGCCACCAGGCTGGCGCAGATTGGCTTGAAGCATCATTTCGTCGTACCGGGCGATTACAATCTGGTCCTGCTCGATCAACTGCTCGCAAATCCTGATATGCAGCAAATCGGCTGCGCCAACGAACTGAACGCTTCATTTGCTGCCGAGGGATATGCACGCGCCAATGGTGCGGCAGCCTGTATCGTCACCTTCAGCGTGGGGGCACTCTCCGCACTTAACGGCATTGCTGGCGCCTATGCCGAAAACCTTCCGGTTATTCTTATTTCCGGTGGACCCAACACCAACGACGCAGCTGCTCAACACTTGCTGCATCACACACTGGGCACCCACGATTTTTCTTATCAGCGTAAAATTGCCGAACACCTCACCTGTGCCGCCGTCGTGGTCGCGTCGGCTGAGGATGCCCCCTATCTTATTGACCATGCTATTCGTAGCGCTCTGCGTGAACAAAAGCCCGCCTATATCGAGATCCCCTGCAATCTGGCTGCTACAGCTTGCGCATCGCCCGGACCTATAAGTTCCCTGACGCAGATTGTACCAAGCGATCCGGCCACTCTGAAAGCGGCGGTAACAGCTGCTGCTGCGTTTCTGGCGTCCTGCATCAGGCCCATGTTGCTGGCCGGGCCCAAACTTCGCGCCGCAGGCGCACAAGCGGCATTCCGCAAACTGGCGGAAGCACTGGGGTGTGCAGTGGCCGTTATGCCATCAGCCAAAGGTTTTTTCCCGGAAAATCATCCCCAGTTCGCAGGCATCTCGCTGGGAGAGGTGAGTACCCATGGCTGTAACGAGCTTGTCGACTGGGCCGACGGTCTATTGTGTGCCGGCACGGTGTTTACCGATTACACTACCGTTGGCTGGACCTCCATACCCATCGCCAACAAGATCATCGACGCAGACTTTGATCGAATAATCGTTCCAGGACAAGACTTCAGCAACCTCCGGCTGGCAGACTTCCTTTCCGCATTGGCCGAAAAGGTGCAAAAAAACCCGGCCACCATGGTTGAATACGGTCGTATCCGGGCTCCAATCGTACCTCCGACAGTCGTCCCCTCACCAGGCAAGCTGACCCGCGAAGAGATGGTTCGCCAGGTGCAGGCACTGCTTACGCCAGAGTCTACGTTATTGGTCGAAACAGGAGACTCCTGGTTCAACGGCATGTACATGGCGTTACCCCCTGGCGCTGGTTTTGAAATCGAAATGCAGTGGGGTCACATCGGCTGGTCGGTGCCGGCATCATTGGGTTACGCCTTGGGTGCGCCGGAGCGCCGATTGATTGCCATGATCGGCGACGGAGCATTCCAGCTTACTGCACAGTCTGTAGCACAGATGATCATTCACAAGTTGCCGGTCATTATTTTCCTGATCAACAACCGGGGTTACACCATTGAGGTAGAAATTCACGATGGTCCCTATAACAACATCAAAAACTGGGATTACGCCGGCCTGATGGCTGTTTTCAACGCGGAAAGCGGCAACGGCAAAGGACTGCGGGCAAACACCGGGGATGAACTAGAGGCGGCCATCCAGCAGGCCAAAAAAAATATCCGAGGTCCGACCCTGATCGAATGCGCGATTGATCGGGACGACTGTGCCCGGCAGCTGATTTCCTGGGGCCGGCGAGTTGCCACGGCCAATGCACGGCCGCCTAGAATCTGAAGAAAGGGGGACTACGATGAAAAAGATATTCTTGACAGGTTTTTTAGTATTGGGATTGCTTTCTTCCCACGTTTTTGCCCAGATGAGCAGCGGTCAAGGTGGTGGCATGATGGATGGTGGCAGGATGGGTGGTGGTTGGGGTTGGGGATCGGGCTATGCATGGGGTTACGGGATCATTATCTTGATTATAGTTACTTTGGTTCTCAGTTATATGATGAAAAAAAAGTGAAAGAAAAGGGGTAACAACCATAACGCAACGGGACCTCGCCAGGGACATTCATTTGTTCACTAAAACCGCATTTAATAGACATTTATGATGCACCCGGAAACTTCGGATGGAAACCAGATAGCAGGAGATACATACCAATGCTCCCGACAGCAAACCAGAATCTAAAAATCGCCATCTTTGGAGGAGGGATAGCGGGCCTGAGCGCCGCCCATGAACTGATTCGGCTCGGTTATGCCGTGCAAGTCTACGAATCGAATGGGGAAGCGGGCGGTTTCTTTCGCAGTGCTCGTTTGCCTAGTGATCACAAGACACCCTCCGAGTATTCCTGGCATGGCATGGGGCCGTGGTATCACAATGCTTTTGACCTCATGCAGCAGATTCCGTTTGATGAGAAGGGCAGTATCTATGACCGCGCCCTCTCGCGCCCTATTGACTTCGGCATCTTTCCCAACCACGGTAAGGCGCGTTTTTACGAAAAGAACTTCCGCAGCATTACCATGATGTTTGAAATGACCGGCCTTGGTTGGGTGAGGTGGTCATGGTTGATGCTCAAGACCTGGGCCTCCCATCGGCGTACCGAGCAGCATTACTCGACCCTGAATGCGGCCGAGCAGTGGCAAGTGGTTTTGACCGAACGGAGCTTTATCGTCTGGAGATCGTGTTTTGGCCCCTGGATCGGTTCGGATTGGCCCCGGGTCTCGCTTCACACCGCCGGTCAGTTTTTTCGCAAACTATTTATCAGCCGGCCCGCACACCTTCATCGGGCGGATTCCGAGGGACCGGCCTGGAAGCACGGTGGAGGGGACGGATGGCTTCTTTTGCGGGGGCCCAGCAGCGAGTTCTGGTTTGAGCGGTGGGTGCGGGACCTGATCGCCAAGGGGGTGGATTTTTATTGGGAAGCGCCACTCGAGAAGCTTCATTTTGATGGTTCCGCCATCCTTTCGGCTGAACTCGCAGGGGGAAACCCGGTGCAGGCCGATTTCTACGTGGTAGCCACGGACCCATTTTCCGCCGCTCACATCTTCGCTCGTACCCCTGAGCTTGAACAGGAACGGGAGCTCCAATTATTTCGACCTCTGATTCAGGATGGGCCCCACACCCAGATATCGTTCCGGATTGCCTTCGCCGAAACCATCCGCTTTCCTCGCGCGCGCACCGCCGTGGTACTGGCGGACTCCGAATTCAATCTGACGCTCTTTGCCGAAGAACAGATCTGGAGGCCGGAAGTAAACCTCGGGGAAAACGTAAAATCCCTTTGGACAGGGACTTCCTGCGTGAGTACAGTCCCCGGCCGCATTCACCGCCTTCCGGTGAAGTTCTGCAGCAAAGAACAGTTTCTGGAAGAAGTTATCGAACAAATTTTGAATTGCCAGTCGCTCGATGCCCTCATCCGGGATGCCAACGGAGGCAAAGGCTTGCGGAGCTTTCCCATTCTAAGGACGGAAGTCTGGAACGAGTGGCATTTCAGCCCGGCAGGAATCCAGCCTTTGCATCCCAAATGGGTCACCACAACTCACACTCAGGCGTATTTGCCCAGCCAGGTAACGTCTATTCCCAATCTCTTTTTGGCCGGAGCTCACACCAGGACGGTCGCCGATGTCTGGAGCATTGAAGGCGCGGTGGAAAGCGGCAGGTTGGCCGCACGGGGGATAGATCCTCAGGTCCGGGTTATTGGGGAATACAAACCGCTCTGGCTTAAGTTTATCGGCCTCTTAGACGACGTCTGTTTTGGGATGAGTGCTCCGCACGTTCTGGATCTCATCCTGTGGGCGCTCGTCATTGTCATCATCGTGATCGCGTTGGTGGCAGGCTACCGATTCATTTAGCGGGAGGACAGAAAACATCGGGCCGAGGCCTGTCGTTCGACCACATGCGTAGCAGGTCACCACAAAAGAAATCAAGCATGCGAGTACTCCTGCGTCGCATGGCAACAACCAAAGGGAGGATTATAATGAGCACGCTCACCACCAAGGACAGCACGCAACTCTACTACAAGGATTGGGGCTCAGGTCAGCCTGTCGTCTTCAGCCACGACTGGCCGCTCAATGCGGACGCCTGGGAGTCCCAGATGGTCTTTCTTGCTTCCCATGGCTATCGCTGCATTGCCCATGACCGTCGCGGTCATGGTCGCTCCAGCCAACCATGGAATGGCAACGATATGGATACCTATGCTGACGACCTGGCGGAACTGTTGAAAACGCTCGACCTGAAAGGCGTTACCCTGATCGGCCACTCTACCGGTGGCGGCGAGGTGGCCCGTTACATCGGCCGCCACGGTACCAAGCGCGTCGCCAGAGTCGTCCTGATGGGCTCGGTAACGCCGCTGATGCTGAAGACAAAGGCCAATCCCGGCGGACTGCCGCTCGACGTCTTCGACGGCATCCGTGCCGGCGTCAGCGCCGACCGTTCTCAGTTTTTCAAGGATCTGACCACACCGTTCTATGGAGCCAATCGCAAGGGGCACAAGGTTACGCAGGGGATGCGGGACGCATTCTGGTTCCAGGGAATGCAGGGCGGTCTCAGGAACGAACTCGATTGCATCAAGGCCTTCTCCGAGACGGATTTCACCGCGGACCTGAAGAAGTTCGACGTGCCGACACTGATTATTCATGGCGATGACGATCAGATCGTGCCGATAGCGGCCTCGGCCCTGCTCGCGGCGAAACTTGTCAAGAAGGCAACGCTGAAGATTTATCCGGGCGGCCCCCATGGCCTGGCCGACACCCACAAAGACCAGCTCAATGCCGACTTGTTGTCCTTCCTCAAGAGCTGATTCTGTTTCGAACCGTATCTGGTTGCCAATGATTCAGTGCGTTGCATTATCATTGCCGCCCAGAGTCAATATGCTTTTCCGTTTAGAGCAAAATTCAGGATTCACGTATACGGGATGATAGTAATGCCGGAATTTGGAACGCCATTGAAGTCGAAAAAGCAAGCAAGGAGTTAAAGTAGAACTGAACTCACTACAACTCACGACTTGTGTTTACGAGCGGCTTTGCCGATCTACCACCCACCAACTGTAAGGAGACTGGCATGAACAACACAGACACAAACAAGTCCTCAACAGCACCTCACGTCCTTCCGTCACTCCCGTATGCCGAAAACGCATTGGAACCGGTCATATCCGCCAACACGATCGGTTTCCATTACGGGAAACACCACAAAGGGTATGTCGACAACCTGAACAAACTTGTCGCGGGGACAGAATATGCCGACCTGTCATTGGAGAAGATTATCACCGCAACTGCCGGACAGTCAGAAAACGCCCCGATCTTCAATAATGCGGCGCAAATCTGGAACCATACATTCTACTGGAACAGCATGAAACCGAAGGGTGGAGGAGAGCCTCCAGCTGCACTGAAGCAAAGGATGGAGGCGTCCTTCGGCAGTGTGGATGCCTGCAAAAAGGAACTTGCCGCCGCGGCCGGTTCGCAGTTCGGGAGTGGCTGGGCCTGGCTTGTTCTAGATGGTGACAAGCTCAAAGTGGTGAAGACCGCCAATGCCGAAACTCCCTTGACAAAAGGCCTGAAGCCTCTGCTGACCGTAGATGTGTGGGAGCACGCTTATTATCTGGATTACCAGAACCGGCGTGCCGACTATGTTGCCGCCGTGCTCGACAAGCTGGTCAACTGGGAATT
>JBBQCH010000180.1:0-6298 GCA_038318485.1 Geobacterales bacterium
GGTGGATATCCGACCTCCTGGCGAAATTCGAGTTCCTGCTTGTAAAAACCGGCGGCATCGTGTCCGGCTGCGGAAAGAATGGCATAATGCTCGGTGTCGTACGCCTGAACCAGCACCCGTCCCGGTAATTCACCTCTGCCGGCGCGGCCGATGACCTGTGACAGCAGCTGAAAGGTTCTTTCAGCTGCCCGGAAATCCGGCATCCCCAGGCCGGCCTCGGCATTGATGACGCCCACCAGGGTCACTCCCGGAAAATCATGCCCCTTGGCAATCATCTGAGTGCCGATCAAAATATCGGCGGAGCCGTCACTCATCTTTGACAGCAGCCGTTCGTGGCTGCCTTTGCCGGAGGTTGTATCACTGTCCATGCGCAGAACACGAGCCTGTGGAAGCAGCTCTTTCAATTCGTGCTCCAGCTTTTCGGTGCCGGCTCCAAGTTCCGTCAGTTCCGTACCGTCACAGGAGGGACATGTGCCGGGAGCCGGGACGGCGTAGTCACAGTAATGGCAGACGCTTTGCCCACGCTGACGATGGTAGGTCAGTGTCACGGAACAGTTGGGGCAGGAGAGCGGTTTTCCGCAGGCGCTGCAGACCAGGAAAGTTGCGAATCCGCGTCGGTTCAGGAAAACAATCGACTGCTGTCTCTGTTCCAGCGTGTGGGTCAGCAACTGGGCTAGCGGAGTCGAAACAGTTTCTTTTAACCCCTTCATTCCAATAAGTTCCACAGCCGGCAGCGGACGGTTTTCAACCCGCTCCGGCAGTTCCAGAAGTGTCAGCCTGCCTTGCTGTGCGGCATGAATGCTGGTTACGAGCGGAGTGGCAGAACCGAGCACGACAGCGGCCTGTTCCATCCTGCCCCGCACCAGAGCCAGGTCACGGGCATTGTAGCGTAATCCGTCGGACTGTTTGAAAGAGGATTCGTGTTCTTCATCCACGATGATGATGCCGATACGTTCCAGTGGAGCATAAATCGCCGAACGGGCGCCGATTACGATCCGCGCCAGGCCACGCCGGATGCGGCGCCACTCGTCGTAACGTTCTCCGTCGGAAAGCCCGCTGTGCAGGATTGCGATTCCCCCTCCGAAACGGACCTGGAAACGCCCGGTCAGTTGCGGTGTCAATGCGATCTCCGGAACCAGTACCAGTGCATTCAGGCCTTTTTCGAGGGCGTGGGAGATGGCCTGCAGATAGACTTCGGTTTTACCGCTGCCGGTCACACCATACAGAAGGAAAGTTGTGAACTGCTGTTGGTCAATGCAGCCTGTTATAGACTCAAGAGCCGCTTTTTGATGAGTATGCAGCAGGCGCGGTTCGTCACGTTTGAAAATTGCATCCTTGAACGGATCCCTGTAGATCTCGCGCTCTTCCACAATTGTCAGCCCCAGTTCAATCAGCCGTTTGAGCTGGGGAATACAGTTTCCGAAACGCTTTCTAAGTATCGCTGCCGGTATATCTCCAGCTTCGCGGATGACGGCCAGTATTTCCAGTGCCCTGGCGCCAGGTTGGCGAACTGCATCCGAGACCGGTCCCGGTAGATAAAACTTTTCATGACGAACCTTTTTGCCACCGCTAAGTTCGCCGCCGGTTTCTTTTCGTGTCTGGATATTGATGCCGGCCGGCAGGGCTGTTCGCAGGACTTCACCCAACGGATGCATGTAATACGAGGCTACCCAGCGAAAAAACTCCAGCTCATTTGCTGTCCAGAGCGGTTCGCTATCCAGTACCTCGATGATTTCCTTAAGATTGGTGATTTCGGAACTGGCCGCAGTCCCCAGAATGTAACCGGTAAGTTTCCGGTTACCGAATGGAACCAGAGCACGCCGTCCTGTAAACGCCTGCCCTTGTAACGGGTCAGGCACCAGATAGTGAAATGTTTTGTCCAGATAAAGCGGAATGGCAACTTCAATGATCTGTGGCAGGAGCGTCATGCAGGAAGCAGATTTGTTGTAAAAAGATTCATTTTTTTGTTTTACCAATACTTTTTTGGTGGGTCTGTTTTTCCGACTAATTTGATTTCACCATCGATAACCTTGAACATGTCGCCGATCTCGTTGGTCCAGGCATCGCCTTCATCCAGCGGTGCCGGGACTTCACGTCTGCCCAGGAAAACATCTTCTCCCTCAATCAGTGCGAACCAGTCCAGTGCTCCGGTCATCCAAATCCTTGTGTTAAGCGCCATAGTTGTAACCTCGTCAAATATTAATAGTGTGTTGGAAAATTTTTAAATTTTGGTTTGTCTTGATCAGGATAGACGGCTTTTAAAGTCGTTGTAGTCAAAGCTGCGAACTACTTTTAGCTCTCCGGTTTCCGGTTCGTAGGTGCAAATATGCGGATGCTGAATGCCGTTGAAGGTGGTGGTCTTGACCATCGTGTAATGGGCCATATCCAAAAAAGCAAGCTTGTCGCCAACTTTTAGCGGCTGTTCAAAGGACCAGTCCCCGATTACGTCTCCAGCCAGACAGGAAGGTCCCCCCAGTCGGTAGGTGTGCGGTTTTTCTTCGGCATCAAAACCGCCCATAATTCCGGGACGGTAGGGCATCTCCAGGATATCCGGCATGTGGCAGGTGGCCGATACATCCAGGATGGCGATCTCCATGCCGTTGTTGACCACATCCAGCACTTCCCCCACCAGCAGGCCGGTGCCGATCGCGACCGCCTCACCCGGTTCCAGGTATACCTCAAGTTCGTATTTTTCGCGGAAGTATTTGACCAATTCCACTAGTCCGTCGATGTCGTATCCCTCGCGGGTAATGTGGTGGCCGCCACCCAGGTTGAGCCATTTCATCTGCGGCAGGAATCGGCCGAACTTTTCCTCGAAAGCTTTGGCGGTGCGCTCCAGCGGTTCGAAAAGCTGCTCGCAGAGGGTGTGAAAGTGCAGTCCTTCGATTCCTTCAAGAGAACGGCCCTCAAACTCTTTGCGGGGAATGCCCAGACGGGAGTTGACAGCGCAGGGATCGTAGATCTCGGTATGCCCTTCGGAATGTTCCGGGTTGACTCGCAGGCCTATAGAAACGCGCCCTTTTTCTTTCTCCCATAGCGGCCGAAAACGCTCCAGCTGATTTATCGAGTTGAAAACCAAGTGGTTGGAAATTTCCAGCAATTCAACAACATTGCTCTTCTTGAAGGCGGCTGAGAAGGAATGCACTTCACCCCCGAACTCTTCGTACCCCAAGCGTGCCTCCCAGGGGGAACTGGCACAGACTCCCTGCAGCGTAGCGCTGATCAGCGGAAAAACGCTCCACATGGAGAAGGCCTTCATGGCCAGCAGGATTTTGGCGCCGCTGCGTTTTTGCACGTCATCCAGGATAGCCAGATTATGACGCAGACGTCCCAGATCAACCACGTAAGCGGGGGAGGGGGACAACTGGAGAATATTGGGGATATCTATTCCTGTCAAAGCAATTTTCTCATTTCAGCAGTAGTGTTAGGACAACTGTAATTATTACTGTTTACCTTTTTCTGTAATTAAATACTCAGGGTAAAAAGCAGATAAGAGTTTTATATTTGCAGAGAGATAAGCGCAAGTGAAAAATTGCCGAAGGCAATTGATTGCCCTGCTGAGCAGAAATATTTAAGTCGAAAAGCGTTGACAGGTCTCAGGCTAACAGTGTATGCCAAGCAGGTTGTTTGCTCATAATAGTCCATGGATGTTTTTGATTTGTTTACCCTAATTATCAGAAGAATGCCCATATTTGCTGTGCCTGCGGCAATCCTCATTGCAACCTGGTTCACCGTCCCCTACATTGCCCATATGACACCCGCACGGCAGGAACTGGTCGTATTAGCGCCGTATTTTGTGACAGCCCTCGGGATGTTCCTCGCATTTCATTTCCATCGTGGCCGTCCTTTTATGGCCCTGTTCATGCTGGCCATCTTCTATTGGAATTCCCGCACATTTCTTTCTGCTGAACAGATCGAACCCGGCTTAAATGCTCTATATCAGGCCTTTGTCCTTTTAATACCTGTGAATATACTTTTGTTCACCCTGATGCGCGAGCGGGGTCTTTTTTCAACAGTCGGACGTCTGCGCCTGGTCTTTCTGGCCGCGCAGGCGGCAGGTGCTTTGTGGCTGTTTCGTAAACATTTTGTTGATATTTTGCCCTACATTGCCAGCAGTTATACGCAATTGCCGATCTTCAGCAATCTGCTTGTTCCACAACCGGCCTTGCTGGCTGGCGCTCTCTGTTTTCTGGCTATAGCTTTGCTGGTGTTGCGACGGCAGGCTCCTATCGACAGCGGGATGCTTGGGGCGTTGTCGGCATTTTTAATCGCCTGTAACTGGCTGACGACCCGTGACATCCATGCCGCCTACAGTACTGCCGGTGCTCTGATCATTACTCTGAGTGTGCTGCGTGATTCCTACAACATGGCTTTTCGCGACGACCTGACCGGCATTCCATCGCGGAGATCTCTGAACGAGAGCCTACATGGTCTTGGACGACGCTATACGGTTGCCATGATAGATGTTGACCATTTCAAGCGGTTTAACGACACTTATGGCCATGACGTAGGGGACCAGGTGCTTAAAATGGTTGCGCGGAAGATGATGAACGTGGGTGGGGGCGGACGGGCTTACCGATATGGTGGTGAAGAATTCACAATAATATTTTCCGGTCGTCGGGCTGAGGATGCGCTTCCCCATCTTGAAGAGTTGCGTGTGGCCATAGCTGATTACCGTCTGGCCTTGCGAAGTGGCGAGCGCCCAAAGGATAAGCGTCAGGGCAAGGGACAGCGCGGCAGTAGTGCTGCTCGCGGAGAGGGCGCCTACGCTTCGGTAACTGTCAGTATCGGGGTGGCGGAAAGCGGTGAAGAACTAAAAAACGCGGTAGGGGTCATGAAGGCGGCCGACGAGGCACTTTACAAGGCCAAGAACAGAGGTCGAAACCAGATTAGCCGCTAGTGGTATTGCGAGATAAAGAAAGAGGGGACTGATATCAAGATCAATCCCCTCTTTCACTATAATTTCGGTGTGCTTAGTCTTTACAGCTCCGGCCACTCTCCGCCGTCGACTACGACCGTCGGCAGCCCCATCGGTCCCAGCACATCCAGGAACAACTCCGGATCAAACTGCTCCATATTGAAAACCCCGGCATCATGCCACTTGCCGGTTAACATCATGATCGCCCCAACCACGGCAGGCACACCGGTTGTGTAGCTGATTGCTTGTGACTGGACTTCTTTGTAGCAGGCCTCATGGTCGCAGATATTGTAGATATAGACCTGCTTGCGCTGGCCGTCCTTATAGCCTCTGGCAATGACGCCGATGCAGGTTTTGCCTTTGGTCAGCGGGCCCAGTGAGCCGGGATCGGGCAGAAGTGCTTTCAGGAACTGGATCGGCACGATTTTCTGGCCGTTGAATTCAACCTCGTCTATACGGGTCATGCCGACATTCTGCAATACCTCCAGGTGCTTGAGGTAGTTGTCGGAGAAGGTCATCCAGAACTGGGCTTTTTTGATAGTGGGGATGTGTTTTACCAGCGACTCCATCTCTTCGTGATACAGTCTGTAGATGTTCATCGGACCGATACCTTCGGGGAAGTCGAAAGAATGTTTGGTTGTCAGAGGAGGACTCTCGACCCAATGGCCGTTCTCCCAGTGGCGGCAGGTTGCGGTTACTTCGCGAATGTTGATCTCCGGGTTGAAATTGGTGGCGAACGGCTGGCCGTGGCTGCCGGCGTTCGCATCGATGATATCGATCTCTTCCACCACGTCCAGGTACTGTTTGGCGGCCAGTGCGGTGTAGACGTTGGTAACGCCCGGATCGAAGCCTGAACCGAGCAGAGCCATCAGTCCTTTTTCCCTGAATCGTTCCTGGTAGGCCCACTGCCAGGAATACTCGAACTTGGCTGTATCCAGCGGTTCATAATTGGCGGTGTCCAGATAATCGACGCCGGTTTCCAGGCAGGCGTCCATAATTGTCAGATCCTGATAAGGCAGGGCGACGTTAATAACCAACTTGGGCTGCACCTGCTTGATCAGCGTTACCAGTTCCGGCACGTTGTCGGCGTTAACCTGTGCGGTCTTGATGCTGTTGCCCAACTGGGCGGCGATGACGTCGCATTTGGACTTGGTGCGTGAGGCCAGTGTGATCTCGCTGAAAATGTCACGGCGTTGAGCGCATTTGTGGGTGACAACCTGACCGACTCCCCCGGCTCCAATAATAAGTACTTTGCTCATGTTTTATTCCCCCAGATAAGTATAGCCCAACAGCGTTTTGTCCAGCAGTTCGACAAAGTGACTGCTCTCTTCTATGGAAATCTTTTTCAATGCCACGCTCTTTTCAAGGTTATCCCTGACG
>JBBQCH010000181.1:0-6290 GCA_038318485.1 Geobacterales bacterium
GGAGAAAGTTACAGGAAAAAGAAGGGGACCATCGGAAGCAAACTATGATACGTTAACGAACCAATTCAGCATGCCGTGCCTGGGTGAATGGGTGTGAAAAACAGGTGGGTGAATGCTCGTGAAAAATGACATGCTCGATAAAAAGACGAATTTAAACACCGCCAGATATCCGTAACGGAGACATATTCAATTACGAGTAACTTCCTACGCGGTATTGAACGAGGCCGCACTACGCAGGTGTATGTGGTGAAGATCTGGGAATTAGAGCTGAATTAGGTGTGAAGCAATCGTGGCAGGCTTATTGATTCGTCAGTTTGCCGATATGTAATTGTGACTTATGGTGAAGTTCACAACATCGCATCACTATAGTCATAATATCACAAAAACTCTCTTAAATCAAATAGTTATATCGTTTTTGTAGCGTTTCAGAATCGTTTTTATGGATAAAATCGGTGAATAAATGGCAGGAAGAGGCGAAAACAGCCTCCTTTTGAGGAAAATGTGTTGTACTGAGGGTGTTCCGTGATTTAGCAGCTTTTGGATCTCTTCAGCAATTCTTTCAGCTTACTATTCCAATACTCAATGTATGCCAGATAGCCCTGTTCAGTTGTCAGGAATTGCATGTGTTGCTCAGGGCTAATTTTGTATGCCGGAAGCGTTTCGATTCCCATTCTTCGGGCCTGTTCCATTCTGTGGTTGCCGTCGATCACATTATAGCGACCGGGTGAAATCTCAGCGACGATGATAGGTCTTGTTACATCAACCGTTGCCAGATGATCTTCCTTGAACTTTGAAAAACCTCTGCTGAACTCTTTGACCAGAACCTCTTCACAGGTGATGGTGTTATTCCGAAGATATTCAGCCATCTTGGTGATGTTGAAAACAAAGATACCGTTCGGATACATCTCATCTTCGTCATCAATCGGGCATGGCGTGAAGTGTCTATTGATTTTCAGTTTTCTTTTCAATTCAGGTTCTTTCATCGCCCTCTATTTTTTTGACCCATTATCATAAATGATGATAAAAAATGACATCGATAAAAATAAAACTACTGCAGCAGACCACGGCATTTCCTTTACTACCAATCCTTGAGTGACAGCTCCGGGGAATAATCTCGGAATAACAAACCCCCAAGTCCACTTTATTATTCCAATACTCAAAGCACCGAAAAATCCAAGTATAAAAGGAACAAAGAAAATCCAGCTTTTGCGAGGTAATTTGAAAACTGTCTCTAGCATTGTAAGGATAGCTGCGCCGATTGTCTTCATCATTTCATCTCCAATCTCAGTTTACTCAGTCAGGATAACCAACTGTAACGTCAACTGCATTATCTGTTAGACTTGTAGCTCTACGCCATCTTGCAAGATGACGACGTTTTCGAAGAAGTTTGCATAGTCTGCTGCTTTTTCAGTATGTACTGGTACGAGACGTTTCGGATTCAGCTTTGCTGCAAACCGCTGTAAATCTTTACGCACAGCATGACCGCTCGTGTGAATTTCCTGAAAGGTCACTTTAGGATTCTGCTTAATGTCCCGATACTTCTGCTCCTCCAGGTAACCCGACCACATTGAATAGATCACGCTGCAATTCTGCAAATCCGTTAAGAGATCGGAGAAATTACTGATCTTCAAAAAATAGCGACTTGGCTGCGCCATAATCTCGTCAATTTCGATGTTGATTTCGGGTTTAAAAATATCGCGAGCAAAGGCACCAAAATAACTTCTGTTCTCAGATATTTTTCTGTAATGCGCTCGGGCGGTAAGCCCCTTGGTCAGTACCTTGATGTTTTTCGCAGTACTTATGTCAGGGATCGATGGGAAGCGACTTGCAACGGTTCGTAGAATATAGGCAGTATATATGTCGATAACGAAAATTCGGTTGGCTTGGATACAAGCCCGATAAGCCGCACAGAGGCGGTCGATATGTTGTCCCGAACAGATCAGAAAGCAGGGCATGTCATCATGCTTGCGCAAAACTTCAAGCATTCCTTGTTCGACGGCAACTTCATCTGCAAAAACGGTATTATCTCGCCCCATCATTGTCCCTTCCATAAGAAGAAGATCAATGTCGCGAGGTGGATCATTCAGGAACCAGTCAAAGGCTTGCTTGCGTATTCCATGTGCTCGAAAGTCGCCGCTATAATAGAGTCGTTTCCCATCGGCCTCGATGAGAAAACCAAAGGCATCAACGCAAGAGTGATCCATCAGGTATGGCATGACACGAAAGTCTGGCCCTAGTTCTACCCATGTTCGATTATTCAGCGGGCTAAAGGAGTTGGTTAGCGGCGGTTTGCCGAGAAAGATTCGTGTCGTCTCGACCAGCTGGCGAGCTGTATCGCCGATATGAACTGCCTTGTCGCTTCCGAGGTTTTCTATCAGGCCAAAATGATCCTGGTGGGGATGACTTATGAAGACATCACTGAAGTCAATTTTACCCAGATCAACATCCGTGCGGCTTTCTCCAAGTGGTGAACCGGCATCAAGCAAGATGGAGCAATCGCCAGATGTAACTTGTACGCAACTGCCGCCGATTTCCTGAGTGCCGCGATGGACGGTCAATTTCACGTGTATTCCTTCTGATGGTTCAATGTATAGCCAAATTCGACAATCGCGAAGGTGCGCTCCGAAACATCATTAGGCTGCGCCGTAATTTTCTCTTGAATAGCCAACTTCACCTGCACGGATGCAGCTGGTGATTTGACTGTAAGAAACAAACTCTTCTTGATGTCTTGAAATGGCAGCTCTGCCAGGGTTATTACAGCTTCCAGACATCTTGGAATTGGCGGCTCTTCTTGAGCATGAATCAAATCCAGTTCCCAAGGTAACACCGGTGGTTTCCAGTTTAAGTCTTTACTGTCGTAGACAACGCAGAGTCCAAGGGGCAATGGCTCCTGAAGGATGTCACACTGCTCAGTCATTGCATCAAGGTGGAGGCTAGGTGACCCACAACCAACTTCGTTTGGGTTCAGCTGGTCGCAGGCATATCTCCACGAAGAGACATTGGCGTAGATATAATGGGTGGACTCATCCGATTGCATATGGTTCTCGTCTAGATGATCGTTAGGGATAATCATCAAGCTGCCTCAAGCTTTTGATGGCGCTGCTGCAATTCTACGTAACTGATCCCTAATCGTAGCAGCAGTTGCTCAATTGTATCGTAACAGTTGTAATTGTTGGCTGTTGGTTGCTCCTCGAAATCGAGACCGCAATCAATTTCATGACGGCAGCCAAGGCACACATAGGTCTCGGCCAGATCGTGCCATATCAATTCGTGATCTTTATGACCATGACAAAATGGGCAGTAGTTATCATCGTTATTTTCTGAAGTTATTGTCATTGTAATAAAGTTATCAAGACTAGAAGCTCTTCCATTCCAAATTTCCAGCCTTATCAATTGATCTCAGCATCGAAACAGGAGGTGAAAGCTTACTATTGACATCATTGGCTCTCTGCCAACATTCACTGTTTACATTGCCAGAAGCATCGGCAACAGCCAATATTCCTTTAACGACTTTGAACCCGTCGGCGGGGATTCTCTCAGATGCTTCAGGCGGTAACAACCCCAACTCAACCTTTTGTCGAACCATTTCGGTTATCTTAGAGGACAAGTCAGCAATCTTATTTTCAAAAGCCTTCTGATATACCTTTGCCTGTAGAGGCCCCCAGTAGATACCGGAAGTATTATCCCCATGTTTAAGTTCTATGCAGAGAAGTTGCCCGTCTCGACCTATGGCAAGAAAATCAAGTTCATCGCCAAAACTCTTTGAAATGTCAGCCCATCCACTAAATCTTGGGTTCTGCTTTATACTTTCAACATCTTGCTTTATTGCAGAATAGAACTCTTCTTTCAATTTAGATGCAATTTTCCCGTCAGCCGCATTGAAACCGATTACCGCTTCCCTGTCGATTATCAGCCACTTATCGTCCGGCTTCGAATTACGGCCATAATCTATACTGAGTTTACTGGACCAATAACCTTCACTATGATTGTTGTGATAAAATTTATCACTAACAGTTGATACAGCGTAACCTAAGAAGCTGCTTACTCGGTCGATTATTAACTCCATGTCTTTTACATTGCTAACTGATTTCAGGAGTGCAAAGGCTTCAGCGCACTCTTTACCCTTAAATAATTCAGGGCACTTTTTACCCTTAGGCTTGTCTCTTTCTTTTTCATATGATTTCGACTTAAAACTGATTTCACCATAATATAGTCGTGATAGGTTTATCACCAGTAAGCACGTGCCTCCGTGATAAACCATGATTTCTGACTTTTCTCTGAGATGGATGTCATAAGCATATTCAGGATCTTTACATGCTGGTTTCAGCTTTTTGATTGCGTCTATCAATTCGGAAACTTTTGAAATAAAACCTGCTTCCTTTGCAATGTCGTAATTGTTAATGTAACGGTCATACCGTGCAGACATAGTGCCTCCCATTAAAGTAAATTCTTCGGTCATACTATTTCATCGCTGATCTTTTAAAAAACTTCCGGCCTCACTCAACTCATCAAGCCGGTAGAGCAGTTCTTTTAATGTTCGAGTCTCCCAAATATCACCTGATTCGTCATAATAGTTGATTCCATCACGCAAGCTTAGCAGTAAAGTGACCATTTGTTCCTTTTGCCATATATCTTTGCATTCCTTCTGTGTCAGGCCTGAATAATCGAATAGATTTTCAACAACACTTGGAGGATCTGATTGTGTACCATTTTCATGCTGGAAAAATTGAAGAATAATGCTGTCACAATCATTACAAATAGGTCGTTCAAGAATCCTGAAAACCTATGGGGTCAAACCTACACTCTTGACAAAGTAAATTGTGTAGGTTTGACCCTTCTGATTCATGATGTGCCATTGGAGTACACCATATTACCTGTCCATCCATTCGTGGCATCACCGGAAACAAGGGTGAATGTAGCAGTACCTTTTCCTGTATTGGTTACAACCAACTGGCCAGAGGAGTTAATAGACCATGCCTGGATGCCGTAAGTGTTTGCACCAGTACCAGACAATGTGCTGTTGGCATTGAAAGTAATTACGCCATCACTCGTTGTGAAACTCTTGCCGCTGAACATCGTCGTAGTGGCCACATTGCTGACTGGCACTAATGTGCCTGTGCTTGATGTGCCATTGGAGTACACCATATATCCTGTCCATCCATTCGTGGCATCACCGGAAGCAAGGGTGAATGTAGCAGTACCTTTTCCTGTATTGGTTACAATCAACTGGCCAGAGGAGTTAATAGACCATGCTTGGATGCCGTAAGTGTTTGCACCAGTACCAGACAATGTGCCGTTGGTATTGAAAGTAATTACGCCATCACTCGTTGTGAAGCTCTTGCCGTTGAACGTATCTGTTTTCAAGGCACTTTGGGTCTGGTTCGTTGGAGTTGTTGGAGAACCGCCCCCACCTCCACACCCTGTCATACACAACATCCCTGCTACCAACAAACTCATCGTAACTCTGCTTAAAATCCTACTCATGTTTTATTCTCCTTTTTTGCGACTCCGCGCCACATAGTTAGACGAAAATAAGGAGTCTTACTCTTGTCGGCACCGGGTAGGTCAGGAGCCTTTCGGCTCCTTTCCCCCCTCAGAACCGTACGTGACAGTTTCCCGTCATACGGCTCAAGCACTCCAAAGTTATCTCCCTGTCGGGATACCCGCCCGCAGCTTCCGCATACGGACTTTACGATACCGCCCAGCAGTCTTCACCCGTAAGTGGAGGGCGCACCAGTCAATCTTGCGATTGCCGCCATTTGCTTTCCCCCCTGAAGAAGATTCTCCTGACTTTCTCGCAATGGAGCACCGGCGTAGGACGTGGGCTCCCTTTCGGGCCGGGTGATTTGCAACCCGTATCCGCCCCATTACAAGGCGGCATTCGCTTCTTCCAGCCTCTTACTCCCGCACCTCCAACAGTGTGCCTTGCGGTTTCACCTGCCCCGATGCAGCTGAGGCGGAAATACGGGGTTTCCACGTTCCACGTTTCTGACAATTACATGGGTGACTTAGGCTCGTTCTGTACACCGGCAGCACTTTATCCCCGCAGGGGCACCGTTACATCCCCTGACCGGCTGCGTACCTTTTGGTTCAAGCCTCTCAGCCTCTTTGGCTTGCTCCTCTTGACGGCGCGAGCGAACGTTCACTTGTGTTGGCCATATCACCCGGAACCCTAGCCCTCACCCAGGTTGAGGCTTCCAGGAGGGCAGTTGCCTCGCGGCTTCCACCCCTCCCGCTTGCGCGGGATTCGGTACATTGTCGGGAGGGCTTCGCACCAGCATGGATGCACC
>JBBQCH010000182.1:0-6285 GCA_038318485.1 Geobacterales bacterium
TTTAAGTCCCTTGTGTCTACCAATTCCACCATTCGGGCTTTGGTGCAGAGGGGACTCTAACTTTTAACAGTTAACGCGTTCTTTCAAATCTTTACCCGTTTTAAAAAACGGAGTTTTCTTGGAAGGAATGCGTACAACCTCACCACTTTTGGGATTGCGAGCCTCACGTCCTAGTCTTTCGCGAATGGTAAAACTACCAAAACCACGAATTTCAACTTTGTCGCCTGACTTCAATGCTTCTTCGATGGAGTCAAAAACAGTATTAACTACGATCTCGGAAACCTTCATATTCAGCATACCATGTGTCTGTACAACTTTTTCAATCAGTTCACTCTTGGTCATACGCCCCTCCTGCAGTTCACTTAAAATTCACTTAGTTTTTTGTACGAGTGTTTATACCTTTTAGCAAATCACCAAAGGTAGATGTTGCTTCCCCCTGGGATCCCATATATTGCTCGAATTCGGCTTTTTCAACTGCAACATGCATGGTTTTGATCGAAAGAGAAATTCTACGCTCTTTTGAATCGCAGCTCAGGACAACCGCCTCGAGATTATCGCCAATTGCAGCGAACTCTTTTGCAGATGCCACTTTTTCACGTGATAGTTCAGAAACGTGAATAAGCCCCTCAATTCCCTCTTCCAGTTCAACAAACACACCGAAATCAGTTAGAGAAGTAACCTTGCCGGTTACCACAGTGCCTGAACGATATTTACCCGGTGCAAGGCTCCATGGATCTGGCTCAAGCTGTTTGATACCAAGTGACAGTCGCTCATTCTCTACATCAACCTTGAGAACTACTGCCATTACCAGCTGACCCTTTTCATAGACATCACCAGGGTGCTTGATCCGTTTTGTCCAGGACATGTCAGAAACATGCACAAGTCCGTCGATACCATCTTCAATACCGATAAACATACCAAAGTCAGTCATGTTCTTGATCTGACCTTCGATTTTAGTGCCGGCCGGATATTTGTCAGCAATTGTAGTCCATGGATTTTCGGATACCTGCTTGAGTCCCAGGGATATTTTGCGGTTAGGCATATCGATGCCGAGAATTACGGTTTCTACTTCGTCACCGACATTCAACATATCAGCAGCTCTACGAACACGCTTTGTCCAGGACATTTCAGAAACGTGGATCAGACCTTCGATTCCAGCTTCCAGTTCAACAAATGCGCCATATTCCATCAGGCTTACAACACGGCCTTTTACACGATTTCCGACAGGAAACTTGTTTGGGACATCAAGCCATGGATCAGCCAGGGTCTGCTTGATACCCAGAGAAATTTTACCTTTGGCACGGTCAAATTTTAGAATTTTAGCAGTTACCTGCTGACCTGGCTTAAGAACATCAGCCGGCTTGCCAACCCTGCCCCAGGAAAGATCGGACACATGCAACAGACCGTCAACTCCGCCCAGATCAACAAAGGCACCATAGTCGGTAACGTTCTTGATCGTTCCTTCTACAATTTGGCCTTCTTCGAGTTTTTCCAGAGTTACGTCACGGATTGAAGCACGCTCCTCTTCGAGAACTGCTCGCCGCGACAGCACGATGTTATCACGACGCTGGTTAATTTTAATTACCTTGAAGCGTCCCTTCAGACCAATGTAGCTATCGCTGTCTGAGGAAGGCCTGATATCAACCTGTGAAGAGGGCAGAAATGCCTGAACTCCGATATCAACGGTAAACCCACCGTTAACCTTATTGGTTATGGTACCTTCAATAATGCCGCCTTCCTGACCTGCATCACCGATTTTGTCCCATGCAGCGAGATAATCGGCTTTCTTTTTGGAAAGCACATACCCTTTTTTGCCATCTTCGCGGGTCATAAGAACACGGATTTTATCGCCTATCTGGACAGATACTTCACCGTTGGCATCGCGAAATTCGGCTGTTGGCACATGGCCTTCCGACTTCAATCCGATATCGACAAGGACAGTATCCTGGTCAACACGCACGACAGTTCCCTCTATAATTTTATCCCGTTCGGGACGTTCTTTGAGACTTTCTGTGTAGAGCGCTGCAAATTCACTGCTCTGCTGATCGCTGTCGAGGTCCTCATGTTCTCCTTCAACAGAATCAAGCCTTTTAAAATCAACCATTACACCATACCCCCTGGACGTTTATCTTTCTTCTCCGATTATGAAGCGTAGTAATGTATCAATATGTTCCATAAAATTCAATTACTTTTATTCAATTCCTCAATTTTGTTCATAACTTCATCAATTATCCATTTAGGGGTAGAAGCTCCTGCTGTTACACCAACCCGTTCAACTCCATCAAACCATGTCACATCAATTTCAGATGCAGTCTCAATATGATGTGTGCGAGGCTGTAATTCAGCACATACCTCCGCAAGGCGTCGGGTATTAGCACTGTTAAATCCACCGACCACCAGCATACAGTCCACCTGACCGGCCAGTTCATTGGCTTCTTCCTGTCTGACGGCGGTTGCGTCGCAGATTGTGTTGAAAACCCGGATTTCTCCGCCACGCAGCAAACACTCGGAAACAACGTTTTTCAGATTTTCAAAAGATTGGGTTGTCTGGGCAACTATGCCGATTTTGTTCATTTTCGGTAGCTTTCTAACCTCATCGCCAGAACCGACAACAAAAACCTTGTCACCGCCATAGGATACAATTCCCTGCACCTCAGGGTGATCGGCATCGCCGACAACTACCACCCCATAACCGGCTTCCGAAAGACTCTTAACATGTTCCTGGGCTTTTTTTACAAAAGGGCAGGTTGCATCAACAATTTCCAGTTTTTTCTGAACGGCTTCACTGATTTCACCGGAGGCAACACCATGCGAACGGATTATAATGGTGCCGCTTTCCATACTATCCAGATTCTCCAGTACCTTAACACCCATTTCTTCAAGTTTGTTTACAACTTGTGGAGAATGAATGATCGGACCCAGCGTGTACGTTTTCTGATCCTTGCCTGCTGCTTCAAAGGCCATTTGTGTGGCACGCTTGACCCCGAAACAGAAACCGGCTCTCTTAGCAAGTATTACTTTCATATTGTTGTTCCTGTAGAATTGATTTTTTCTTTGTAAAGACCTTCCATTATTTCGAGAACAGCATCAATTCCCAGTTTTGATGAATCAATAACAATGGCGTCTTCGGCCTGACAAAGTGGCGCCAGGTCACGACCGGAATCTTGACGATCCCGTGAAATAACCTCTGCGATAGTATCCTCGAGCGTGACCTGCTCCCCCTTTTCAGATAACTCATCAAAACGTCTCCGGCCACGTTCCTCAGGTGAAGCAGAAAGATAAAATTTGAGCTCGGCTTCCGGAAATACAACCGTCCCGATATCGCGTCCCTCAAGAACGACGCCACCATCGTTACCCATCAGACGTTGTGATTTCAGAAGCGCGTCACGCACAGGCTTAAGAGTCGATATGCGCGAAGTCAGCAGTGACATTTCAGGTGTTCGAATCTGATCGGTCACATCATTACCATTGGCGATAACGGTTTGCCGTCCTTCGTCAAGCACAAGCCTGATGTCCAGTTTTTGACACAACTGTTCCAATGCGGAATTATCGTCAGGATCAATATCGGCTCTAGCAACCAGAAGTGCCGCTGCACGATACATGGCGCCGGTATCAATCTGCCGGTATCCGAGACGATTTGCCAGAAGCCTTGCCACAGTGCTCTTGCCGGCACCGGAGGGCCCGTCAATTGCTATGATGATTCCGTTATCCCTTTTTTTCATAAGCCTACTTACCTTTAACCTTTTCCAGCAGTTGGAAAAAGGTTGGAAAGGATGTGGCAACACAATCTACATCCCGAATAGTTATTTCACTGGCAGAAACCAGAGCCGCTACAGACAGGGACATGGCAATCCGGTGATCACCATAACTTTGGACCTGCCCGCCGGAGAGGATTTCGGAACCGGTGATATCCATTCCGTCGTCAGTTTCTGTTATAACAACACCCAGAGTCCGCAGATTGTTGGCCATTGCAGCAATCCGGTCAGTTTCCTTTACACGCAACTCCTTGGCATCCCTGATGGAGGTGACTCCTTCCGCGCAGGCTGCCGCCACACAAACCACAGGGAATTCATCTATTGCTCTAGGTACAACACTGCCGGAAATAGCGATGCCTTTTAAATTTGAATAGCGTACCAGAATGTCAGCCACCGGTTCACCGGAAAGTTCGCGCTGATCAAGCAGCTCGATGTTTCCTCCCATCTCCTTGAGTATGTCAAGAACTCCGGTACGGGTCGGATTAACACCCACATTGCGAATAAGCAGTTCGGAACCCGGTGTAATCAGCGCTGCTACCATAAAGAACGCCGCCGAAGAGATATCTCCCGGAACTGTTACCTCTTGAGCATTCAACTCGGCACCGCCGCGTACCGTCACGCCATCGTCAAAACGGTCAAGCGAAGCACCAAACAAACTGAACATCCTCTCGGAATGATCTCGGGAAAGACTCGGTTCCCGTACAGTTGTTTCACCATCCGCATACAACCCGGCCAGCATGATCGATGATTTGATCTGTGCACTTGAGACCGGAGAGGTGTATTCAATCGCGTGCAATCCTCCGCCATTAATAGCCAATGGCGCCAGACTGCCCTGATTACGTCCATATATCCTGGCCCCCATGCGGGTAAGAGGCTCAACAACCCGTTTCATCGGACGTTTGCGCAAGTACTGATCCCCGGTAACAACTGAAAAGAACGATTGTCCCGACAACAGGCCGGTTACGAGTCTGATGGTAGTTCCGGAATTTCCGCAATCCATCACATCTTCCGGTTCCTGAAGTCCATGCAGGCCCCGCCCATGGATTGCCAGAGTTTCGCCATCATCATCAATATCAACTCCCATGGCACGAAAGGCATGGATTGTAGACATATTGTCCTCTCCACGCAGGAATCCACGAACCGTAGTTACACCATTGGCTATGGCTCCCAGCATGATCGAACGATGAGAAATTGACTTGTCGCCAGGTACAGTCAATTCTCCCTTGAGAAAAGCTGCAGATTTAAGAGTAATTGTTTTCACAGATTCTCCATATGGTGAGTTAGAATTTATTTTCCGGGTTCTTAGGGCAGAAAATACATTCGTTAACGCACTTCCCCTGTTGCAGGGTTGCATTTCAGTGGTTAAATTATTCCATCCCGAAACTTTTTTGCCGTGGTAAAAAACTCTGTCAGACCGGCCCTGTCATTACTGTCGATACGACGTCGCAGTTCGACCAGACTGGCAGTAAAACCGTCGATACTCGCCAACAGGGCATCCTTGTTCATCAACGAGATATCACGCCACATAACCGGATCGGATGATGCAATTCGAGTAAAATCCCTGAAACCGCCGGCAGTATAGGAGAGAACGTTTTCTCCCTCAACATCCGCTGTTCCTACGGCATGTACCAGCGTATAGGCTATGGCGTGCGGCAGATGTGATATCTCGGCGAAAATCCTGTCATGGTGCCCCGCCTCCATTTGGCAGACTTCGGCCCCTGCAGCCGCCCAGAGTCTGGCAACAGTATCAATAGCTTTCGCATCACTGGTATCACCAGGTGTCAAAATACTGCGCTTGCCCCTGAATAACCCGGGAAATGCGGCAGCAGCCCCTGAATTTTCTGTTCCGGCAATTGGATGACCGCCAACGAAACTGCATCCGGAAGGGATAAGAGCGTCACACTCACTGACAATAGCAGCTTTGACGCTGCCGCCGTCCGTTACGATACAACCGGGGGGGAGAGCTTGTGCTATGGAACGCAGAACCGGCGCAATTGAACAGACCGGTACAGAAATAAAGACCACATCAGCAGTCGAAACTCCTGAAAAGGCATTGACAGCAACCTCGTCAATAATTCCCCTGGAAAGTGCCAGTTCAAGATTGGAATGATCCGAGTCAATACCGACAATCATCTCGACAACACCTGCTTCACGCAAAGCCAGCGCAAAAGAACCACCAATCAATCCAACACCTATTACGGCCAAACGTTTTATAATCAGTGACATGCGACCCTACATAGACCTTGGATAAGATCCGAGAATTTTGATAAACTGACAGCAATGCTTAAGATCATCCAGAGCGTCTGCCACATCCGGGTCTGAAACATGTCCAAAAAGATCCAGGAAGAAGATATATTCCCAGGCTTTTTTCTTGTACGGGCGTGACTCGATTTTTGAAAGATTTATACCCCGTTTGGCAAACGGTTCAAGCATGCGGCAAAGAATGCCCGGCTCATCCTTGACCGAAAACAGCACGGAGGTTTTGTCGTTACCGGAACGTTCACTCCCCTTGCGGGAAACAACCAGAAAG
>JBBQCH010000183.1:0-6279 GCA_038318485.1 Geobacterales bacterium
GTAAGTCCAAAAGCCGTGGTCTGGTATTCTATCGTCTCATGGAGCAATCTGTTGCAACCAAACCAGTTGTCTTAGATGATGTAACATTTGGTTATGACTGGCTAAATCACGGGAGGAGGAGCTAACTACCTACCCCATTTAGTATTGTAAATAGTATTGAGGTCAGTTACTAAGGACGCATTTAATAATCACATGCGCTTTTAAAAGGGACCGTTATGTCGAAAGCATGGAGCAAATCAAGTTTCGGCAAGCCGCCCAGACGGACAACCGCAGACAGAAAGTAATTGTCCGCGGGTTTTAGCCGGGTTTTATGTTCCATTGCACCAATGTAGGACAGCGGTCAGGTCTACGTATTTGATAATTAAAATAGAAAGTTTTTAAAAACCCTTTTCCCTTTGAGGCAGGATTATTTTTTAAACTTTCTCCTCACTCCTGCCAGTCCCAATAACCCAAGGCTAAGAAACATCATAGTGGAGGGTTCGGGAACGGGTGAGGGATCGCCCGGTTGTTGATCCAAGGGCGAATTGCCGACCTGTCCCTGTGTGCCAATTCCTGCGACCACTAAATCATTCCCCGCACTGCCCGCGAAGACATGACCAGGCGCAATCGAAATTCCGTCTAGTAGCACCCAGTTTTCATTATGGCTCAGGCCCCAATAATGATAACCGCTATATTGACCAGGAAAGCTCGCTTGAAAGCCCAAGGCTCCTTTGCCATTAAAATTAAAGAACAAATTCGTGCCATCGCCCCACAGCACGCTTCCAGTGTCAATAGCGATCAAAGAGTTACTCTTCAGCAGATTGTAGCTGTACTGCGGGTTTGTCACGTCAATTAGATTGAGATTCCAATCAAGAATATTAGACGCATGCAGAAAATTCCCGCTCCCGATCGTACCGTCCGTCTTGATGTAACCAACGACTGAGTCGGTTTGTGAAGGGTTCCCGGCGATTCCATTTAGCGGGCCGGTGATGGTCTCGTTTACGGTGTAAGTGTAGGTGGTGGCTTCCGCCGTCGCACCAAGTAGTGCTATGCTGGAAAGTATTACCAGTGATAGAATTGCCGGCGACATAAATATAAATAGTTTATTACGCATGACATCTCCTCCTTATTGACACAGAATTATGTATATGTAAAAAACTTAATTACAAAAATTATACCAAATCCATAACCATCCAATATCATAATTATTAATAAAGAGTGGTCCTGTGAATAATGTTACACTGTAAGAATATATGACAAAAAATATTAATAAAATTGTATTAATTTATATCGATATACTTGTAACATTTCCAAATAATTTAGATGACTTATTAACTTCATTTGCAAGACACTAGAATACTACAGATTAATGGGAATCATATTTGTGTATGTTATTCCGACAAGCTTTCTACTCTCGTGTTCAAGAAGAAAACAACGCCTGATGAGCTTGGGGATGGAGAAGACGATGTGGCGATGGGGCAGTCTGTGCCAAGATCAGAACAACAGACGCCATTCTTGATGGAATTGCGCCTGGAAGAGGGTAAGATTATGGCAAGTCAATTACCACCCGAAGGCGTACTCCATCTTGGCTGGTTGAACGAACTACTGAAGGAATTGTAGAGAATATGATGAGATTGCTGCTACTTATAAGCCTGTTTATAACCTTAGCTGGTTGTGCCGCTAAAGATTGGCGCACCGCAAGCCGTGAACCGGCAGGAATTGCACCTGATCCAACGGTGACTAAAGAAGCGATAATACAAGCCTGCGCAGCACCTACCTGGGGATGGCGAGGCTGGTTTGCCGTCCATACCTGGATTGTGGTCAAACCGGCCAATGCCCCGTCATACACCGTGTACGAGGAGATTGGTTGGAGGCTCAATCGTGGTCTTCCTGTAGTGCGCATAGAAAAAGACCTTCCCGACCGCTACTGGTATGGCGAGCGTCCACGCCTGCTCAGGGAAATCAGGGGTGACAGGGCGGATAAACTGATCCCTGCCATTGAACAGGCAGCTCGAAGTTACCCATGGCCCGAGACTTACAGGGCATTTCCCGGGCCTAACAGTAATACCTTCATTGCCTGGATTGCCAAAAAAGTTCCGGATCTTGCACTCGATCTCCCGTTCAAGGCAATTGGCAGCGGCTACACAGAATGATATGGCAGGGTTTTTGACATGAGAGAACTTTTCTTGCAAGGACCTGAGGCACAAGCCTGCATTGAGCAGATTGCCACGCTCCGTCTTACCATTTTCAGGGAGTAACCGTTTGAGTGCCCAAAAAACTGTATTCACGTCTTACGAGAAATTTGTAATCGCGATTATTTCGATTCTTCAGTTTACCGTCGTTGTCGATTTCATGGTTCTTTCTCCCCTTGGCGCCATCCTTATGCCGGAAATGGGCATATCGACTTCACAATTCGGGTTGGTTGTCTCCGCTTACGCCTTCAGTGCAGGGGCATCCGGACTTCTTGCTGCCGGGTTTGCCGACAGGTTTGACAGAAAAAAGATGCTCCTATTCTTTTATATCGGCTTTGTTATCGGCACGCTCTGCTGCGGTATCGCCAACACATACGCATTGCTGCTTTGTGCCAGGATCATTACCGGAATATTCGGAGGTGTAATAGGGTCTGTTTCGTTTGCTATAATTACGGACACTTTCGAGATGGAAGTTCGTGGGCGAGTAATGGGGTTTGTTCAGATGTCATTTGCAGCAAGCCAGGTTCTGGGCATACCTATCGGGCTCTACCTTGCGACGCGATTTAACTGGCATGCCCCGTTCCTGATGATTGCTACAATAGCATTTCTTATTGGAGTCGTTATTACCATGAAGCTAAAACCGGTCACAGGCCATCTCCAAGGAAAGCAGGACAAAAGTGCGTTCCTCCACCTCTGGCACACCGCATCTAATCCCTTCTATATCCGTGGCTTTATGGCAACGATGCTTCTTGCCACAGGTGGGTTCATGCTGATGCCATTCAGCAGCGCCTTCCTGGTGAACAATATCCTGATACCGGAAACCAAACTTTCGCTGATCTTCTTTATCACCGGCCTGTTTTCCATTTTCACCGGCCCGATTATAGGAAGGTTCAGTGACAAATTGGGTAAATACCGGATATTCGCATTTGGCAGCGTTCTGTCGATTATAATGGTGATAGTTTATACTCATCTCGGGCCAAATCCGATCTGGATTGTCATCCTCACAAATGTAATCCTCTATGTAGGTATATCTTCACGGATGATTTCCTCTTCCGCACTCATATCTGGAGTGCCTGGAGTTAAAGACAGAGGCGCATATATGGGTATTAACTCCTCCCTCCAGCAAGTTTCTGGAGGTGTGGCTGCTTTCGTATCTGGGCTCATCGTCTACCAACCCACTAAAAGCACGCCGCTACAACATTATGATACGGTCGGCTATGTCACAGTCTGTACAATGTTGATTACCGTCATCATGATGTATTTCATAGACCAACAATTATCCAAAAGGCTACATGTCGCTCATGCCTGACAACGGAAGAATATAAAAATTTCCAGATTCGTCTGCTGAACTGGAAAGGATTTTTGCAAGTAATGAAAAGGCAATCTGCAACAAGCGAAACTCCAACGGAGCGGCTCAGCTTCCATCTATCTGTCGGTCCTGATGCTGTGTTAGCCGATATAATTGAGTCCGGTAGAGTTCCGACTGTACGGCTCACCGAAATATTCCGGCAGGCTGCCAGTTCCCGAATTATCGTTAATGCTCATCGGATCAACAAAGGTGAAATGCCACTCAAAGCAGAAGGAACTGAGCTGTCAGACTTTTACTTTATTCCTGCTGAGACACTCGAAGAAATATACGCAAAAATAGTTCAGGTTGTCACGGAGCGTATTCCCAAACGATTTGGTTTACACCCAGTCAAGGATGTCCAGATACTGACCCCCATGAATCGAGGCGGTCTGGGTGCCCGGTCGTTGAACGCAGAATTGCAGAAAGTACTTAACGAGAAAGCAGAACCAAAAATTTCCAGATTTGGTACTACGTTTGCTCCAGGCGACAAAGTCATACAAACGGTCAATAACTACGATAAAGAGGTCTTCAACGGAGATATCGGTCATATTGAGGGTATTGATGTTGAAGAAGGTTTGTTGACTGTGAATTACGAAGACCGGATTGTTGAGTATGAGTTTGGCGAGTTGAATGAAGTGCAACTTGCCTATGCCACCAGTATCCACAAAAGTCAGGGTTCAGAGTATCCTGCCGTTGTAATTCCTCTGGCGATGCAGCATTACACGTTGCTGGAAAGAAACTTGATCTACACGGCAGTGAACAGAGGCAAAAAACTGGTAACGATTATCGGGCAACCCAAAGCACTGGCAATGGCTGTTAAAAACAGGAAGTCCAATCGCAGGTTGACGAATCTGGCAGTCAAAATTGCTGGTGAAGAATAGTGACATGGCAGGTCTATATCATCCGGTGTTCGGACGACTCGCTTTATACCGGAATTACCACAGATATCAATAGGCGATTCAGCCAGCATGCTGATGGGAGCGGTGCCAAGTATTTCAGAGGGCGGCAACCGTTACAGGTTGTCTATATTGAAGGTAACCATAGCCGTTCTTCTGCTTCCAGGAGAGAAGCCCAGATCAAATCATTGAATCGGACTGAAAAAGATGTACTTGTTCACAAACAGTTCCAGACTGACAAACAATTAAACATATGATATTTTCCTTAGCCCCAAAACGGTAATTACTCACTTTTAAGTCGAAACAATGACAAAGGATCACTCTAACACACAGGAGTTGGTGTTATGTCTCTCCTGAAATCTAATAAGAGTCCATACTATGATTGAATTGAAAAATGTTACCAAACGATATGATTCGCTTACGGCTGTTGACGATGTTTCCTTCTCTGTCAAGACAGGTGAGTGTTTTGCTTTGCTTGGACCCAATGGAGCCGGAAAAACGACAATCGTTAAGATGCTGCTCGACTTTACACGACCGACGTCGGGAAGCTTATCTTTAAGCGGCATCCCAAGTACCCTGGCAGAAAGCCGACAATCAATCGGTTATCTTGCCGAAAACAACCATATTCCACCTTCTCTTTCAGGGTTGCAATACCTCCTGCGCTGTGCCGAGTTATTGGATCTGAGCCGGTCCGAGACGAAAGATCACTGCAGGCGTATCGTCGAGCAGATTGGTATGCAAGGCAGGGAGAATACAAAGGTCGGCACATATTCCAAGGGCATGGTTCAACGGTTTGGCTTGGGAGCAGCACTCATGGGAGATCCAAAGCTGTTGATTCTGGATGAGCCCACCTCCGGCTTAGATCCCATCGGTATCAGGGAGATCCGCCAACTCCTGGAATCGCTTAAAGATCAAGGCATGACTATTTTCCTGAATTCACACATGCTGTCAGAAGTTGAAAAAATCTGCGATACTGCAGCTATCATCAACCGTGGCAAGCTATTGGTAAAAGACTCCATTTCCGCCATTGTCAATGACGGTGAAACGCTGGAAGATGTATTCGTTAGACTGGTGAAAGGTTGACATGGAAACTTCAAAATCACTCCCCCCTATAACAAGGATTACAAAATTTACGCTTATTGACGAAGTGCAGCAGAGAAGTTTTATCGTCATGTTCGTTATCTGCGCACTCTGCGTATTTCTTGTTCGGGGTTGTTATCAAGGCAATTTTGTGGTGAACGGACAAGCTCTTGATGCCGGTACCATTGTCAGAACATTATCGAAAGCGACCTTCCACGTCATCGGTGCGGGCGTTATGGTCATAGCGGCTTTACTTTCGATGCGGATATTCAGGCGTGACCGGAACGAGGGAATGCAATCGTGTATATTGTCCAAGTCGATAGCCCGGTGGCAGTACGTTATGGGAAAGATTATTGGATTATGGGTTTTATCGACATTATTCATGTTCATCTTGCATAGCATTGTCTTTTTGATCACATCCATCAATTTAAAGGTTTTCATGCCGGAATACCTCGTTGCCTCACTGCTCTGCTCTATCAACCTGCTCTTTGTGGTTATTGTTACACTTCTTTTGTCGCTCCTGATGTCCGACATTGTCGCGTTTCTTTGTGTACTGGGCGTTGGTGTCGTTGGCTTTGTGGCCGACGGCATTGCTGCTGCCAGCCACAGTCAGATCGCGCAGGCGCTAGTGCAGCAATCGAACAGCCTTCCACCGTCAGACCTGACATGGTGGAAAGTAGTTTATTTTATCTGGCCGAAGCTTTTGGGAGTTCAACAGTTAGCGACTTCGTTGATTGAGAACGAATCAAACTATGGATTCGGCTCTATCTATCCACTCATCAAT
>JBBQCH010000184.1:0-6259 GCA_038318485.1 Geobacterales bacterium
TATTACGACAGAACTTTGCACAGCCGGACTTACCAAGACCATTCCACCAGCCAGGAGGGCCGATGAAAAAACTGATTTTCCTTCTCATAGGGACACTGCTTCTGGCTGTTGTCAGCACCGGATTTGCCCTGGAAGTCCCCCCGCTGAAAGGCTATGTCAATGACTATGCCCAAATGCTGTCACCTGAAGAGGCCGCGCAGATTTCTACGGACCTTGACGCATATGAAAAAGCGACCAGTACTCAGATTTTCATATTGACCATTCCTTCACTGGAAGATCAGGTGCTCGAAGGCTTCTCCATAAAAGTCGCCGAAGCCTGGAAGACCGGACAGAAACGCAAAGACAACGGCATCATCATCCTGCTCGTGAAAAACGACCGCAAAATCCGTATCGAAGTCGGGCAGGGACTTGAAGGCGCAGTGACTGACCTGACCAGCGGGCGCATCATCCGGGAGGATATGATCCCCTATCTGAAAGAAGGTAAAACTGCACAGGCGTTGCAAGCGGCAATCGACAAAATCAAGCTTGCGGTAAAAGACGAATACAAGGGTGATGGCACGTCAGCAAACTCCGGACGTTCCGGAGCCACAACTGGATCAACGTCGGCTAGTCCCGACACCACCAAGTTCGGCATGGCTTTGGTCATCTTTCTTATCGTTGCAGGAATCGCCAGCGCGATCAATTTTCTGCTGGGGGGTGTTGTCGGTGCGATTGTGGCACCATTGCTCGGCTTATTCATGTTTCACGTTGCATTTGCCTCACTCCTGATCCTGGCGGTCATCGGATTCGTACTTGGCATGGGCGCCTTCCAGCTCGGCTTAATCGCCTTGCAAATCGGATTCGGCGGCAGAGGCGGGGGCGGCGGTTTTGGGGGCGGCGGAGGCGGGGGATTTGGCGGGGGCGGTGCCTCCGGAGACTGGTGACGAAAGGAAAAACATCATGAATATCATGAAACTGTCGGATGCTCAGGCCTTCCTTTCGGAAGCCGCACGCAATGAGATTTCAGACTGCATCGCAGAGGTCGAAAAGCGGACCTCGGCAGAAATAAAGGTTCTGGTCGTGGCTGCGTCGAGCTGGCTCCCCAGGCTCGCCAAAAAAGATCAGGAAACAGCGATCCAGAAAAGGGCCATAAAGGAGTACCAGCTGCTTGGAATCGGCAATACACGCGATGATACCGGGGTACTTATCATGATTTCACTGGAAGAACAAAAAGTCCGAGTACTTGCAGGGGAAGCCATCAACCGGAAGGTACCGCAAATGACCTGGGCAACTGCCGCCAACAGCATCACTCAAAGCTTTAAAAGTGATTTACATTCAAAGGGGATCTGTACCGCTATCAATGACATCGGCATGCACCTTACGGAACATTTCCCGGTTAAACCTGATGATACCAATGAAATCAGAAATAGTGTCGTCATAAAAGGAAGAAGGTAAAATCTATCGTAGAACTTCTTGAACTTTTAACCGAAATCCGGTTGGCTGAAGTGCCGACAGCCTGAAAACAAAGTAGATTTTGTATAAAAAAAGAGCGCCTTCCATAGTTGGAGGTGCCCTTTTTCATATAGCGGAAGTCTGTAGCTGACTACAATATACCAAGCTTCGATGCTTCCTCCAGATAGACCTGTTGAGCTGGATCGTTGAATTGGACAAAAACGACCCGTTCCAGACCGGGATTTTCTCTGATGGCAGTTAGCACCGCTGACAATGCAATTTTAACGGCCTCGCGCATCGGATAACCATATACCCCGGCGCTGATCGCCGGGAAAGCGATACTCTTGAAACCATGTTGCTTGGCCAGCTCAAAGCAGCGGCGATAGGATGATTCCAGCAATGCCGGTTCACCCTTGTCACCGCCATGCCAGACCGGACCAACGGTGTGAATGACGTGGCTGGCCGGCAGGTTATAGCCTTTAGTGATCTTGGCATCCCCGGTATTGCAGCCACCCAATCCGGCGCATTCCTGCAGCAGCAGCGGTCCGGCCACCCGATGAATGGCTCCGTCGACACCACCGCCACCCAGCAGCGTGTTGTTGGCGGCATTGACAATGGCATCAACAGCCAATGTGGTGATATCAGCCTGAATGATTTCAATGATATTTTTCATGGTTTTTAGATATCAGCTTTCCCGGAATTTACAAGCGTGATTTTGTTTTTCAGCCAAAACCAGTTATTCGGGCTTGCCAGAAACACCCTTTTTTACCAGATAATTTGCTGTGTAGAGAAAATCATCCAGATAGTCATGTTTACCATCACCATTGAGGTCGTGCTTGGGAGCTGCCGCGCCGCTATCCTTGAGAAAAGCATTAAAATCGGCCTCGACTGCGGATACTTTCCCGACGGGTGGAGCCAGCGTAAGTGGGTACTCTATAATGCTATTGTCAGTCAGAATTGTCAGGCCGGCTTGCAGAACATTGCTATGAGGCATTGCCACCACAACCCATTCAGGGTCAGCAGCTTCCTTTTTCAGAGAAACCAGTTTGGCGCCATTCAACACAAAATTTGGCGACTTTTCATTGTCAGTCCCGAGCTTCACTTTAATCTTTACCGTCGTTTTGCCATCACTCAGTACGACTGACGGCTCCTGGTGGATCGTCGGTGCAACCTCCGAGTTAATCAATGCGATGACAATAGCGGGAGTTTTGTCGCCCTGGTGTGCGCGAAAAACTTCAAGAATCCCCTTATATGAGACGGTCGAAATCTCTGCCGGTTTTTGCGGTTCAATTGCCTGTTTTTCATTATTTGTAGTTTCAGCCGGTGCAGGGATGGCTGGTTCCAGGACCGGTTCGGCGGCGGCTGCGGTTTCAACGGATTTTGTATCGATTTTCCCCTGTGTTTCCTTTGGCATGCTGACAGTGCCGAGAGAAGTTGATGTAGCGGTTGACGTCGATGAAGGTGGTGCCGTCACGGTATTTTGGGTCGGCTGGCTGAAGGGAACGCCGGGCGCCTGGATGAATCCGGCAGAACCTGAGGCATCGGCAGATGTCTGGAAGTCCATGGTGCTTGATTTTCCACCTCCGGCCACAACTACAGCTGCCTGTTTGGAGTCGATCATAGTGGTGGAGACCGACAGGTTACCGGTTCCGGTATGGGAACCAAAGGAAATGGTAACAATCGGGCCTGCCCCTGAAAACGCTTTGGTGCTGATGACCAGAATCCTGATGGAACCGGGAATGTTGGTATTGGCAACCATCATTGATCCGGATACAAGACCGCCTTGGGTTACCGTTGGTGAAGCCAGTAACTTTGAGTCGTAGAGTACACTGAGGTCGATGCCGGCGACACCGTCCATACTGCCGCCTTGAATCACAAAGGTGCCGTTGCCGGTGGGTGTGATTGCTATTGATGCTCCAAAGGCTATTTGAGCTGAGAACAATACCCAAAAAATGGCTACGAGAATTAGGCGTTGTCTGGTCATTTATTTCACCCGAATAATTATGCGTGCGGATTTAAGGCTACTGTGAAAAATAACAGGACACCGCAAGTCAGTCAAGAATCCTGACATGTGGTGCCCTCCATTTAACTGTTTATTACTGACTCAACTTTCGCAGAGACAAAAATATTATAACATACTGATATTATTGATATAAAAACGTCACCAACTGTGATAAGATAGTTTTATTCCCCAATAATATATCTACACATACGAGGTGACGCTTTGAATCAGAATGTAACAGATGTTGTGTCATGTCAAAACCAAATTGATTCGTTCTTTGTTGATCAGCGCATTGCATTACTGCTCAAGCAAAGCAACATAGACTTTTATAAGTGAAATTAAGTGGCGATTGACAATCATGTATTTGCGGTAACAATATCCGTATCCGAATCATGATCACAAGTCAGACCTGACGGCCCAATATTTTTGCTAATTCAAACAACCCACTTGGCCGGCGGTGCCAAACCAGCTCTTTTGTGTGAAACTTTCACGAAAAACATACTCACTGGTGTACATATAATACTCATATCTCTTGAAAACAGAAGGAAACATTTTTGATTGGTGTTGCAGGATAGCCGGATAACTGACCAACATTCAAGGCGCAACGGTTCTTGCAAACCAAAAACTCCAGAGCGGCACACTTTGTGCTATTTAAAAAATCCGCTTCCGTAGCGGATAATACCTGAACGAATAAAGCTTATAAAGGTAACTCCTATGAAATCCAATCGAGCACCAGCAAAACAGGGACTTTACGATCCTCAATTTGAACACGACGCCTGCGGCGTCGGCTTTGTTGTCAACATAAAGGGCAAAAAATCCCACGAGATCGTCAGCCAGGCACTTAAGGTGCTGGTTAATCTGGACCATCGCGGTGCCTGTGGGTGTGAAGCAAACACAGGAGACGGTGCCGGTATTCTCATTCAGGTGCCTGACAGCTTTCTCAGATCGGTTTGCTCTCCGCTCGGCATTGAACTTCCCGCCCCACTCAAGTACGGAGTCGGTATGGTTTTCACCTCGCAGAAGGCGACTGAGCGCAACGCCGCCCGTCATATTCTGGAGAAAATCCTGGTTGAGGAAGGGGTAGAGCTTCTTGGCTGGCGCAATGTGCCGACCGACAACTCCTCCCTGGGAAACACCGCCTGGGAGGGCGAGCCGATGGTGCGGCAGCTGTTTCTTAAGTGCCCGATTGATTGTAAGGATGAGCAGGCATTCAATCGCAAACTCTATATTATAAATCAGCGGGCAACCAACGAAATACAACGTGCGGGGGTCGATGAGCAATGGTATGTCTGCAGTCTCTCCCCACGGACCATTATCTACAAGGGCATGCTCATGCCGCTGCAGGTAGACCAGTATTACCCTGAGTTGCGTGACTCTTCCATTGAAAGCGCCATTGCTCTGGTACACTCCCGCTTCTCTACCAACACTTTTCCAAGCTGGGACCGTGCCCACCCTTACCATTTCCTGGCCCATAACGGAGAGATCAACACCCTTCGCGGTAATGTCAACTGGATGAATGCCCGTCAGAACCAAATGACCAGCGTGCTGTTCGGTGAAGACATCAAAAAGATTTTACCGGTTATCAATTCCAATGGTTCTGACTCAAGCATGTTCGATAACTGCCTGGAGTTACTGGTAATGAGCGGTCGTTCGCTGCCGCATGCCATCATGATGATGGTACCTGAGCCGTGGGAAAACCACACTGAAATGAGTGAAGAAAAGCGGGCTTTTTATGAGTATCACTCCTGCCTGATAGCGCCATGGGATGGACCTGCGGCAATTGCTTTTACCGATGGAGGCAGTATCGGGGCGGTTCTTGACCGTAACGGCCTGCGCCCGTCACGCTATTATATCACCAGTGACGATCTGGTTATTATGGCTTCCGAAGCCGGGGTCCTGCCAATCGAGCCGGAACGTGTGGTGTGCAAGGGCCGGCTTCAGCCGGGGCAGATGTTCCTTGTGGACACAGAGCAGGGGCGTATCGTACCTGATGAGGAAATCAAGCGGGAATTGGCGTTGGCCAATCCTTACGGGCGATGGCTCAAGGAGAATCAAGTTCTGCTTGAAGACTTACCGTACACAGACGACATGCATTTACCTGATAACAGCAGTCTTGTCCAGCGCCAGCAGGCCTTCGGATACACCTACGAGGATCAACAGGTGATTCTGGGTCCGATGGCCCGTGACGGCATCCAGCCGCTCGGATCCATGGGAACTGACACGCCGCTGGCGGTGCTTTCCAGCCAGAATCAGTTGTTGTACAACTATTTCAAACAGCTGTTCGCTCAGGTTACCAATCCACCTATTGATCCAATCCGTGAAGAGATCGTCACATCAACCTTCGCGTTGATCGGTTCGGAGGGGAGTCTGCTGGACCCGACGGCAGAAAACGCCCGCAGGATCAAACTGCAAAACCCATTGCTTTGCAATCAGGAGTTGGAAAAGCTGCGTCAGATAAAAGTTCCGGGTTTCAAAGCGGCAACGCTGTCACTGGTATTTCCTGTCACGCGTGGCGCAGCAGGAATGGAGCGGGGTCTGGAAGCTCTCTTTGCGGCGGCTGATGTGGCCATTGATGCGGGAAATAATATTCTTATCCTTTCCGACCGAGGGGTTGATAACGAGTCAGCCGCTGTCCCTGCGTTGTTAGCAGTTTCCGGATTGCACCAACATCTGGTTGCCAGTGGAACGCGTACGATGGTTTCACTGGTTCTGGAATCTGGTGAACCACGTGAGGTGCATCATTTTGCCGTACTACTCGGCTATGGCGTCAATGCCATCAATCCGTATCTGGCCTTTGAAACCATTGACGACATGATTCAGCAGGGG
>JBBQCH010000185.1:0-6170 GCA_038318485.1 Geobacterales bacterium
GAACCGGTTATGCGCGAGCTGACAGAAGAAGAAAAGTCCCGTTCATTTGCTCACAAACCGGTTCTGGCCCGCATCGCTATCGTCATGGCCGGTCCAGTGTTTAACCTGATCTTTGCCTGGATGATCTTTATCGTTCTCTGCTTGATGGGAGTGCCTACAGTAACATCCAAAATTGGTGAAGTTCTCAAAGATAAACCGGCAGCCAGGGCCGGCGTCCTGGACGGAGATGTGATTACCAACATTAACGACAAGCCTATCTCGCGTTGGGACGAAGTAGCCGCCGGCATCTCCGCCGGAAAAGGGCAGAAACTGACAATTAAGGTTAAACGCGGTGAACAGACCGTCTCCTTTGCCATAACTCCGGAACCGCGCATCTCCAAAAACCTGTTTGGCGAAAAGGTCAACGGTTATGCCATCGGAGTAGCTTCGGCCGGTGAGGTTGTGACTGAAAACTTCAATCCCTTTCAGGCTGTTATAAAAGGAACCGAGCAGACCTGGAAGGTTATCGATATTACGATTATGTCACTGGTTAAAATGGTGCAGAGGGTCGTGCCGATGGACAGTGTCGGCGGGCCAATCATGATAGCCAAAATGGCCGGAGAACAAGCCTCGGCTGGTGTTGCCAGCTTTCTGGCATTCATGGCGCTGCTTTCGATCAATCTGGGTGTGCTTAACCTGTTGCCTGTGCCGGTGCTGGATGGTGGACATCTGTTGTTTTATTTCATGGAGCTAATCTTCCGTCGTCCCGTGTCGCAAAAAGTTCGCGAATATGCTCAGCAGATCGGAATGGTACTGCTTTTGGGGCTGATGGTAATGGCCTTTTATAACGATATCATCAGGTACTTTGTGACCCGTCAGGGATAATTAGTACAGTTATTGTGCATAACGGCTAGATACAGGTCGCCGCATCATTTCAGGGTTTATTGCTCTGGCATGGTGTGGCGATTTTTTTTGCAAACTGTGATATGGTTTACAGAATTGATTATCAACAAAAGGGGGAACGTCATGGAAACTCTTGAAGCAATCAAAAGCAGGCGTAGTGTTCGCAGATACTGTGACCGTCCAGTTGAAAAAGAGAAACTCATGGTTGTTTTGGAGGCAGCAAGGATGGCACCTTCCTGGGCCAATCTGCAGTGCGTGCGCTTCATAGTTGTTCAGGACCCTGCGGTCAAGCGCAGAATCAGTGAACTCTCCTATGTTGACTCCTTTTTTGCGGCTCGAGGATACAAAACTAATCCTTCACAAGTGGCGTTGGCCGAAGCACCATTGGTGCTTGTAGCCTGTGCGCTGCCAAACCAGTCCGGTGATATCAGGGGCCAGCAATACTATATGACCGATGTTGGACTTGCTGCAGAAAACCTGATGCTGGCAGCCCATGACTTGGGTCTGGGTGCTGTTTTTGTAAGCATCTTTGAGGAAAAACCACTGGCTGAATTATTGGATATTCCGGCTTATATCAGCATCGTCGGTCTTTTTCCTCTAGGATACCCTCTGACGGAGGTCTCCGGAACTCCTCACCGAAAGCCACTGGAAGAGACTGTCTTCTATGATAAATGGCAAGGGTAACGGTAAACCAAATTAAATGGACATCACAACCGGAGATATAAGCATGATGCAAAAGCAGGTTGCCAAGCAAAGCAGTACTTGTTACAGCACAGGAAACTCCCCAATCAAAATTTTGGCGATTGATACTTCCTCTTCAATGACCACTGCAGCGCTAACGGTTGATGAGAAAGTTGTTGCCGAATCAGCTTTCAGTACTGACCGCACACTGTCAGTCCGCTTGATACCAGAAATCGAGCGCCTGCTTGCTTTCTCAGGGATAGAAATGATCGACATCGACCTGTTCGCTGCCTCAACAGGTCCCGGGTCATTTACAGGTGTCAGGGGTGGAGTTGCGACGATTCAGGGACTGGCACTTGCTACCGGAAAGCCTTGTGCCGGATACTCGTCACTGGCCATGCTGGCCATGAATTTTCCGTTGTCGTCCTGCCTGGTCTGTCCGTTGCTGGATGCCCGTAAAAGCGAGATATACGCCGGTTTATATGATGTGACATCCCCGATACCGGTTCCGGTTATCAATGACAGCGTCATGCCTCCGGAACTTTTTTTTGATTTAATCCGTGACATGACTGATAAACCGGTAATATTTGCCGGCGAAGGCGCTCTTCGTTATCTCGAAAATATTATATCTTGTTTTGGGGATTCGGCTGTCATTGCACCATTCCCTCAACACACTTCACGTGCTTCCAATGGGGCCTTGCTGGCACTGCATGCCTTCCGGAAGGGTAAACAGTTGAATTCTTCTGAACTGCTGCCGGTTTACCTGCGCGCCTCCGATGCCGAGATTAATCGCAAGTCCTCCAAATTGTAACTAACCATAAGCCCGCAACACTCGCAGATAATGTCGATGCCTTGAAAATGCCGTTTACCTTGTTATAATTTCCCAAATTCATCCGATGGAGCATACAGCATGAATATTCATGAGTATCAGGCCAAGGAAATTCTCAGCAGTTACGGTATTCCGATTCCGCGAGGAATGGTGGCGCTGACTTCAGATCAGGTTGAGCGGGCCGCCAAGATGATGGGGGGACGCTGTGTGGTCAAAGCGCAGATCTATGCCGGCGGTCGTGGCAAGGCGGGTGGTGTCAAGCTGGTGCATTACCCGGAACAAGCCCAGGAATACGGCAAAGAGCTGTTCAGTCGTCCATTGGTTACCAGTCAGACCGGACCGGAAGGGCTTAAGGTCCGCCGTATCCTGGTGGAAGAGGCGGTTGAAATCGCTCGAGAATTCTACCTTTCAATTACCCTTGATCGCGAATCGTCCTGTTATATGCTGATCGCTTCCGCTGAAGGTGGCATTGATATTGAAGAGGTGGCCAACAAGAGTCCTGAGAAGATTTATAAGCTTCAAATAGATCCTTTGACAGGTCTTCATCCTTATCAGGCTCGCAAGATATCGCTGGCGCTGGGACTGAACGGTTCGGTCTGCGAGGATTGCGTTGAGTTGCTGATGAACCTTTATCGAGTCTGTCAGGAAAAGGACTGCGGACTGGTTGAAATCAACCCGCTGGTGGTTACCAAGGCCGGTTGGCTGATGGCGATGGATGCCAAGATAAATTTTGATGATAATGCTGTTTATCGTCACCGCGAATACCCGGACATGATGGATTACTCCCAGCTTGATCAATTGGAAATAACCGCCGGCAAGTACGATCTGGCCTATATCAAACTGACCGGTTCGATCGGCTGCCTGGTCAACGGTGCCGGTCTGGCCATGGCCACTCTGGATGTTCTCAAGGAATGCGGTGGTGAACCGGCCAATTTTCTTGATGTAGGCGGCGGAGCTACCCGTGAAAAGGTGGCAGAGGCATTCAGGATACTTCTTCAGGATCGGGACGTCAAAGGCATCTTTGTAAATATCTTTGGCGGCATCATGCGCTGTGACGTTATTGCTCAGGGTATTATTGAAGCGGCGGGTGAGGTCAACTGCACGCTTCCGATCGTTGTCCGCATGGACGGCAGCATGGTTGAAGAGGGGAAATTGCTGTTGCGTGAATCCGGTCTTAATGTTCAGGTAGGTGATAACCTGGGGGATGCAGCGACTAGGATTGTAAAGATGCTGGGCTGATCAACCACATTGTTTTTTCGGAGCTCATGACCATGTCCATACTACTCAATAAAAACTCAAAAATTCTCGTGCAGGGCATTACCGGGAGAAGCGGCCTGTTTCATACACAGCAGTGTCGGGAATACGGTGCCAACATAGTAGCTGGAGTCACGCCAGGCAAAGGCGGTATCCACATTGAAGGCATCCCTGTTTTCAATACTGTTGCTGAGGCGGTCAAATATACCCAGGCCAATGTATCGATGATCTTCGTACCTCCTCCCGGCGCAGCCGATGCAATTCTTGAGGCAGCTGATGCCGGTATTGAATTGGCAGTATGCATCACTGAAGGCATTCCAGTGCGTGATATGATCCCGGTTAAAGCGATCCTGCGGGGGAGTAAAACCAGACTGGTCGGCCCTAACTGCCCGGGCGTGATAACCCCCGGTGAATGCAAGGTCGGCATCATGCCGGGCCATATTCATAAAAAGGGGAAAATCGGTGTTGTCTCGCGCAGCGGCACCCTGACCTATGAAGCCGTCAAACAGCTGACCGATGTGGGACTGGGGCAATCCACCTGTGTCGGCATCGGTGGCGATCCGATCATCGGCATGAACTTCATTGATGTGTTGACCCTGTTCAATCAGGATCCGGACACGGAAGGAGTTTTTATGATTGGCGAGATCGGTGGTGGAGCAGAGGAAGCTGCGGCTGAGTGGATCAAAAAAAACATGAAGAAACCGGTTGCCGCTTTCATCGCCGGTGTCACGGCACCTCCCGGCAAACGCATGGGACACGCTGGCGCGATCATCACCGGCGGCAAGGGCAAGGCAGAGGACAAGATCCGCATTCTGCAGGAGTGTGGTGTGATCGTCTCCACCAGCCCAACCAGAATGGGCGAGTCAATGCTGGAAGCGATGGCGGCTAGCGGGAAACCTGTCATAAAAGGGGTAACCAAGAAGACCAGAAACTAATTAAAATAACTATATAACCACAATACATAGGCCCCTTTTCCCGTCAGGGAGGCGGGGATTATGTGCTTTCCAAATAATAACTTTGGTTTACCAACAGTTATTGCCTGCAACAGATTAATTTAGATCCAATTGCAGTAATTAGGCATCATATACCGCCTCCTTTTTCTATTCGCATAACATGTTTCACAATTCAAATATCAAAATAATCAAGCGTTCTGATTGAGTTTGTAGCAGATAGTCGGTTACTGCGTGGCATCTCCATATAGTACGTAGTGAAATACAAGATAATAATAAAACACTTTTTTGCATTGACAAAACGAAGGTCTTTTCATATTAATACTATCAGTTACATCAACAAATGCACTGACCGGTTATATTCAACATTCGATTCCTAAATCTGGCAGTATTTACTTATCACGTGACATAGAGGTTCTGATGAAAAAACGGAATTTTGTTTGTCTCACACTCGTTCTGATTGCCTTGGTATCGGTTCAGTTAATATCCGCCAAATTGGGTCATTCAGCTAGAGTCAAGGAATTTGACAGATCTGGAAAGCTGGTTGTTGTAGAAAAAACTGCAGCTGAATTGCTGCCGACCTACAACATAAAGAACCTACCACCAGAAAAGAATTTTCCGGTGCCGCGCCCTCCCTTCTCCGAGGGAATCTTTCCATGCAGCCAGTGCCACTCTTCCATGAAACCGAATCCTCAGCGCCGGATACTGACTGACTATCATGAGAATATAATACTGCATCACGCCGAGGGCGAGCGCTGGTGCACGGACTGCCATAACCTGTTAGACCGTGACAAGCTACGATTGGTTTCCGGCGAACTGATTGATTTCTCCGAATCCTACAGATTATGCGGTCAATGCCATGGGGACAAATTTCGTGACTGGAAAGTTGGCATTCACGGCAAACGGACCGGTTACTGGAATGGCGACAAGCAGTACCTGCTCTGCGTACACTGCCACAACCCGCATGATCCGAAGTTTAAGCCTATAAAGCCACTTCCGCCGCCGGTACGCCCTGGTAGCGTACGACACTGATTGTTTTCTCCGTTCAATTAATCGGGAGCCAGGTTTATGACAAATATAAAAAAGTGTGACGACCAAGTGTTTCATAAGTCCCGCCGAAAGGTTTTAAAAGGTTTGGCTGCTGGAATAGGTTTGATTGTTTTACCCGGCAGAGAAGCGTCGGCCTCAGTATGGGAGGAGTTTTTCCAGAAACATTTCCGTGAAATTTCAAAGGATGAGCTAAAGGGCGTGCTTGAGCGGCTCGAAAAAAAATACAGCAAGCAGTACGGTAAACAGGTAACTGTCAAGTCAACGCCTCCAATTGAAGGAGTCCGTTATGGCTATGGGCTTGACCTGTCTCGTTGTATCGGTTGCCGGCGCTGCGTGTATGCCTGTGTGGGTGAAAACAACCAGTCGCGTGATCCACAGATTCACTGGATCAGGGTCATGCAGCTTGACAAAGAAAAGGGCGTAGATCTATCACATGCAGAGCACTATTATAACCCGACCGAAGTTCCGGAAAAAGGACATTTCTACATGCCGGTCCAATGCCAGCAGTGTGAGAAACCTCCCTG
>JBBQCH010000186.1:0-5965 GCA_038318485.1 Geobacterales bacterium
CTCGGCTGTAAGCTGGCTGGCTTTGATGATTGTAAGTACCTGGGCCCAGTCCAGGGTTTCGGAAACACTGGGCGGTTTGCGCAGATTCAGTTCGCGGGCTTTCCGCAGAAAGTTCACCATCTGGTTTGCCAAAACTTCGCAAAGGTCGGGGAACTTCGTCCGGACGATGGCGACTTCCCGTTCCAGTTCCGGATATCCGATATAGAGATACAGACATCGTCGTCGCAGCGCGTCCGAGATCATGCGTGTGCCGTTGCTGGTCAGGATTGTCAATGGTTTTCTCTTGGCTTCGATCACTCCCAGTTCCGGGATTGAAACCTGAAAGTCGCTCAAGCATTCCAATAGCAGCGCTTCAAATTCGTCGTCGGATCGGTCGATCTCGTCGATCAGCAGCAGCGAGCGCTTTTCGGACATGAAGCTGCGCAGAATCGGTCTCTGTACCAGAAAATTCTTGGAGAAAAACAGGCTTTCTTCGGCAGAAAGCCGCTCGACCGCTTCCCTCAGGTCAGCTGATACGGAGAGATAATTGTCAAGCTGGGTACGCAGCAGCTGGGTGTAAAGCAGTTGTTTGCCGTATTCCCAGTCGTAGAGCGCCTTGCCTTCATCAATTCCTTCATAGCATTGCAGCCGCACAAGCGGGAAATCCAGGGCTGCGGAGAGTGCCTTTGCCAGTCCGGTTTTTCCTACACCCGGAGGGCCTTCAATCAGGATCGGTTTCTCCATGCGGAGTGCCAGAAAAACTGCGGTGGCAATGGCTTCGTCGGCGATGTATCCGCCTGCCTGAAGGAAATCCTTAACACTTTGTTCGGTAATCATGATGGCCTCGTATTGATTGAGATTTCTGATTAGTTCTAATTTGCTATTTCATTTTACAATTTATGCAGGGACGATCCCCTGCGGTCGTTCTTGCTGGCTGTCACCATAATCAGGCCACCCGCAGGGGGACGACCCTACATTCTATGGGAGTAAGAATCGAACCATTCAAGTTGAGTTTTTAATATTGCCGTATGGTTATTCTTTGCAATCATTGAGCCCGCGCAACAGCATCTTCAAAATAAAAACGGCCGCTGGGCCCGGTGAGGGGCATCTACCCTTCGGGACCAGCGGCATAACATCACATGGGCACACAACAGGTTAGAAAATTACATGCACTGTTTGAAAATTCCGATCATATCCTGCAGACCGGTATCAGTCGGGTTGCCCTCTGTACAGATATCATTTACAGCAAAGCGTGACAGGCCTTCGATGTCTTTTTCAAGCAGACCAAGATCCTTGAAGGTCTTGGTGATGCCCAGATCAGCTTTCAGTTCCAGACAAGCCTCAATGAATTTTTCGCCAGCTGCCATATCGGACAGGCCGGTTACATCACAGCCAGCAGCTTGAGCCATCATCTTGAAGCGCTCCGGACAGGCGGACAAATTGAATTTCATGACCGGGCCAAGACCGATGGCGTTGCAGAGACCGTGAGGAGCATCGTACATACCGCCCAGAGCATGTGCCATACTGTGAATCAGGCCGAGACCGGCGCTGTTGAAGCTGTAGGCTGCTTGCATTTCGGCCCAGACCATCGCTTCTACGGCCTTGTCGTTGTTTCTGTTCATTGCAGATTGCCGCAGGTTTTCAAAAATAAGCGTAATTCCATGTAACCCCTGGCCATATGCGGAAATAACACCCAGACGGGATGAAATCGCTTCTACGCAGTGTGCAAGTGCGTCCATGCCGGTGTAGCCGGTCAGATCACCAGGCATACATTGGTGGATCAGCGGGTCATTGACTGATTTGCTGGGTGTGCAGTTCGGATCGAACAGAGCCATCTTGTATTTCTTGTCAGTGTGATTGATGATCGAGAAGCATGATACTTCCGAACCGGTTCCTGAAGTGGTGTTGATGGCAAGCTGGGGAATCGTGTTGGCCTTGGTGGCCTTGAAAGCACCTTCAAAGCTGCGAACATCCTGGCCGTCATGGCTGTGAACCAGTTTGATGGCTTTGCAGGCGTCATGGGAACTGCCGCCGCCAAGACTGATAATGCCGTTAAACTTGCCTGCTGCCAATGCTTTGGCGCCTGCCATTACTTCAAAATCCTTCGGGTTTGGTGTTACTTTGTCGAAAACTTCGGAAGCAACGCCGGCAGCTTTCAGCACGCCCTGGATTGTCTCGACGATGCCGGTGCCTTTCAGGCCGGTGGTTACGATCAGGGCATTGGTCATTCCCAGTGCCTTGGCATCATTGCCGACCATGGTGTGTGCACCCCAACCGACATTTACGGATGGATAAGCGTGCATCATCTTGATCGGGTATTCCAGTCTTTCGTTCTTCAGGGTGCGTTTTACGTCTTTGTTGTGAGACATGGGTACTTCCTCCTTTTTGTGGTGTTGCTGCTTGGAATGTGGTGCTGCAGTTGTATTTTTCTTCATTGCATTAATCTTAAATCAAGGCTGCCGGGAATTATCACCTCCCATAACTTCGTTTTAAGTATTTAGTCGTAAACTTTGGATTAATCTTACTTTGTTGCATCAAGTTCTGTAATGAATGTTGTGTTTTACTCTTAGCAAGTAGGATGCCAACATAAAAATACATGCTATAACAGTATGTTGCGTAGGGTAGTGGGTTTGTTGGTTAATGGATGGAATTGTGGTGCGGGGTTTTGTGAAACAATTTTCTATAATAGTGAGTACAAATGCTGATTTTAGGGTATAGCGATTATCCACACTGGGGAAATATCCCCCAGTGTATACCGTGAAGCAGGATGGAGGAGGTAATAATGCCTTGCTGCAATAAGGAAGTACGTTCAATTTTTGTATTTTATAACGAGGATTCTGTTTGAGGTTTTTCCTGGATAAAACATTTAACCGCCGAACACGCCGAAAAGTCAGAAACTTGCAGGTCCTTTTGGCTTACCCAAAAAGATGAATCAATCTTAGTAGGTGTGTTTGGTTTTATCGGCACTCATCGGCGTGTTCGGCGGTTTAACTGCAGTTTTGAGGTTTTATTCTATATCATCTCTTGACAGAGGGTAGGTGTGGTAGATGGTACTTCGTTGTTCGCAGCGGTCATCAGCGGACCACGGGTTGCCGCAACTGATTAAAGCTCTTCCCATGCAACCCCCGGCGCAGACGTCTGCACCTGGGCAGTCGCAACACTGAGCGATTAATGCTGAACGGCGGCGGCTGATTTCCAAAAGTGGTTCCCATAGCAATGCCCCTTCCGTCAGGGCTGCTTCCAACCCTTTTTTGTACACACCGCGTACTGCGTATTGATCGGTATGGCACAGCAGGCAGGGGTATAATCTGCCGTCAGCTGTGATATAGGGATGCTCGGCGAACGTGCAGCAACTGCTGCGGGGTGAGTCGCCTTTACGCCATTGCAGTGCAGCCATATTGCCGAAAGTGTCATAGCGGTCCCGAAAGGCCTGGTCATTGTCATAACGATCCAGCAGTCGGAGATATTGTCCGTTTTCGGGTTGGGAAATCTTGGTGCATTCCGCTGCTTCACCACCATGTATCAAAGTGCCGGCTGACACAGCTGCTAGTCCGAGTTTTTCCGCCAGTTGCAGCAAGTCGGGGAACTCTTCCAGATTGTGGCGCATCTCGGTGAAGTTGATCGTGACCTTTCCGGCAAAGCCGCTCTGTATGAGCCGATCGATAGCCTGCATGGTTGCCGCGAAGGCCCCGGGTCCGCGAACCAGGTCATGGCTGGAAGCGGTTGCTCCGTCGAGGCTGATCTGAATCGAAAAGCCCGGCAGATGGGATCGCTGAAGTTGTTTTACGTGTTGATTCGTCAGTAGGACGGCGTTGGTCTGCAAGGTGATTTCTGTAAGTCCGATGGTGTCTGCGAATTGCATTGCCCGCAGCCAGGCCGGGTGAAGCAGTGGTTCACCGCCGGTGAACCGGATATGTTCACCACCCAGTGAATAAAACTGATTGATCAGCTGCAAAAGCGACCATTCTGCAACATGACCAGTTTGCAGTTGCCGATTTTCGGCCACCAGACAGTGGCAACAGGAAAGGTTGCAGTTGTCCGTAATGGCAACGGTCAGTGTCGCGGGTGGTCTGATTGCCGCCTGGCTTAATGCCGGACTGTATGGTGAAGTATTTAAATGCATGCTGGCCTTGCGCTGTTCTTGAAACCGGTTTTCATGAATATTTAGAATGCAACAGCGATGCCAGTTGTTTTGTGAAACTTTATAAATTGCAGGGTGCGCTATTAAGGATTGTGTGAATACATGACTTGGTAGTGGGTAATAAACCTACATTGTAGAAAAAATACCCATATTTATGGAACTACTTAGTCAATATGCTGAAAAGTGGGGATATATTTTACATATCAGGTTTGTTTTTGTAGTAGGACTAACGTATAGCAGTGGTCTGGCAATTGTTTTGTTTGAAAAAGTGAGGTAAAAATACACGCTATTCGGGGGGCGCCGGCTTGCGAAATTGACCGCCGGTTCAGCCCCTCTTTGGTTCCATCAGCTTTCCAGTCCGTAGCGTTCCAGCTTGGTATAAAGTGTCTTGCGGTCGATTTCCAGCAGTTTGGCGGCGCGGCTTTTGTTTTGATCCACCAGTTTGAGAACCCTTTCGATGTGTTCACGCTCCACGGCCCAGAGCGGCGCAGGTTTGAAGGCTGCTGTTTCGGTGTTTACAGGATTTGCAGAGCTGGTTACAGGTGTATAGCTCGCTTTGGGAGGTGTGAATGGGAACAGGTCATGGGTGATGATCGGCTCGTTGGCCAAAATGCAGGCCCTTCGGATGGTGTTACGCAACTCCCTGACATTGCCGGGCCACTGGTAGGCGCAGAGCGAGGCCATTGCCGCATCAGATATCTCCCAATTTCGTGCATCATTTTCGTCACATTGCCGGATAAAAAACCAGGTCAATGGCGGGATGTCGTCGATCCGCAGCCGCAATGGCGGTAAAGGGATCGGAAGCAGGTTAATCCGATGATAAAGATCTTCACGGAATTCCCCGCGGTTGACACAGTCGGACAGGATTTTGTTGGAGGCAAAGACGAAGCGGACATTCACCTTGATATCGTGGTTTCCGCCCATGCGGCGGAAGGTACTGGTTTCTAGGATCCGAAGCAGTTTGACCTGGACATCGAGCGGCATCTCCGAAACCTCATCCATGAAAAGTGTCCCGGTGTCGGCCAGCTCAAACAATCCCGCACGGCCTTTGTTGGCACCGGTGTAGGCTCCCTGCATATGTCCAAATAACTCGCTTTCCGCTGTATTGGCATCAAATCTGCCGCAGTTTACGGTCACGAACGGTTTGCTGGCACGGCGGCTGGCATCGTGTACTGCCCTGGCAATCAGTTCCTTGCCGGTTCCGCTTTCACCGGTTATCAGCACATGCTCGTCGGTCACTCCCCAGCGTTGGACCGTATCCAGAACTTTCTGAATTGCCTGGCTTTTGCCGATGATCCGGTGGTTCTCAAACCGTTTTATCTCTTTTTTGAGGTTGATGTTTTCCATCCTTAAACGATTTTTCTCGCAGGCTTTATCGATCAAAAGTTCCAGTTCATCAAGCTTTATCGGCTTGGTCAGATAATCATAGGCACCCTGTTTGATACATTCCACGGCAGTTTCGATCGTGCCGTGCCCGGTGAACATAATGACTTCGGGGATAGTTGACTCGGCTCGCATAAGCTTCAGGGCTTCAATCCCGTCCATGCCAGGCATGCGAATGTCCTGCAGAACCACGTTGAATATTTCCTCCCGATAGGCCTCCAGACCCTCTTCTCCGCTGGTTGTGGCAGTTACCTTGTATCCGGAACGGGAAAGTTCCATCTGCAGCAGTTCCCGAAGAGACTTGTCATCTTCGACGATCAGAACTTTTGTGTCATTACGGACTATTTTTGACATGCAGGTATCCTTACCGTAAATTTTGATCCTTTGCCTATCTTGCTTTCCACCGTAATATCGCCACCATGGCGTTTAACGATGTTGTATGTCACGGCCAGTCCCAGTCCA
>JBBQCH010000187.1:0-5813 GCA_038318485.1 Geobacterales bacterium
TAATCTAAAAACTTGAAGTTGGTTAGAGCCTGGGTAGCTGAAGCCTCTCATGACGAGGCAAGGCTCCCAGGCTTTTTATTTTCGCGGTTGAGATGCTTGCTGGTTTTATCATTGTTGCTGTTGTGGTTGTTATACAAGGATGCAGTGCAGGTTGTCATGCCACAGTCGGTCGTTGTGGTGGACAAGTCCCATGTCGTCAGGATGGCCAACGACTGCCTGGAGGCAATACGCAAGAGTATTCGTGCCGATTTATAGAGTCCAGCCAAAGATTGTTTATGCGAGCTCAATAGTGTGTCGGTAGGCAAGAATGGATACCCGATAGCGCATTGCCTGCCAAGTAATGGGCAGCCCTTTTCTGTGGATATCCACTGGCTGCAGGATTCATAAAAGCTAACCTCAACACCCCCCACCATATACAGCAGTTATGTCATTATTGGCGGAATCTTATGGTCGGATACCCTCGTCATGGCTCGTACTCAGCTTCTTTTATGACGTATAAACAGACCATTACACTAATTAATTTCAGCAGGTATCTTTTGGCACCTTGATTGCGGTGAATCTATTCCAGACACCTGAACATACGGAAAATATATTTTTCGTGTATCGTGTATTTGAGTTAACCAACAATTCAAGCTGATGAGCAACAGCACATCATGTCATAGGCAATATAGTCAATTTTATACAAACTAAAGGAGATTGATCATGTCAATAGAAAACGCCGGTGTCGCAATACTTAATACTCATACTGAAGCAGAACAGGCTGTTAAGGAATTACAGCGATCGGGTTCGATTTAAAGAAACTCTCTATCGTGGGCAAGGACTATCATACGGAGGAAGATGTCGTAGGTTTTTACAATGCCGGAGACCGCATGTACCAATGGGGCAAACGAGGTGCATTCTGGGGATGGAAATGGGGTCTTCTGTTCGGGGCAGGGTTCTTCTTTATCCCCGGCTTTGGCCCGCTTATTATGGCAGGTCCGCTTGTTGCGGTCATTGTGGGAGGCTTGGAGGGTGCCGTGGTAATCGGGGGTCTGAGCGCAATTGGCGCAGATCTCTATAGTATTGGCATTCCTACAGACAGTGCCCTCAAGTATGAAACCGCCATAAAGAGCGATAAATTTGTTCTTGTGGTTCATGGCTCTGTGGAAGAAGTGGCCGAGGCAAGGGACGTCCTGAAAATAATGGGCCATGACGTGCAGGTGCATTCCGCTTGAAATCTGGAGTGCTGCATTTAACCAATTCGCTGACACAGCAAAGGGCACCATTATGAAACGCATTCTCGCATCTATCACCGCAGTCATCACCCTTGCCCTGCCGATTGTCGCCTCGTCCTCTTCCTGGAGCATCGATCCCGACCATTCAAATGTGGGCTTCAAGGCCAGACATCTGATTGTGTCCAATGTAAATGGGAATTTCGGAAAGTACTCCGGGACATTCAATCTCAACGAAAAGAACATCTCCAAATCACATGTGCAGGTCACCATCGACACAACCTCCATCAATACCAACATGCAGAAACGTGACGACCACTTAAAAAGTGTCGACTTCCTCGATGTAGCAGCATTCCCGACCATGACCTTCGTCTCAAAGAAAATCGCCAAGGTCGGCAAAAACAGGCTTAAAGTCACGGGTTACCTGACGTTGCACGGAATAACCCGCCAGGTAAAACTTGACATGGAAGCCCTTTCCAAAGAGAGCAAGGATCCCTGGGGCAACATCCACCGTGGAACAACCGCCATCACCACGATCAATCGCAAGGATTTCGGTCTGGCCTGGAACAAGGCTCTGGAAACCGGAGATGTAATGGTCGGCGACGATATCACCATCACACTGGACATTGAGATGATCAAGGACAAAGACAACTCGGCCATGCTGCAGAAGCTTCTAATCATGCCGATGGCATGGTCTACAGTACCGAGAAGTCATTGAAAGAGTTTGGCCACAAGATCGATGCAGTGGAAAAAGGCAACATCGAGAACAAGATAGCAACACTGAAAAAGAGCATGGAAGGTGACGACGCCGAGGCCATCAAGCAAGACACCGATGAACTGGCCCAATCAGCACACAAGCTGGCGGAAGCCGTGTATGCCAAGGAGAAGCCGGATGAACAGGGAGAAACTGGTTCCGGCGGTCAGGCAAATAAAGAAGCGGACAAAGGCGAAAGAGTTGTTGACGCCGACTTTGAAGAGGTGAAAAGCAAAGGAAAATAGGAGATTTTCATGAACAAACGAGACGAATATGTTCGCAACCTGCGGTCAAAACTGGAAGAGTGGAGTACTGAGATCGATACACTGACGGTTAGGGCGCGTGAGATAAGCGCAGATGCAAAAATTGATTATAAGGAGCAGATCGAATCGCTGAAAGCAAAGCGTGAAGCGGCCCGACAAAAAATAGATGAACTTCAGCAGACCGGGGAAAGCGCATGGGAGGACGTGAAATCAGGTGTTGAGTTTGCGTGGAGCGCACTGAGCGAGGCCATTGATTAGGCCAAGTCCCGCTTTAAGTAGGAATGAATGCCGGGAGACTGCTCATATGAACATACTTCTCGTATACCCCCATTATCCGGATACCTTCTGGAGTTTCCGCCACGCCATGAAATTCATCGACAGGAAGGCGAGCTTTCCGCCGTTGGGACTTTTGACAGTGGCAGCGATGCTTCCGGCCACGTGGCATATGAAGCTCGTCGATATGAACGTCCGCGAACTGTCCGACGCGGACCTGCTCTGGGCGGATTACGTCTTCATCAGCGCCATGACCATCCAGCGGGAATCGGCGCAAAAAGTAATCGCCAGCTGCCGGCGGCTGGGGGTGAAGATCGTCGCCGGTGGTCCGCTGTTTACCGCCTATCATGATGATTTTCCCGAAGTAGATCATCTGGTTCTGGATGAGGCCGAGGTGTCGCTCCCCCTTTTTTTGCGGGATCTGGAGAAAGGCGCGGCCCGACGACGGTATGACGGCGAAGAACGGGCGGATATGAGCAGTAGCCCCATCCCTCTGTGGGAGTTGGTCGATCTAAAAAACTACGCCGCCATGAACATTCAGTATTCCCGCGGCTGCCCCTTTGACTGTGAGTTTTGTGATATTACTGTCCTGTTCGGACGCACGCCGCGCACCAAGGGGCTTGCACAGCTCATCGCCGAACTGGAAAGTTTCTACGCGCTCGGATGGTACGGCGCCATATTTTTTGTGGACGACAACTTCATCGGCGACCGGGGGAAATTGAAACAGGAGGTTCTCCCGGCCCTGATCGCGTGGATGGAGGAGAAAGGGCATCCCTTCTACTTTTACACCGAGGCGTCTATCAATCTGGCCGACGACGACGAGCTCATGGAATTGATGGTCAGGGCCGGCTTCGAGGAGGTTTTTATCGGCATTGAGACCCCCCATGAGGAGGGACACGCTGAAAGCGGCAAGGCGCAGAACAGAAACCGCGACCTGCTGGCCTCGGTAAAGCACATTCAACAGGCCGGTTTGCAGGTGCACGGCGGGTTTATCGTCGGTTTTGACAGCGATCCGCCAACCATATTCGACAAACAGATCCGTTTTATCCAGGAGAGCGGTATTGTTACCGCAATGGTAGGGGTACTCTCAGCCATGCGTGGCACCAGACTGTATCAGCGCCTCGACCGGGAAGGGAGGATTCTTGGAGAAGGTTGCGGCAGCAACACCTCCATTGACCTCAACTTCATCCCGCGGATGCCGCCGGAACTTCTGATCGATGGTTACCGGACCATCCTCTGCACGATCTACTCCCCCAGGCAGTACTATCGGCGGGTGATTCGGCTGTTACGGGAATACCGTCCGCTGGCAAAAGGGCGTAACCGCATCCAGCAGGGGTATCTGGGTGCGCTGTTCAAGTCGATCCTGTTTCTGGGAGTGTTGGGCCGTGAGAGACTCCACTTCTGGAAACTCTTCTTCTGGACAATCTTCAAAAAACCGCGGCTCTTCCCGCTGGCCATAACCTATGCCGTCTACGGTTTTCACTTCAGAAAGGTTGCGGAGATGATCAATGGGGGCGGGACAAAATAAACGAAGCCTATGACCGCGTTATAAGAAGAGATGTACGCTACCCTTTGTCATTGAAGTTGCGAGTTTGAACGAACCATCATCATCAAGATTCCCTGAAAGGAGTATTGAAATGATTCAAAACAAAAATACCAATCGCAGCATCGTGCTGAACTCACGCCCGGTTACACACCGCTTCAAATTATGCGAAATAATGAAAGCCTATGATACGTTTGAAAACGCCTCCTTGAAACATGCATTGAAAGTGATCGTGACCAATGTTTAGGCCCAGAGAGCATACCATCGGAAGTTATTCCAATTCCACATCAAGGCGCTCTCTTCGTTGGCTCGTCTTCGGCTCCTCAACTTACTACCTGTACGCCTTCGTAGCCTCAATCCTCGCCGCCTTGATACCACTCTTGATCTGGAATTGGCATTACCTCGTTTCCACGCTGGCGCAGATTGGTTTGAAGCATCATTTTGTGGTGCCGGGCGATTACAATCTGGTTCTGCTCGATCAACTACTCGCCAATCCTGATATGGAACAAATTGGTTGACCTGACGAACTCAACGCTTCCTTTGCCGCCGAGGGCTATGCACGAGCAAACGGTGAGGAAGCCCGTGTCGTCACCTTCAGCGTTAAGGCGCTCTGCATTTAACGGCATCGGCGCTTGCGACCTGCCGCCACTGTTCTTTTGGTCAAGGTGCTGGGAGGAGTCTGGGTCTCCGGGGAATGGACGCAATTAATTAAAGAAATAGTTTTTTGAAAAGGTGGAAGCATGAGCGGTATATCGTTTGAGAAACTGGTTGGGCTGTCGCAGGAAGAAGTCGTCAAGCGGCAGGAAAAGGATGGTTTTAACGAATTACCGACCCAGGGAAAACGGACGGCTCTGGTTATCCTGATCGAAGTCCTTAAAGAACCGATGTTTTTACTGCTGATAGCCTGCGGCGCATTATATCTAATGTCAGGCGAATTTCAGGAAGCATTGATGCTGTTTGGTTTTGTTTTTGTCATTATCGGCATCACCTTCTATCAGGAGCGAAAAACAGAGCGCGCGCTGGAAGCGCTGAAAGATCTGGCTAGCCCTCGCGCCTACGTCATCCGCAGCGGAGAAAAAACGCGTATCTCCGGGCGGGAAGTGGTCTGCGATGATGTCATCCTGCTCTCGGAAGGCGATCGTGTTCCTGCTGACTGTATTTTGCTTCATGCCACCAATGTTTCCGTTGATGAATCGCTTCTTACCGGTGAATCAGTACCGGTGCGCAAGTCTTCGACCGAAGACGAATCAACCGTCATTGGTAAACCGGGCGGAGATGATCTTCCCTTTGCCTTTTCAGGGACTCTGGTTGTGTCCGGTCAGGCGGTTGGAATTGTCAAGGCGATTGGCTCCGGAACCGAATTAGGTAAAATCGGCAAGGCACTTGAGTCGCTCGAAGTAGAACGAACACCCCTGCAGGTCCAGACCGGCAAAGTGGTGCGTATTTTCGCGATCACCGGGGCAGTTCTTTGTACCCTGGTGGTCGTCGTCTATTGGCTGACGCGCGGGAATCTGCTTGAAGGCTTCCTGGCCGGATTGTCGCTGGCGATGGCAATGCTTCCCGAAGAGTTCCCGGTGGTTCTGACCGTATTTCTTGCTCTCGGAGCCTGGCGCATCTCAAAACATCGCATACTTACCAGGCGGGTGCCCGCAATCGAAACGCTGGGTTCGGCAACGGTGCTGTGCGTTGACAAGACCGGTACACTGACACTGAACAAGATGACTGTCAGCGATATGGTCGTGGGAGAACAGACGTATTCCGTCGGGACT
>JBBQCH010000188.1:0-5752 GCA_038318485.1 Geobacterales bacterium
CCTGGCCCACAATCTCTCCACCCAAAAGCGTACCGGTTCCCTTTTCAAAGATGAGCACGACCCGCATGCTGCCCCCACCAGGGAATTCGCCTCTAGTGGGGCTGTCCACGGACACCTTGGCAAACGATTTGCCCAGGTCCCGCAGCTGTTTTTCGTGCAGCCCGGTGGTTGCCACGGTCAGATCAAAAAACTTGAAAACAGCCGTCTGGTCAATACCGAAAAACATCCGCATTTCCTGACTATTGACTATATTACTGCCGATCAGCCTCCCCTGCTTGTTTGCGACCGGTCCGAGCGGGACATAGCCGTTGGTGCCAAGCTGACGCACGTAATGTTCGGCACAATCGCCGCCGGAAAAAATGGTCTCGAAATTGGTCCGCAGGTAACGATCAACTTTTACCGCTCCGGCGACCCCCAGTTCTCCGCCTGCAGCCGCAAACAGGTCAGTGTTGGGACGCACTCCAGCTGCCACGATGACAATATCAGCGTCAAAGTCTCCGGCAGAAGTCTTCACTACCGAGCCACTCTTTTCCAGCACATCCGTGGAGACAAGGAAATCGATCTGCTTCTCGGCGATCTTGTCCAGCACCTTCTCACGAGACTCGGCGGTCATCATCGGCAGAATCAGGGCGGCTTTATCGATCAGGACAGGTTTGATCTTCATGTTGTAAAACACGTCAGCTACTTCCAGGTTGGTATAGCCTGAACCGATCATAACCGCCTGTTTGGGTGCTCTTTCTCGAATAAAGTCCTTGACTCGCCGCGTGTCGGCCAGGGTTCGGAAATAAAAAACATCCTTTCCATCAAAGCCGGGTATAGCCACCCGATTCGGTTTACTGCCGGTTGCATACACCAGAAAGTCATAGCCTTCCCGGTAGTCCCTGCGATTCACAAGATCACTGACTGCCAGCTCCTGCCGCAGGGGGTCGATGTGGGTAACTTCATGGTTGAGCCGGTAATCTATTCCGCGTCCCTTCTGAATCTTATCCAGGCTCAGCGCGTAGAGTTTTTCTACCGGGGTGTCCGGGTAAAAGAGGTTGTAGGGCATGCCACAGGCAGCATAAGAGACATCACCGCTCTTTTCCAGAATGATCACCTGAGCCTGAGGTGCCTGTCTCCTGATCTGGCTGGCTGCCGACAGGCCTGCTGCAATTCCGCCGATAATCACGACCTTCATACGTCACCTCTTGCCAGCTTATCGCTTGATGAAATACCGTGAAACCTGAAACCCGCTGAAAGCTGTTATCTCAGCTCAATCATGATGTCTTCGCCATCAACTGTAACCTGGTAGACCTGCAAAACAGTTCCAGGATGGTCATCGCAGGTGCCGGTTGTGAGATCGTAATGCTAACCATGACGCGGACAAGAGATGACTCCGTTTTTTACGATTCCGCCCAGCAGCGGACTTCCCTGATGAGGACAGTAATTTTCGCAGGCAAAGAGTTTGCCCTAGTCATTGATAAGCACAACTTCGAGTTCGTTGACACGTGCAAGCTTCTTCACTCCGGGGGGACTTCTGAGATTTTGTCGATGAGCTGCATGAATGCTCTCCTTAGTAACTTGAAACTTCGAGACTCTCCCATGAAACGTTGCTATGGAAGAGATCGGCGTAACCGTGGCTGAACTGCTCTGGCGTGACATTGGTTAGCCCAAGGCCGGTAATCCCTTCGTCGAACGGCCAGACGATCCCTTAGGTACTTTGGTTGACCACTTGGATCGTTGCCGAGTGGATCATGGGTGAGGTTGATGGCAATGTTCTCGGCCAAGACATAGTACCATTACTTACCTAAAGCTGCTTCTCAAGGTCATAGGGAAAGACAGTCAGTATCGTCGGGCCATCCTGGCCGACTACCACCGTGTCTTCGATCCTTATCCCCCAAGGGCCGAGATAAAGCCCGCAGTTGCCGATCGCGATGGCCGTGTTGGCCGCTAGGGGCGGCGACGCCTTCTCACCATGGAAAAAGGCATGCCCAGGAGGCAGAGGGGGCTCCTCGAATTCGATGCCAATGCCGTGGGTCGTCGGCCCAAAGATATGCTTTTCATGCCCAGCATCCTTGAGGATACCGTGCAGAGTCTCTTCCAATTCCACCATATCGACCCCCGCCTTGGCCTTTGCGATCGTTGCCTGGAGAGCCTTGAGATAGAGGTCAAAGGCTTCCTTTTGTTCAGGCAGAGGTTTCCCTACGCAAACGGTGCGGCAGATGTCGGCACTGTAGCCGTCCACCACCGGGTGAAGGTCGATCATCACCAAGTCGCCGTTCTGCAACTCACGCTTGGAAGGGAGGCCGTGGGCGATGCTGGTGCGCGGGCCCGAGGAGACGTAACTTTTATAGAGGTCCTCGGCACCGGCCATCCGCATAGCATAGTCTGCTGCTGCAGTTACCTGGATTTCGGTGGCACCCGGTTTAACCGCTTCTATGGCCGCACGCATCCCCGCCGCAGTGACGACCCCGGCGGCCTTGATTCGCTCGATCTCTGCCGGCTCTTTGACAACACGCAGGGCGGTCATGATGGGGGTGCAATCCTTGGCTACGACCTTATCCGGCTTGGCGTGCGGGTGGGTCATCATTCCAACCATGGTGTGCTTAAGGAAGGTGTACTCCAGCCCCATCGATCCCTCTGTTATGCCGAAATCCTTGAAGATGTGTGCAATTGAATGGATCATCCCCACCTCATCTTCGAAGCCGGCAATCTGGTCGAAGGTGGCCAACTTGGTGACGTCAACCACATCGGTACTCGGCACCCCAAGCGCTACTTTGCCATCTCGACTGATCATCGCAAAAGCGCAGAGTCGGCCATCGCCGGTCAGGTAAAACATATTGGCCGGTTTAGTGAGGAGAAGGACGTCGATGCCGTGCTCTTTCATCAGGACAGTGCAGCGAGCTACGCGTTCCGCATAAGGTTGTTTCATGTCATCTCCTTTGATTTGAGGTTATACTACCTTGATTGCCCGGTTGACCCCATTAAGCAAGGGTCCCAGACCGTTCAGCACGGTCACCAGCAGCAAAGACACTGGGCAGACTCGTCTGCAGACAACAGTCAACCTTCATGACACCAAAAACTTCCAAATTTCCTCCGGCAACGACAAACAATTAGAATTGTGACGCACACCGACGGCCTCGATCACCATGTCGCTGGAGAAAATTACCTACTGAACCCTCGACTGGTCGAATTGAACAGCCTCGTCTCGACCCGCTTCTAAGAAGCGTCCCCAAGTATCGCTACCAGCCCTACGCAACGATGGAGTTACTCCCCGCGTCCAGGTGCTTTTCCTAGTCTTCCTGAGTGGCGGGGTCTCCCGCAGAGCTTGGTCTCCACATTGTTCGACCACACACACGACGCCACGCTCAGTCGATCTGCTCCATCAGGTAGTTTTCTAGTCCCATCTGCTTGATCTGGTTGAGCTGTGCTTCGATCCAGTCTATGTGGCCTTCCTCCACTTTCAGTATGGACTCGATCAGCTCGCGGGTGCCATTGTCTCCCACTTCAACCGCTAGTCGGATGGTTTCGTTATAGCCCTTGATGCCTCTTTCCTCGAAACCGCAATCGCTCTCATGCATTATCGGCACCTCGGCACCGATATGCATTTTGTTCAGGTTGCTGACAATGGGCTGCCCCTCAAGGAAAAGGATGCGAGAGATGAGCTTCTCGGCGTGCATCATCTCTTCGATGGCACGCTTCTCGATCGCCTTGTGCAGCCGTTCGTACTTCCAGCTGTCACATATTTTGGCGTGGACCATGAACTGGCTGATGGCAGTCAGCTCTTCTGCCAGGCGTGCGTTTAAGTATTCGATAATTTTCTCATTCCCTTTCATGTACAACCTCCTTTGACTTAGACGGTTAACGCCCCATAATTCTTAATGTTTTACTTCCTCGGCCTATTTCCTCAACCGGAAGCCCAGCGTACAGATATGCGTTGAATCCGCCGATAAAAGGATGCACGTCACTCCAAACATGTTGTTGAAGTATCTGCGCCGTTTGAATGCTCCGTTCATTCCCCGGGCAGGTTGAATAAACTATAATCGTGCGATCACGAGGGATTTCGTTGAGATGCTTCCCTACCTCATTATCAGGCACGCGTAACGCCCCACGCACTTTCATGACAGCCCAATCCCGGTCCTGATGATGGAGAACATTGATAAAAAAACAACGAGTTTCCACTTTTCATATGCGCCTTCACTTCGTCTATAGTAACTTCGAATCCGTTCGTCGATTCTTCCACCTCCTTTGCCATTTTGCTGAGAATTCTTTATTTCAATCTTCTCTCTCGTTCCTTGCCTCTTGTCGGCGTACTGTTTAGGTCACAAATACCCACCTCCTTCGGCAACCTGGCCTCTCGTGACATCGCTTAGTGTACCGTCAAGGAAAGATTTTGCAGATGCCCGGCACAGGCGTTTATTCCGTTGGGACCTGCAAAAACGGAAGAACTGCCAGTTAATTTCAAACCGCCAACACCACTCCTGCCATCAAAGCTCTTTCAGATTGCTGAACTCGCCCCAGGCAAGGAAAGTTCTCGGTGCTTCAACAAATTCGTAGATGTATTTCACTATACTGAGGTGCTCTTTCTCTTCACCAGCGAGAATCAACAGGAGCTTTCTGGCGTCCTCGTTCTGTTCTTTTTCTGCCGCCTCCTCGTAAAGCCTGATGCTCTCCTCCTCTGCCTTGAGCACTTGCAGATACCCATCCGGGGGTGAGTCGCGGTCTTCTTTAACTGTCAACAATTTATCAAAGATATCTTTCGCCTTTTCCAGCACCTTGGACTCTACCTTTACGGTATCCACTCCATTTTTCATGGTCTGGAGGGCATCGATATGCGACTGTTCGGCTTCCGCCAACATAGTAAAAAGGTTCTTGAACTCAGTTGAGGTAGCTTCAGAAGCCAACTTTTCATAATGAGCCTTACCGTCAATCTCCATCTCCATCGCAAAATCAAAAATGTTCATTTTTACCTCCCGCTCATTGTCCATCGTAAGTTGTTTAACTGCGTTAAGTTGCGTTGTCTCTTCACAGTAATATTAACTACTTATTGACATATTGCGGACCACATGCCATTTTCAGCAAACAGTAAAATACCTCTAATTCCGCAAAGCGTATCATACACATCCCAGTTTACTCGGGTAGATACTTTAAAAGATCTTTAAGCGTGTTCGTCGCATTTTCTATTTCGACAAGATTTGTTTTTAATTGCTTCAAGTCTGTAGTTTCCAATGTAACCGCAAATTCCTGGATTATCGCAATCTGCTCAGCCAACACTTCATTTGTTCTGCAATTTTCCATTGTTATCCTCCTTTTTCATTTTAGTGCCTCTCGCAGTACGTAGGGGAGAATTCCACCATGTCGGAAGTATTCAAGTTCGTTTGGGGTATCGATTCGGACCAAGACCTGGAACTCCTTGGCAGTCCCGTCTTTGGCCTGTGCCTTGACCCGAAGCGTCCCGGCCGTTGAGAGGGCAGCGAGGCCATCGATATCGTAGGTTTCGTATCCGCTCAGGCCAAGCGTCCGATATGTTTCACCCGGCAGAAACTGCAGCGGGAGCACCCCCATTCCCACAAGATTGGAACGATGAATCCGCTCAAAACTCTCGGCAATCACGGCTCGAACACCCAGAAGAAGCGTCCCCTTGGCGGCCCAGTCGCGTGAAGAACCGGTCCCGTATTCCTTGCCGGCGATGACGATCAGAGGAGTAGCATCCTGCTGATAAGCCATGGCGGCGTCGTAGATGGACATCTGTTCACCGCCGTCCCCCTGAGAC
>JBBQCH010000189.1:0-5742 GCA_038318485.1 Geobacterales bacterium
GCGTTTGCCAGGTTACTGGAAATCAGGTTCATACGGGTACGCTCGGCCGAAAGAGCCGACGAGCTTACATTTATAGAATTAAAGAAATCCATCAGAGAGTCCCCTTAATAGCGATCCGCAGACTTTCAAACTTCTTGGACAGCATCTGCACCGATGCGTTAAACATGACTTGGTTCTCCACCATTTTCCCCATCTCATTTTCCAATTCCACGGAGTTGCCGTCTTTTCCAGGGGTTTTGCTAGGAGTTTCAACAATTTTGCCCGATACTGATTGGAGCCCCCCGCCTGCTCCGGAATTGCGAATCTGTATATGACGGGGGTTGGTAATAGCTGGTGTAGAGCCAGTCCGCAGACCGCTTTTTAAAGCCCCTTGCAGTTCATCCTCAAAGGCCAATGACTTTGGTGTGAAATTGGGAGTTTCGGCATTGGCAATATTTGAGGCAATCAGATTTTGGCTTTTTGCTCTCAAGTCTACGCTTTTTCCAAGCAGTTCTATTGTCGAGTTAAACAAACCATCAATACGCATGACGCCCCTCCGTGAGGGTCAATTTGCAATAACTGTGCCGCACACTACAACAAAGAGCTCCATCTTCATTTTAGAATTACCGGTTGAAATCAGGCCGTGAAAACTGCGACAAATGGGACAATAGTTGCCCGGAGCCGATGTTTTGAGCCGGAGACACACATCCGGATGCCCAGATCGGCCAGAAGCAAGGTACTTGCGGATGCAGGCTTGTCAGCTTTTTGACTGAGTCGGCTTTTTGACGGGGCAAGGAAGCAGGCTAGCGGGTGGTTGAATTGGTGTTTAGTGACAAAAGCGCCTGCTTGGCAAGTTGTTGCCAGTCGGGATCCTTGCCATTTTTAACGATTTGCTCAAACATTTGACGTGCACGGGCAATATTGCCATCGCGCAGATTAATATCTCCATCTTTGTACATAAATTCTTCCCGCCGTTTGTTGTCGGGGAGTTTAAGAGCTATTTCAATCCACTTGAGTGCGCCTTTCAGATCGCCAAGCGCCTCCCTGGAGGACACTTCCACGTAGTAGGCCTCCGGCAACAGACGAGCGTTCCGCTCAGCCGGAACGGCAAGAAACAGCTCCATAGATTTGGCCGCTTGGGAATACTGCTGTAGTGACCAAAGTGATTTTCCAAGTATATAGTAGCTTTCACCTCGCTTGGCACGTTCACCCTTGTTGAGCAGCCACAGCAGAGTATCTTTTACCAACTGGTGCTTATCAGCAGCAAAATAGATCGACCCGAGCCGCTCCGTCATGTCACGCGAACGCGGATCTTTGGGATATTTGCGTAAAAAGGTTTTGATGGAGCGCTCCATCAGGACTGTATCACCAATCAGTTCCGCATTATCTACAATTTCCTGATACATCTCCGTAGCAACCGGTGCCGCCCATTGCCGCTCGACCAATGAATCCAATATTTTAATCAGTTCAATCGGTCGCCCGTACTCTCCATAAGCCCCTGTTACCGCTTTAAGAAACCCAGGTTGATCTATGCAGTCGGACAAATAGTCGTGCTGTTCTTCAACAAAGCGTACCAGCGCTGAGGGATCCTTGTGCCAGGCAGTGTGACGATAAACATCCGCCACCAATACTTCACGTATTGTTCTTACGACAGCAGCATAAACCCCACGTGGGAACTTGCGTTGAAAAGCAATCACAAACTGCAGCGCCTTATCAGCATCACCATGCATTGATTCCAGAAGTACGTGTTTGAATAATGCTTCTTCACGCATGTCGAAATCGCCGCTATGCCTGGAGGCATTCAGGTAAACATCACTCAATGTCCGGTAATTCCAGGGAGTAGTCTGCAGAAATTTTTGATCGGCGAGCCGCATCAAAGCCATGCTATTAGCTTTGTTATCCGTGAAGTTTTCGGCAACGTTCAGATAGATGGCCTGTGCTTCCCGTTCATGTCCCTGGCGCGACAGGATATCGCCAAGACGCACAAGCAGGGCCGGAGCATATTTTTTATCTGCCAGCCGGCCGACAAGAGCTGCCAACAACGATCGTGCCTGGGACAATTCCCCGTTGCGGGCAATACTGTCCCCATAATAAAACGTAACCGCTGGATTGAAGCCGAGGTAAGCGGGCCAAAGTTTTTCAGCTTCCCTGAACGCTGCCAGAGCCTGAGGATATTTTTGAAGCTTATACCATGTTTCCGCCAGACGATACATGGCCAGAGGGCGAACCGGCACCTGTCGTGACACGAAATAGTTGAACGATTCCTCTGCATCGGAAAGCTGCCCTTTGTAGAGAGAGGACTCTGCCGCGGTAAAGATTTTCTGGTCGTTTTCGTCCATCAGGTTTTTTAGTACTTGCCGGTCTGTTGGAGCAAAGGGTATTTCGGATTTAAGAGGCGGATCAAAATCCTTGACCAGTTTTTCAACTCCATTCCAGATTTTTTCTCGCCCTAAAACAACAGGGCCTGAATTCCGGACCTTAAAGGGCGCTCCAACATCCAGAGTTATTGCACTGACATCCGGGCGTGTCAAATCGCGCCATCCAACAGTCGGCGAAATCTGGAAAGTCACCAGAAGATTGTCACCACGCTTTTTAAAAAGCAATCCACCGATATTGCGGTCGGAATAGTGCCTGAACTTTTTAAATAACGTTCCGCCAGCATCCTGAATGACCAGGCGAAGCATGCCGCCGGGAATGTCTGAAAGGTTATAGACCGGAGGATCTGCCAGCCTTACTGTGATGCGGGTATAATCTTTGTGGGGACGCACATCAACACGGTATAATCGATTTTGGATGGAAGCCTGTGCTTGCAATGGAAAGAGCACTAATCCGGATAGTGCCAGCAAAACACCGATTGACAGTGCCTGAAGGAGAAACCGGCTAAGTTTAGAACATGGATTGAGCTCTGATTTCAACATCAATTAGATCCAATTCCAGACAAACTGAACAGGGGGGTTAAAGAGAGGGAGGTTAACGATTTACAAAAAAGGCTTGTCATATCAGCCTGACGGCAGCTTGCAATAGCGTCTGACTTTTGCAGCAACGTCATCGCCATTACAAGGTTTAATAATAATATCCCGCGCACCATACTTAAGCGCTTTCAAAACCGCCGTTCTCGTCCAGTATTCAGCAGTCATGATAATCGGGGGCGGAAAGTCCTGTAGCATGGCGTTAACCTTTATGCAGACAGCTAACTCACGATCATCAGCATCCTGGGATCCAATTATTACCAGCCGGACATTTCGCCCGGCAAACAATTCCTTGATATCTGCATTAAGAGTACCCTCCGCCACCTGAAAGCCGGTAAAGGCGACCAGATCGGCGATCTGCCGGCGTTCTTCTGAATTATCCTCAAGGACAACAATGCTGTCAACACCGACAGTTCCGCCAACCTCCAGCGATGATTCGTCAGAATCCGTCTGATCATCTGTAACCAGAGCTTCCACAGCTACTTCAGGTTGCGGGTCATAGAGATTGCCAAGGGAAACCGGAATCATCACATCCAGATGATTCATTTCCTGGTCCGGCATCTCCAGCTTGGAGCGAAACATCAGATAATCGCCATCCGGAAGCGGTTCTTCCGAGCTAAGCTGATCAATTTCAGGGATGTACTTTTTGGGGGGCAATAATTTAAGATGGACCTTTTCAGGGAATTCGCCTTGGAAAACGGTATTAAAAGCTCCATTTATCATGTTGGCAATTTCTGAAAAGGCATCAATATCATCATTTTCAATGATTGAAAGCCGCTTTTTCTCCTGAATACGGGCGGGTGGAATACCTAGCAGAATACTGCTCATTACGATGGCGTCGCGCAGAGAAAACACCAGATAAAACTGTCCGACGTACGACTCCCTGGAATCAACCGCCAAGACAAAACAACTGTCATCAAGGTCTCCGAAGTAGGAAGCCTTGCTTGTGGAAACAAAATCCGAAAGGACAATCGAAAGTTCCTGCCCCAAAAGCATGCCGCTTTCTTCTCCAGCCTGCTTCAGTGCGTTTTCCAGAACCCCGTATAGGGTTGTATAACTATCCATTAGGTTTGTCTTCCGGTACGGATTCAGCATGACGACGCGGCACCAGGTGGTGAACTCCGACAGCTGTTGGAGTTAATCTTCCTGCTTCAAGGTAAGCCCGACCAGCATTTTATGGTTTTCAATAACAAACGGAATCACGACGCAATCCATATCGGAAAGCGAGTTAACCGTGTAATCCTCGCCTGAAATCACTGTGGGAATCGAGAGTTTGACGTCGAGACCTCCTTTGGATAAAACCTGTTTGACACAACCACCCAGCATATTTGCAATTTCACCGACAGCGTCATTCAAATCTTCGTTGATTTCATCACATTCAATGCCAAGCATATTGGAAGTAATTTTGAGCGCCAGATCAACCGGGCAGTGAATCGAAATAACTCCTGAGTAGGTGCCGGCAAAACCAACCATACCGGTGATGCTGCACTTGAAGCGGCTAACCGGTTCCTTCAGCGGAAATTCATCGGCTACGTCCATCATAACCATGGTAGAAAATACTTCTTGAGTAGCGGAAATGACGTAACCCGCCAACTGTTCCTCTGTAAATGATGTTGATGCGGTTACATCAGCATTCAAACTCATATAAGTCCACCCAGTTTTTCCTGGAGTTGGTCTGGGGTAAATGGTTTTTTGATGCTGTCACTGGCACCGCTGGACATGGCCTCATTGATTATTTCTTCACCACCTTCGGTCGTAATCATGACGATCGGCGTGGAATTGCCGTTACCGCGCACCGCTTTAACAAATTCCAGGCCATCCATATTTGGCATATTGATATCAGACAGTATCAACTGTATCGACTTGCCCGAAGCGATGACTCCCAGCCCCTCAATGCCATCACCAGCCTCATAAATCTCGTCAACCGCCAAGCCGGCCTGGCGCAGGGACCTGGATATAATTTTACGCATGGTGGATGAATCATCTACAATCAGAATATTTGCCATATCAAACTCTCCTCTTCATGGTGGTGTATTTTTGTTAATTGGCCTCAGACGTCTTGTTGCATTGATATACAGATACAGCTGGTTGATTATAAACAAATTTCCGACCGGCGCAATCACGGATTTAGAGCATTGGGCGAAATACAGCTATTATACCCCGGCTATCGTCGCCGCAGCTCTCAAAAACCGCTCAACCTGGTCAAGTGAACCGGCTTCACTATAAAGTCTCAATACAGGTTCCGTACCAGATGGGCGTATCAGCAACCAGTCACCGTTATCAAATATGAACTTGAACCCGTCGCTGAAATTTGTATCCACAACCGGTCGGCCGTCAATCACTGCCGGAGCCTGGGCAAGCAGCTTTTCTATCAACTGTTCTTTGGCGCTGTTTTCAATGCGACGATCAATGCGACGATAATGGAAATGCCCTATTTCATCCATTGTTTCATCAAGCAGTTGGCGAAGTCCCTTACCATTAACGGCCACCGCCTCCAGCAGCAGCAGACCAAGCAGAATCCCGTCCCGCTCCGGAATGTGCCCCTTGACTCCCAGCCCGCCGGATTCCTCACCGCCCATCAGGATATCCCGCTCCAGCATCAGTTCGCAGATATGCTTGAAACCGATCGGAGTTTCAAACAGCTCCAAACCAAACTTTTCGGCCAGCAGATCGACCATGCGAGTTGTTGAAACGGTTTTGACAACCCCCCCGGTCAGTTTTTTATGCATTATCAGGTGTCTCAGGATAACGGTGAAGATACAATGGGACGAAAAGAAATCACCATTTTCGTCAA
>JBBQCH010000190.1:0-5659 GCA_038318485.1 Geobacterales bacterium
ATAAACGCAGACCTCTTTGGCGCCCTGTTTGGTGTAGTGGAACTTTGCGCCGCACATGTTATTGATCAGGAATGAAACGTCATCCCGGATACGTTTGTCGTAGGTCTTGAAAGCGTCGGTGTCGTAATCCTTGATTGCCCGGAGGAAATTGGGGTTATCAAGAAACGGATCCAAAACCTTTTCCTTCAGGCTGTGCACATAACGCTCGTGTAGTACCTGGTAAAGAGTGGTCTCCTTCGGGTCTCTTCCCTCCGCCAGAATCTCCTGGGTCAGAGTTTTGCCGGCGTATTCCTGCTGGGTTTCACGACGGAACTGCCGGCGTATGTTGTCGTCAACTGTTGCGCCAATCAACCGTTTTTCTATGTTGCGCAGAAATTCTTCGCTGATTTCCAGTTTATCTTTGGTGAAGATGCAGATCACCACCGAACCCATCTCAAAACTGACTGCAAACATATAATTAAGCAGGTCGTGGGCAATCTGCTCCTCATTGTAGTAGTAAAGCGATTCTTTGACCTCCTGAAGCACGGTGTAATTGTAGTTTCTAAGCAGTGAGTCCAAAAAACCGGCCGGCAGCATCTCAAACAGATCCCGCCGCCACTTGGTAAAGAATGAGGTCAGGGCGGACATTGAAATTAGTTCGTCCTTGCGGGCATAGGCCGAAAAAAATTCATTGAAGATCCTGATTGAATCCCTGCCGGAAAAACCGGTTACTCCCTCTTGTTCGGATTCGTCAATAATACTTCGCCGGCGCCTGGCTGTCAGGCGCTTGCGATCTTCATCAGAGATCCAGTTCGGAATATAGCCGGTGTATATTTCCATTTTAAGGATCTGCAGGTTTTCATCGCAATATTGCCCGTATCGCATCGGATCGCCGATCCATTCCAGCAGTGACTCGGATGTGGCTTTCATGCGGGTGGAGATGATGGCGCGAGCAAAATTGTGTAGTACGCGTGGTATGAAGCTCTCGTCAATATGCTTGCCGAATATGTTGCGGTAGATTTCGACCTCGGTATTCAGATCCATTATGTAAGGGATGTTTATGTATTCGATCCGGTCGCTGAAGGATTGAAAGCCTTCGATGGTTTTTTCGTCTTCCGGATTCATCAGGGCGATGAAGAGCGATCTTACGTTTTCCTCCACATCCTCGACCTTGTGGATTCCCTCGCTGATGATGTTGTGCAGTTCCAGCAGGCGCTCGGCATTATGGGATTTAACATCCATCAGTGCGTAGATGCCGTTGTTGGTTTTAGCAAAGTTGGAATAGACGTATTTGACAGCGTTACTGTCTCCCAGCAGGCTGTCGATCTTGCGCTGCAGCTGCTCATTGGTCTTGATGTTCTGCTTCATCGGCTTGTCGCCCGGGTTAAAAACCGTAATTCCTTCTCCCAGTCGGCGGTTGAAACGGTAGGGACGGGCATGGATCATCTTGTAGATATCCATTGAACTTTGCAGGCGCTGAACCAGGGCTTCATGTATGCAGCTGCAGATTGTACAGGGACTTTCGCTGAAGACCCACTCGTACTCTTTATTGGTAAAAAGATCCCACTTGAATTCACCGTTTTTGAAGAGGTCGTCAAAAAACAGGCGTCGATCCCTTTTAGGAATCAGGAGCAGCGGATTGTCGTGGGAAGGACAGGCAATCTCCACATAATCTCCGGGGCGGCTGAGTGAATTTTTCATCTCCGCCAGTTCGGCCTGTCCCAGCTCGTATTCATCCAGCAGATTAGAGAGCCGGTCTACAAAGGATGACATTTGGGTTTCGTTGATCTCGGCCAGTATCCGCCTGTCAAGTCGCCAGACGATCTCATAGCGTCTGCCTGCCTCACTATTGGAGTATTCCTCGAATTTCAGCAGCAGGTTGTTCAGAAAAGTACTCTTGCCCGAACCGGGCGGGCCTTCAAATATGTAGATTTTGTTCTGGCGGGCGCTTCCCTTCATTGCATCAACGTGATTGATCAGGCGGTTGGCAAACAGGCGGTCGGCAAAAAAAGGGCGGTCCATGTTTTTCACAAACAGGTTGCTGCAATCATAAAAAACATAGTCGATTGATTCTGGGTCATCGGGATACTCGTCGCGTCCTTCGCCGACGTAGGTTCTGATCATGTCATGAAAACTTTGAAAAACATTTCGGATGACTGTCTTCGGCTTCATCGCCAGAACGTTCAGGAATTCATCGAAAGGGACGGTTCTGTTGTGCTCCAGTTCGCTGATCTTCCGGTGGAGGTGTTTTATGGCCCTATCTACATTCGACATATTTCACCAGATAGAAATAAAATCAGATTTTCTTTTTGGACAGTACCTTGCCATTCATTGAATATACGACCCGTTGCCAGGCAATTTCCCCTTCGGGCGCCTCATCCGTGTTTGCATGTGTGGACGGGGCCGGAAGAACCTGGGCTTCACTGGTTTCCAGATGTACCGGGCCGTCCCACAGGTATTCGATTCCAACCATGGTATTGGCGATGTATTCCTGCACCAGCTGTTTCCCCTCAAATTTATGTACCAGGTACAGGCTGCCTTCGATTCCTTTTGTCTGGTCTACATTGATGACAGGAGGATGGTACAGTGAATCCTGCATCATTTGCAGATAATCACTGGCCTTGCGGCTCTTGACGTAGTACTGCCAGACCATGCGCTGCTGATCGAGTCGCTTGCCGGCGACAAACAGTTTGTGCCTGTCAACGAAATCCTGATCCAGGTAATTCTTTAAGAACAGATAGTCGCTCAGGTTTTCCCGGACCTTGAAAATAAAGTTTTTGCCGGTCGCGGCGCCGGTGTCGAACTGCTTGCGGTCGCTGGTGTCCTTCAGGCGTTGAAAATCAAAAGATATGCGTCCCTTGTCGGCCTGTTCCTCAACGTGCGTAAAAAGACGCATACCAAGCGCATACGGATTCATTCCAACCCGAGGCATGGAAGTCACACCGGCATGAACCCGTGAAAAATCAACCTCATGGCCTTTGATGCGGTCATCCTGCAGGAAGAGGCTTTCGTGCCAATAACTGGCCCAGCCTTCATTCAGAATCTTGGTCCGGATTTGGGGCTGGAAGAAGATGGATGTCTTGCGAACAATCTCCAGAATCGAACGCATCCAGATGTTTTCATCCCTGGCCAGAAACTCCGATTTGTCCAGCAGGTAATGGAGCAGGTCTCTTTTGGGGGTAGGTGTGGTACTCATGGCCTTGGCAAAATGTGCCTCAAGCTCAGGGTAACGACGGTCTGCCTCGGCAAAAAAGGTCTTCTCGCCCAGCTCTCCATCTGCTTTCCGGCATTCGTTGTAGCGGTTGACCTCTTTTATATATTCACTTACGGATACTTTTTTTTCAGACTGCAGGAATAGATCGAAATAATAGTTGAGACGCGATGAACAGGCGGCTTCCGGAGGAGTAAACAGCCCTGAAAGCTCTCCGTGGAAATCGACCAGGTTGTCAATGCTTCTGGCAAATTCAATTACATAATCAACCCAGCGCCCCTTTTCGGCTCTCAGTTTGGCAATCACCCGTTTGTCAGAAAGGGCCTGGCCGGTGAAGTCGTAGTCCCAGGTGTGGCGAAAGTACAAGTTGTTCTGGAAAAAATCGATGTGAGCCAGGACGTGATAAAAAATCATTACATTCAGCCAGTCCGGGTTGTTGTCGTTATAAAAAGAGATCGGAGGGCGGGTGTTTATGACTGTTTCGTAGGGGTTGTTGGGATAGAGTTCGTACTTGCCCTGCTCCCGCAAGACCTCCACGTCGTGGACCCAGTAATCGTAGAGTGTCGGAATCATAACTTTGGGGGACAGTTCCAGTAAATCCCGGTTGGTTACGATATACTCCAGGCTTTCGTCGGTGAAGGAAAGTCCGGCCGCCCGTGCGCGCTCCTTGCACCCCTCCATGATCCGCTTGGTATGTTGATTGATCAGTTCCATGCAATACCCAACTTTAGGAGCGCCGTTTTAACGCTCTAGGAAATCAGACGTTTTATACCTTCGATAAGTCTTGTTTCGTCGGCATCTTTTTGTATTACATCCAGACGCAGCAGGTCCGGCTTCTTGGTAAGCAGACCGGAACTGTTCAGATATCGTGCAACTGTGGTGCTGGGACCCTGGCCATGCTCAGCAATGGTTACACCCACCCGGCTGGCGTAGACCAGCATTTTCTCGAGTTCAGGGATCGCCTTGGCGCCGGCTTCGTCCCAATCGTCACCGTCGGTGCCCTGGAAAACGTAGATGTTGTAATCATTGGCCAGATTTTCCTTTGCCACAATCTCGTTGACAAGCTGATAGGCGCTGGAGACCTGTGTTCCACCGGCAACCCTGGAGTTGTAGTAGGTGTAGAAGTCCGATACTTCCTTGGCTTCAGTATCGTGAAGTATAAAACGGGTTTCCGCCTGGCCGCCATATTGATAAAGCAGCCAGCTGTAGATCAGCACATGCTGGCTTACAATCAGGTCTGTGACTTTGCCGACCATTGAACCGGAATAGTCGCGCAGGAAAAAGAGCATCGCCTGCGGTTCGTAATCTTTTTCGCGTGACAGGATTCGATAGATCTTGTCACGCGGGGCAATCAGGAACTGGCTTGGATCGATATTGGACATATCCGGCAGGTTGCCAAGGGCGATGTTGGTCTCTACAACCTTGCGGAGTGTCGCCTTCTTATCCAGCACCTGGCCGAAACCGCGATTTTTATCGGTCAGGTCGTAAGTGTAGCGTGTGAAGGAACGCTTCTTGCCTTTGTCCTTCAAGTTTGGCAGTTGAAACTTCTCGGAGAGAGTCTTGCCCAGGTCATAGGCGGAGGACTCCATCTCATGGCTGGAACCGCCACCTTCGCCCGGGCCGCTACCGGCTTGATCGCTTTCGTCGCGAACCGGCTGCTCTCCGATTACTTCACCCTCCTGCTCATCGCCGGTTCCGCCCGAAGTGCCACCCTCGCCGGGCGGCCTAACGGTTGGATCGTGATAAAACTTCTCTTCAACCGTGGTTGGTACAACAACAACTTTCCCCTTGCGGCCGCGTCCCGGCTTTACCAGTTTGCCTAACTGGATTTTGCGGGGAAAGCCGTCCTTCTCCCGCTGCCGGTCACGTTCCAGCAGTTCATCCAAGGATTTGGCCAGCCCGGTTGCGCTGAGGTAAGGCGTCACCGCCTGCCGCAGGACGAGCAAGTCGCCGCTACTGTAGAGGCCGCGGTTGAAGCCAGCCAAATCAGGGTTCAGCGGAAGGTCATTCGTATTAATTGAATGGTCTTTGTCCGCGGTTGTCAGTTCTTCACGCAGGCGTGCCTCCCGTTCAGGGTCAAGACCGGACGCTTTAAACTCTTCCAGATATGTCAATAGGTCATTTTGCATAAAACCTTCGAACAGATTTTAATTTTCGTCCTCTTGTGTACAGAAGTATTCGATCGTCTTCTGTGCGCAGGTTCTGCAGTAGCCCAGTTTGTCCAGCATGGTTGTGATCATGCGGTCGTACAGTTTCTGGTTCTCTTCGTTGGTGCGGTTGGCCAGCGCCCCGATCAGGCTCCCGGCGCCGGCGATGTCGGACTTGAGCCGAACATCGGTGACGGCTTTGACAAGTTCCAGGTTGTCCATGAAGTCATAATTTGGATCCATCGAAATCTTCTGGCCATAGATCTTGCGGATGGAGGTGCGGAACGAATCCCGTTGTTCCTCTGTCTTCAGGCCGATTCTT
>JBBQCH010000191.1:0-5621 GCA_038318485.1 Geobacterales bacterium
GACAGCCTCAGGCAGGGATTGAAGGGCTGCGACGTCCTTTATCACGCGGCGGCCGATTATCGACTCTGGACAAAGAACCCCGATGAGATGTACCGTATCAATGTGGACGGCACTAACGCCATCCTGGAAGCTTCATTTCAGAACGACCTCAGGCGGGTAGTTTACACCAGCAGTGTCGGTACTCTTGGTAATCCTGGAGATGGCACGCCGGGTAGTGAAATCACACCGGTCTCATTTGACGACATGGTCGGTCACTATAAAAAAAGTAAGTTTCTGGCGGAGCGTGAGGCTGAAAAGTTCATTGGGCGCGGCTTGCCGCTGGTGATCGTCAACCCTTCTACTCCGATCGGCCCCAGGGATATCAAACCCACGCCAACCGGCAGGATTATAGTTGATTTTTTAATGCGCAAAATGCCGGCCTACCTGGATACCGGGCTCAATATCATTGCTGTTGAAGACTGTGCCCGCGGACATATACTGGCCGAACAAAAAGGTATTGTCGGTCAGAAATACATCCTTGGAAATACCAATCTAACATTGCGGGATATCTTTGCTATGCTGCAGGATATTTCCGGATTATCGGCACCGAAGGTTCGTTTGCCTTATACGCCGATTCTTTTGGCAGCCTACATTAATGAAGGATTGTCCCGCATTACTGGTAAAGAACCGCTGATCCCATTGGCGGGGGTGCAGATGGCCGCTAAGTTCATGTATTTTGATTCTTCCAAGGCGATCCGGGAGCTTGAATTGCCGCAGATGCCGATCAAGGATGCTCTCGTAAGGGCGGTGGAGTGGTTTAGGCAGAACGGATACGTTTAATTTTTTGATTGTTTGTGCTTTTTGTCAAGTTCCGGTTTGTCCGGTTTAGGGTGTGAAAAAAGAGGTACTAAAATTATGTTGCTCGAAAATATCAATTCTCCGTCGGATCTTAAAAAACTGAAACCGGAACAGCTTCCTGCTCTGGCTGAGGAAATCCGGCAGTTTCTGTTGGAAACAGTTTCCCTGACAGGCGGTCATCTCGGTTCAAACCTGGGAACGGTGGAACTGACCATCGCCCTGCATTACTGTTTTGATTCTCCTTTTGACAAAATCATCTGGGACGTGGGGCATCAGGCCTATACCCATAAGATCCTGACCGGGCGGCGTGATCTGTTTCATACCCAACGTCAGTACAAGGGGATATCCGGGTTTCCAAAGCGCTCCGAGTCGGAGCATGACGCTTTCGGCGTCGGCCACTCCTCTACTTCGATCTCGGCCGGGCTTGGCATGGCGGCGGCTGCCGATTTGGCCGGCTCGAAAAATCACGCCATTGCTGTAATCGGCGATGGTTCACTGACCGGCGGCATAGCTTTTGAGGCTCTTAATCAGGCCGGGCATCTCAAAAAGAACCTGATTGTCATCCTGAACGACAATGAAATGTCCATATCCAAAAATGTGGGCGCTTTTTCATCGTTTATTTCCCGCAAGATGACCGGTCGTTACTTCCGCGATTTGAAGAAAGAGATGCAGGGACTGTTGAAGAGCATCCCGGCCATCGGCAGCGATATTCTCCATTTTGCCCGTCGCGCCGAAAATTCATTGAAGGGTTTCCTGACCCCCGGCTCACTTTTCGAGGCGCTCGGTTTTGACTACCTCGGGCCTCTGGATGGACACGATCTGGTTCAGTTGGTGGAAGTATTCAATAATATCAACGAGCTGGATGGGCCGCTGCTGGTGCATATCATGACCACCAAGGGCAAGGGCTACAAGTTCGCAGAGGATACTCCCGACAAGTATCACGGCGTGGGAACCTTCAATATTGCTACCGGTCAAGGGGCTGCCAAGTCCGCTTCCAAGTCGTACACTGATGTGTTCGGAGAAACGATAGTTCAGCTGGCGGAGGAAGATCCGAAAATTGTGGCCATTACAGCTGCCATGCCGGACGGTACCGGTCTGAATGGTTTTGCTAAGCGTTTTCCAGAGCGTTTTTTCGATGTAGGTATTGCAGAACAGCACGCCCTGGCTTTTGCGGCCGGAATGGCCGCCGACGGTTTCCGACCGGTAACCGCCATTTATTCTACCTTCCTCCAGCGTGCCTATGATCAGGTTTTTCATGATATCTGCCTGCAGAAGCTGCCGGTCACAATTGCGATGGACCGGGCTGGCCTGGTGGGTGATGACGGGCCGACTCACCATGGTGTTTTCGATATTTCCTACCTGAGACATCTGCCGGATATGACGCTAATGGCTCCCAAGGATGAGAATGAACTTCGACATATGCTTAAGACTGCGATCAATTCCGGTGTTCCGATGGGACTGCGCTACCCGCGCGGAGCTGGTTACGGCGTTGAAATTGACTGCGAATTGAAATTGCTGGAGATCGGCAAAGGTGAAGAACTAATTGATGGAAAAGACCTGACCATAATTGCCATCGGTTCCACGGTTTATCCGGCACTGCAGGCGGCAGAGGTTCTCAGTCGCTCGGGGATTGACACAGGCGTTGTTAATGCACGCTTTGTCAAGCCTCTGGATGCTGATCTGATACTGTCGGTGGCCCGCAGGACAGGCCGTGTCATCACCGTTGAGGAAAACGCTCTGCAGGGTGGTTTCGGCAGTGCCGTGCTGGAACTTCTGTACGACAATAATCTGCAGAATGTAAAGGTCAGGCGGATTGGCATTCCCGACCACTACATCGAACAGGGCAGCCAGGCTCAATTACGCAAGGATGTTGGTATTGATTCCGAAGGGATCGCTGCCGCCGCAATGAACTTCATGAAATGAGGACTACATGAAATCAGAAGATGCTTTTAAAAAAATCATATTTGCACTGGATGTAAAAGGTGTGGATGAAATTGACCGCTGGGCTGAACTTCTGTCTGGAAAAGTCGGTATGTTCAAGGTCGGCAAAGAGCTGTTTACCTCCTGCGGCCCGGAAGCGGTCAAAGCCGTTCAGCGCCATGGTGGTCAGGTTTTTCTGGATCTGAAATACCATGATATTCCCAATACGGTGGCCCAGGCCATGGTTGCGGCGGCCGATCTGGGAGTACAGCTGACCAACCTGCATGCCCTAGGTGGCGCCGAGATGATGGAAACCGCAGCCACAGCTGTTCGCAAGGGATTCAGTGATGCCGAACGCCCCAGGCTGCTGGCGGTCACGATTCTGACCTCCTCCACGGTGGAAACATTGCGACAGGTCGGGATAGATCATTCAGTGCCGGATATGGTCGTGCGATTGGCGAAGCTGGCAAAAAAATCTGGCATGGATGGCGTGGTTGCCTCTCCGCTTGAAATCGGTCTGATTCGTGAAGCCTGCGGACCCGACTTTTTGGTAGTGACACCGGGAGTGCGACCCGCCTTTGCGGCTGTGGACGATCAGAAGCGGATCATGTCCCCATCCGATGCCGTCAAGGCCGGAGCCGACTATCTTGTTATCGGCCGTCCGATCGCCAAGGCTTCTGATCCGGCTCATGCAGCCTGTCTGATTACAGAAGAAATTCTGGCAGGTGCGGCATGAAAGGCGAACTCTTATTCGGAGTGAATCCGGTCAAGGAATCGCTCAAGGGGACGCGCGGAGCTTATAACCTGTATGTACAGAACAACGCAACCGATCACCGGGTGGAAAGCATTATCAAACTGGCTGAGGAGCGGGGCGTTGCTGTCCATCGCCGCGAGAAGATCGACCTGACCAAAATGTGCGCTTCTTCACACCACCAGGGTATTGCGCTGGAAGTGGAACCGTTCTGCTACACCGATCTGGATGAACTGCTGGCATCGATCAGCCAATCCGGTTCGCCCGGTTTTCTACTGGTACTGGACGGGATTCAGGACCCTCACAATCTGGGTGCCTTGATCCGCTCGGCAGCCTGCGCCGGAGCAAACGGAGTGATTATTCCCAAGGACCGCGCCTGCGGCATAACTGCAGCCGCTGAAAAATCTTCAGCCGGTGCGATTGAGACGATTCCGGTGGCAATGGTCACCAATGTCGCCCAGAGTCTTGAAGCGATGAAAAAGTCCGGCTATTGGGTCTACGGATTGGAGGGTGAATCGTCCACTTCACTGTATGATGTCAAATTTTCCGGGAATACCGTTCTGGTGGTTGGAAGCGAAGGAGAGGGGATCAGGCCACTGGTGCAAAAACAGTGCGATGTGCTGATGTCGATTCCGCAATACGGTGGTGTAAATTCGCTGAATGCCTCTGTGGCTGGCGGGATTGCCATGTTTGATATGGCGCGAAAGCTCAACGCTTAGATCAGTTTTGAAGGCAACGAGTGTTATTAAAAGACCGCCCCAAGTCAGTAAATGGCTGGGGCGGTCTTTTTTTATGTAAGTTCTTTCCTTCGATAATTATGCATCAATTTTGAAAAGCATCCTGTTTATTCAATTTTCACTTGTTCCGGATTTAGTGGATCATGGTTGATCAGGCTTTGCAGCCAATTATCAACTGTTTTACGATGAAACCTCACTGACCCCCCCATTTTGATCCGGCCAGGAAGCTTTCCGGATTTATCGAATCTGACCAGGGTGGCCCTGGAAATTTTCAGTAGTTTACACATTTCATTTACCGAAAGTAGAATCGCATCCGGATCGATTGGTTGTTCCTTTTTTAACTTTACTGTTCGCTGAAGCTTGGTGCGGGAAGGTGCAGTCTGTTTTGTCTTACGTGTTACAGCTTTCTTTTTTTCCTTCACCTCGATGGCCTTTGCCGTCTCCGCCTTCTTCAATTTTGCCTGGCTCAAGATATAATCATCAAGTCCGGCGAATAACGGGGTGTCGTCAATTATGGCTTTGATGTAAGCTTTGCTGCTCTTTTTAACAGTTATTTTAGCCGTATTTTCAGGGTTGAATTCTTGTGACATGTCAAGGCTCCATCTGTATTAAATTGTATCAATAGATATCTTGTTGTACCAAAAGTGTTTCGATTTGATATTGGCAATGCCAGGCACACTCCATGTTGGTCTGCTGCAAAAGTTAAACTTTCAAGTTGTATTTCTGTAAGTACAGTATGTATCAAACTGAGTCAAGTTGTATTGAATTGCTACTGGAGGTGTCATCACAACAGCGGATAAATCTTCAAATAAATTGATTAAAATATCACACCTGGTTTGACGCTAAGGCACACAGGCGCAGGCTAAAATGTAAATGTTTCAAAATATTGATTACCAATGCAGTTTCTTTCTATAGATTATAGAACAACGATATATATGTTCAGGGTGTTTTATGGTTGTCGCAGGTTTTTATTTTGTTTAAGAATTGGTAAAGATTGCTTGTTGTGTGGAATTGTATATAATTTCGTAATTTCAGTAAGATGTGGTGTTGGATTGAAACGGTGCCCATTCTTGTTATTTTCTATTTCATTGTTTTGTTGTAGAACGCAGTTTAATTTATAAAAATTCATTATGTAAATATATGCATAAACAGCTTGATTTTTTCAGATACATGGTGTTTATTACCAACTGACAAAGTCACGATGCTAAACGTGATAGACGATAATACTAAACCACCCGCGAGGGTGGGGCGGAAAGCCTACAGGGTCTCACAGAGACAGCCGGGTTGCCGAAATATCAATATGATATTAAGGCAACCCGGCTTTTTTTGTGTCTTGCACCTTTGGTAAGAATTCGAAGCGAGACGTAACTATCGTA
>JBBQCH010000192.1:0-5518 GCA_038318485.1 Geobacterales bacterium
CAACAATAGAGACTGTCCGACCCGGTCGTGCAGTTCACTGGCAATCCTCTCCCGTTCCCGCTCTTCTGCCCAGACCAGCGCGAAAGAAACTCTTTTCATTTCCTCGTTTGCCAGGGCCAGGGTGGAGGTCCTTTCGGCCACTTTTGACTCCAGTTCGTCTTGTGCCTCTATCAACTCCAATTCAGCCAGCTTGTGCTCGGTGATATCAAGTCCGACCGTTTGATATTCTGTTAAAATCCCGTCCGCAGAATAAATGCCGCGTTGCGTCCAGCGCTGCCAACGGACCTCACCGTCTGGACTGATGATGCGATGGATAAAGCATGTGACCGGCTTATCAGGATTGATTTCAGCCAGGCAATTCAAAATCATTGACAGATCCGGTTCGGGGATATTGGGTACAAAATTCGTGTTGATCAGCTCGGCCTGGTTTTTACCGTAATAGCGTGCATAAGCAGCGTTGACAAAAGAGAGTCTGCCATCCGGCAGATAGCGGCAGATCAGCTCGGTCTGGTCTTCAATGATGGACAGGTAACGCGCTTCACTGATTCGCAGAGCTTCTTCCGAACTTTTATGGCTACTGATATCGCTCAATATGCAGCGAAAGGCGATTACACGTCCTTCCCCGTTCCGTACTGGCGCCGTTTTCATCCGTGACCAGAATACGGTTCCGTCTGATTTCATTATACGGAACTCGCAAGGCTCGAATAAATCTGATCTGGATAGCTGTTTGCGGTGCAGGTAGAAAATGTCCTGATCTTCGGGATGGATGTAACTGGAAAGAGGCTGATTAAGCAACTTGGCGCGTTTTGCTCCCAGCATGGTGGCTGCGGTAAGGTTGGATTCGAGGATCTGCCCTTGTTCATTGAGAGTAAGATATCCGACCGGTGCAAGGTCATACAGAGCGAAGTAGCGTGCCAGCGAAGCTTCCAACTCATGCTGAGTGCGCCTCAGTTCCTCGTTCTGCATTTCCAGTTCGATCTGATGTACCCTCAGTTCGTAGAGCTGGCGCTGCATCTGCTCGGGAGAAAGAGCCTCACGTACAGAATCATCTTCTTTGACGGCAATGTCCGCAGCCCTCTGGCGCAGGTCATCCATCTGGTTTGTGTTGATCTTGTCCCCTGTCACTTGCGCACCACCTCCCTGCAAGTTTAAGCGACTGCTGGATTTACCTATATTCTCAATTAAATATTAACAGCTGCCAAACAATATACAATAGAGTTAAATCATTTTATTTTTGGCCGGTGGACTTCACTGCACAGTTGTTCAATCAGACTTGACGCATCAGCTGTTTTGATTCATCTTCCTGGTAAATGAGAATTTCAGGCAATATCAATCGTTATAGTCCACGGCGTCAACAAGACTGAATTAAGGCGGCAGGCAATCACATGAAACAAATTCTGCTTCTCATACTGATTATTTCTCTGGTCGGCTGCACCAGGGGAGACTGGCGTACCGCCAGCAGGGAATCTGCCGGAATTGCCCCGTCACCGGCAGTTACTAACGAAGCGGTATTGCAGGTATATGGCGCTCCAACATGGGGATGGCGCGGCTGGTTTGCGATTCATACCTGGATAGCCGCAAAAAAGACCGACGAACCTGCATATACGGTTTACGAAGTTATTGGGTGGCGGCAACGCCGAGGACTGCCGGTTGTCAGAATAGAACAGGACGTACCGGATCGTTATTGGTATGGAGAGCGCCCCCGTTTGCTGAAAGAGTTCCGTGGAAGCGGTGTGGACAAGCTGATTTCTGATGTTGACAAGGTTGCTAAAAGCTATCCCTGGCCCAATACGTACGAAGCCTTTCCGGGGCCGAACAGTAATACCTTTACTGCCTGGATAGCCCTTTTTGTTCCGGAGCTAGGCCTGGATCTGCCGTTATCCGCCATTGGCAGCGGATACGCCGGTTCACATCAAAAATAACAGGAGATGCTAAATGAAGATTGGATTTGTAGGACTTGGAATCATGGGAAGCGCCATGGCAAACAACCTGCTGAAAGCAGGACATCATCTGACGGTCTGGAATCGTACCCAGAAAGCGACTGAACCTTTTTCTGCCGCAGGAGCTCAAGTGGCCGGATCTCCCCGTGAAGCAGCCGAAGCTTCGGAGCTTGTCTGCGCCATGATGTCAGATCCTGCTGCTGTCAAAACCGTCCGTGATGGTTCTGACGGCATTGTCGCCGGTCTCGGAGCCGGCAAAGGATATATTGACCTGTCTACCATTGATGCAGAGACATCGGTTGAGTCATCCCGCTTGGCCAGAGAACGCGGAGCGCTCTTCCTTGAAGCACCGGTTGCCGGCAGCAGGAAGCCGGCAGAAGATGCCACCCTGATCATTATGGCTGCCGGTGATAGAGCGTTGTACGACAATGCTCTGCCGGTGTTGCAGGCAATGGGGAAAAAGATTCTTTTTCTCGGCGAAACCGGAAGTGCATCGCGCATGAAGCTGGCAAACAACCTTGTCATGGGCGGGATGCTGACAGCGCTGGCAGAAGGCATGGCTCTGGCCGCACAAAGCGGGCTGGATCTTTTTCAGTTGCTGGAGGTGCTTGATTCAGGCGCTCTATCCAATCCGATGTTTCGGCTGAAAGGACCGGTGATGGCCGCCAACTCCGGATTCCCGACCGCTTTTCCGCTTAAGCATATGCAGAAGGATTTGCGTTTGGCACTTCAACTTGCTGAAGAGGCCGGCCAGCCGCTCTATGCAACTGCAACAGTCAACGAACTTTTCAAGGAGGCGCTGGCAAACGGTTTGGGCGATGCGGACTTTTCCGCGGTAAGCAGTGTGGTGCGGAATAAATGCAGTAAGTAAAGATCAACATTGGTTTACGGCCACAAAACGGCTACAGATTGCAGATGAAAATTTAAAAGGACTTGTCCGGGGGAATTCTTTTTCACCCCGGCACAGCTATCAGAAGATTCTATGAACAACGTTTAATCTGCACCAAAGAATCCCCTGAAAGTTGGTTGGTTGAGAGTTTGAAGGTTTTATAATCCCGTGACGCAGGTGTTACCAGGCAGGAAGGACAATAATGTTTACTTCAGTCAATCAGCCAATGTTCCGCTTCCTTGCAGTACTCACTGCTGCATCGATGGTCGGTATGCAGGGTTACGCAATCCTGTTCAACAATTATGCAGTGGAAACAGTTCATCTGGAAGCTGTGCATGTTGGACTGATCCAGTCGGTGCGAGAGATTCCAGGCTTTCTGGCGCTAACAGCAATTTATGTCATGCTGATGATCAGGGAGCATCGTCTGGCAGCCATCTCGGTGGTGCTCCTGGGTTTTGGTGTTGCCCTGACCGGGCTTTTTCCTTCTTTTGGCGGTTTTGCATTCACCACCTTGATAATGAGTTTTGGTTTTCATTACTACGAGACCGTCAACCAATCGTTGACACTGCAATATTTTTCAACCCATCAATCACCGTTGGTAATGGGCAAGCTGCGCAGCCTTGCAGCCATTACCAGCATTATCTCCGCTGCCATGATCTGGTGCCTGGGGTTCGTAATGGACTACACCGGCATATTTATGGTGGTTGGTGGTGTGGTGATGCTGGCAGGTCTCTGGGCAACCTTCCAGGACCCTACTCATAAAGATGTGCCTCCCCAGCATTTGCGGATGTTCCTGAAGCGCCGCTACTGGCTCTACTACGCCCTGACCTTCATGTCCGGCGCCCGCCGACAGATCTACATGGTTTTTTCCATGTTTTTGCTGGTAAAAATATTCCACTTCTCTGTGCAGGCGATCACGGTACTGTTTATCATCAACAACGTTATTAACTGGATCATTAATCCGCTGATCGGCAGGGCCATCAACGCCTATGGTGAACGTTCCCTCTGCACCGTCGAATATGCAGGGGTGATCATGGTCTTTCTAACCTACGCTTACTCATCATCCAAATGGGTTGTGGCTGGTGTATATATCCTGGATTATATCCTGTTCAACTTTGCCGTGGCGATCCGCACCTACTTCCAAAAGATCGCCGATCCAAAGGATATCGCCCCATCATCGGCAGTCGGCTTCACCATCAACCATATTGCTGCCGTCTTTCTGCCGGCTGTTGGTGGATATCTATGGATGCTGGACTACCGTCTTCCGTTTTTGATGGGAGCATCGCTTGGTGTCGTCTCTCTGGTACTGGCCCAATTTATAAAGATACCTGCCCGCAGCGAAGAAAATCTGCAATAAACACGATTATTCAAAACCTTGCAGCCCCAGCATCTTCGCCTAGCTTGATTGTTTAGCGGGGCAGCAACACTCTTTGTCATGGGAATACTTCTAGGCTTATCACCCTTGTTGATCCAAATATGACTCAGATTGCTTGAATATTCTAGATTATTGAAGTTATGTGCTACTGGATGGGTTGCTTATCTCTCCAGTGTGACAAGGAAGATATGTACTCAATCTCGTTAAATATGGAAGGAGATATTTCGCATTTAAGTTCGATGTTATGTGCATTCTGTTCAGCCATGTCGAAAAGATGTATCGATAACAGCTCATTAAAACGCTCAGGGAGAGAGTAATCCCATTTCAGCCTGAACTGTCCATAAGCAGATTGCACCAGAGCCATTCGTCGGGCGTGATATTTATTTAATAGTTCACCATTGTTTTGGGCTTCCCGCTTTATGTGGCCGGCGCCTTCATGATTAATCCCATGCTTTTACCATACTGATGAAAGGGGTTGGGGAAGCAAGGCCGGTAACTACCATACTGGCTACCAAACCTTTTAGTGGGTAACAAAAAAGGTTACAGCCAAAAAGATGTAACCTGTTGTTTTTACTGGGAGGCAAGGATTTGAAAGCCTCATAAATGCCCTTGTCATCATAAAAAATTCTTTTATATCAACTAATTACACAATGCATCTCGCTGGCCAAGTCCATCAAAGTCTAGTTAAATACATCAAAATCAGGCGGGGTTTGTGAAAGTTTGGTGAAAGAATATAAATTTCTCGACAGAATCTTATGATCTTATAGGCGTCCCCGTGCATTCACCAGCAGACCTGGCAAAAAACAAAGGGGATTCTGTTGCGGTTTCATCAAAACCCAGCACTTGCCCGGCAGCTTTACGAAGCATATGTGCCTGACGGCATTGCAGCCGGCAAGCGTCCGGAGGCGGATTGATGCGCAGTGCTGGGGCTGGGAAAATTTAAGCTTAGCGCGTCAATTGGGAGAGTATCTGAAACTCGGCAGGTTCCAGTTATCTGCTCCACCCCGGCAGGGCCTTGATATGACCGCGAATCTCACTGTACCAGACTCCATAGCCACAGGCGTTCGGGTGAAACGAATCGGCGGCGTAGTACTTATTCGGATCAAGAGAGAACGGATCACCATTCTCTTCCCTGAACAGGTCAACGAAATGTACGGTATCTCCGCGAACGGTGGCCAGGAAAATCTTACGTACGCTGAGAGTACGGTGGCGCAGCAGCCAGTACAGTGCTTTCGGGAAAATAGGTGCGGCGCCGACATTGCCGCAGGTAGCGACCACGACCTGGTCCCCGTATCCTCTCGTTTTTTCAATCAA
>JBBQCH010000193.1:0-5456 GCA_038318485.1 Geobacterales bacterium
CAGATTCCGGTTGCTGGCTGCGATGATTCTTACATCAGTTTTAATGGTGCGGGGACTGCCCAACCGCTCAAACTCGCCGTCCTGAATAACCCGGAGCAGCTTGCACTGCAGCTCCAGCGGCATCTCGCCGATTTCATCGAGGAAAATAGTGCCGCCGTCGGCCAGTTCAAAGCGACCGATCTGCCTGGCGTCAGCCCCGGTAAACGCCCCTTTTTCCCGACCGAAGAGCTCGCTTTCGATCAGGTTACCCGGCAGTGCCGTACAATTGACCGTAATCATGGGGCGACCCTTGCGAGCACTATGGCTGTGGATGGCGCGTGCCAACACTCCCTTGCCGGTGCCGGTCTCCCCAAGCAGCATAACGGTTGCATTCATATGCGCTACCTGCTTGATCTGGGAAAACACGTGCGAGATGACACTGCTTTGCCCAACGATCTCGCCGAAGTTGAACTGACGGTCAGCATCCTGCTGCAGGTAGACGTTCTCGGCCTGGAGCCGGTCTTTCAAATGATTTATTTCCTCATAGGCAATTTGCAGTAATCCTTCCATCTTCTTCCGTTCTTCTATTTCCTGCCTAAGCTTTTCGTTTAAAAGGATCAATGCTCCAGTTCGTTCACTGACCCTCGATTCCAGCTCGTCGTGAGACGTCTGCAAATCTTCTTCGGCCCTCTTGCGAGCGCTAATGTCGGTGATCGCAACACGGCACTCTTCCCCGGAAGCAGAAGCAACTGCTTCAATATGTACGAAGAGCTTGAAATTTTCCTCTGTTGTAAGAGTCAGTTCACAGGTTTCCTTGTCCTTACCAGCAAACACCTTCTCGAAAAACACATCGAACAGCGGACGGGTTTGATCGGCTGCAAACAGCCCGAAGCGGTGGCCGGTAAGGTGGGAGCGCGATATTCCAAGGAGGTTGGCAGCGGTCAGATTGGCGGCAAGCACGGTCCCTTCCCGGTCGAGGGTAAAATAACCGACCGGGGCCAGGTCGTAAATATCAGTATACTTGTTAAGAGCCGACTCGACCTCGTCCCTGGCATTCCGCAATTCTTCATTCTGCATCTCCAGTTCGATCTTATGGATCTGCAGTTCGTGAAAGAGTCGCGGCAGTTCGTCGTGCTTGCGCCTATACTCCTCAGGCGCTTTTTCTTTCAATTTATCTTCCGCACGGCGATGCAACTCAGTGGCTGAGGACAGCCCGATAACTTTTTTAGATCCCATCAACAGTCTCCATCCTAGATCAGTCAGTATTATTTTTTGTAATATCTAATGTATACCAAATTTTTGGAGTTTTTTAGAGATAATTTAAAAATATTCTTATTTGATGGAATTGAGGCCGATCCCGGAAGGAAGGCAAACCGGGGTGTTATATGGATTTTCTTGCCAACCACCACTTAAGACAGCCCTCAGCATGTTGAGGTTCCACCATATACTGAGGCCAAGAAACAACCGCATAACGATCCATACCCAGTACGGCCTTTCTAATGCGCTGAAATCAAAGAATGAATCCGGTATTCCGTTTTGTCGAAGTTCTTGGCATGCCGTGTGCGATAGTAATATTGGATGCTATCAGTTATTGATAAGTCATTTTCCAGGCAAGTTAACTTTTGAATAATAAATCTGTGAGGAGTTGCATATGCTGATTCACATTATGTATCCCGGCAACAAATACGATTACGTAAAAGAGTCCATTCTCGATAAGCTGATTGATAACGGGGATATTGTGAGGTTTAAACGTGCCAGTGGCTGGGTATCACTTGGAGTTGACCGGGTACGGGAAGGGAAAGAACCGTATTTTAACAATGGGGCCGAGGACAGAGAGTTTCAGGACAATTCCACTTCCGGCACTGTCACAAAACTCAGACTGGTTCATTCAAACATGCACTGAATCTGAGCCCGTCGGCAATTGAATAAACTATGGCCAAGCAATTTCAGTAAAGAGGCACATGTGTAATGATCAACACTCTTAAAAATTACTCCAGAGATAAAGTGCTTTCCTATCTGCTGTCAATGGCTACGAATTCATCCGATGAAACACTGATTCGCATGACACGCCTGATGGAGATGATCCCCAAAAAGGATTATTACAAGGAACGCATCCGCTGGATCCGTGGCCTGATTCGGGACAAGCACCCAAGCATCGAGTTTCCGCGCCGGATTCTGCGTGACCTGCACCCCAATCAGCGTGACAAATGGATCAGCAATCTGCTGGTCAACCATCTGCTGAACGGCACCAACAAACGCAAGGAATGGAGCGACAATCACGGCTACTATCCACCGTCAACAGTGGTCATCAGCCCCACCATGCGCTGCAACCTGAATTGTTACGGCTGTTATGCCGGCGACTATGACAAATCCCTGGAACTCTCGCTGGACGAAGTAGATTCCATACTGCTCCAGATGAAGGAAATGGGCGTATATTTCGCGGTTATCTCCGGCGGCGAACCGTTTTACATGGAAGGCATTTTCGAGATATTCAAAAAACACAGTGACATGGCTTTTCTGGTCTTTACCCACGGCGGCCTGATCGATGAAGAGGTGGTTGGCAAGCTGACCGAAGTCGGCAATGTCATGCCCTCATTTTCGCTTGAGGGGTATCAGCAGGAAACCGACGAACGACGTGGCGAGGGCCATTTCAAAAAGGTTATGCATGCCATGGACCTGATGAAAGCCGGTGGGCTTTCCTTCTGCGGTTCATTCACCCATTCCCGCAAGAATTCCGAAATCATCTCCAATGGCGATTACATCGACATGCTGCTGGAAAAAGGGGTCTTTGCAATGTGGCTCTTTTCCTATGTGCCGGTCGGACGCATGCCTGACCTGGATCTTATGCCAACCCCCGAGCAGCGGGATGGCCTGCGCCGGACCGTTGTTGATTATCGCGCAACCAAGCCGATGCTGTTTATTGATTTCTGGAACGACGGGCCGATGATTTCCGGCTGTCTGGCCGGTGGCCGCAAGTATTTCCATATCAATGCCAACGGAGATATCGAACCGTGTGTCTTCTGCCATTTTGCTGTCGATAATATCCGGCGAACAACCATCCATGAGGCGCTGGACTCTCCTTTTTTCCGGAAGATCCGTGCAAAACAGGGTGAACATGACAACCTGTTGCGACCATGCATGCTGATTGATCAGCCGGCGGCCGGGCGTGAGCTGTTCGCATCAGAAGGTGCTTACGCGACTCATGAGGGTGCGGATGAGATTTTCACCGGCCTGGCGGACAGGATCGATGAATACTCCCGCTCCTATGCGGAGATTGCCGATCCGGTCTGGGAGCATCAGTTCAAGGAACATCCGGCAAAAGCAAAATTAATCGGCAGCAGAAAATAAATTTAACCGGCAAAGGGTTACTACATTGACATTTTACAGCAACCTGAATCTGATTCTGATCAAACTGTTCACTATCCTGGTGCCACGCTGGCTGTTTCCGCCGGTCATCTTTTTCTGGAGCGGGCTGTTTTATCTGCTGTTGTCTGATACACGGCGGGATGTGCGTTCCAACCTGCGGATTGTCACCGGCAGAAACGATGTGGAGCGGCTGGTGTTTTCAACCTTCCGCATGTTCGGCTACAACTGGTGTGATGTGATGCTGATGATGCGGCAAAGAGGAAACAAGCTCCAGGCCATGATCGGTAGACGCAGCAACAGTTCACCACTGGATCAGGCATTGGCGGCCGGCACCGGCGCAATACTGGTTTCGCCTCATCTCGGCAACTGGGAACTGGGCGGGTTGGGTCTGGCTGATCTGGGGTATAAAATCAACGTATTGACCTTCCGCGAGCCGGATGAAAAGGTCAACGATCTGCGTGAAGCGGTCAGACGGGAACGCGGCATCCAGTTCATCTATGTGGACCGCCATGACACTTCGCCGCTGGCGATCATAGAGGCGGTCAATGCACTGCGGCGAAATGAAGTCCTGGCCTTACTGGGAGAACGGGATGGATCCAGCCATACTATCAGAATGGATTTTTTCGGAATTCCTACGGACATACCGGTCGGGCCGGCCTATCTGGCGATTGCCAGTGGAGCACCGGTTATTCCGGTTTTCGTCCCAATGGAAAAAGGCGGCTATGCGACTCTGATGGATGAAGCGATCTATTTCAAAGGCGGACACGGCCAGCACAGCCAAACTATCCGTTCCGGCATGGAGAGACTGGTGGCGGTCTTCGAAAGTGCGATCAGCCGGTATCCGGATCAGTGGTACAATTTTTATGATTTCTTCGGAAGATTTCCCGAAACGGAAAAAGCGGTCTAACTGAACTTCAATAGCTGGAGTGAAATAGTTAATTATTTCTACAAACAAGTTTTTTTGAGCAGTAACCAAGAGCTTATGAAATGACAATACTTATCTGCAGAGACAGGAATAAATCAGGAGGTGACAAAATGGACTTAGTCAGAAAGAAGCTGAAGAAGGGTATGCTCAAAATATTAACTGGGGTGGCCCTTTTCGCGACGCTTGCTGCATGTGGCGGAGGTTCCGGCAGTACAGCAAGCACACCAAGTACACCAAGTACACAGACAGGCTATACCTTGAAGGCCGGTGAAACGATTGCCAGTGATTTGAGCCTGTCCATGATTGAAAACAAAACATTCTACTGGGCACAGGAGGGTATTCAGTACGGGTCGATAGGTTTTTACGGAACTGCTGGTTCTGGTACTGGCACCGGTATTTTTTCGGAATCAGCGCCGACACCCAGCTCGTCAAGTACGACCTGGAATGCTGTCGCGTTTGCCGGCGCAATGCCCACAATCGTATCTGATGGTTCCTCCATAACAACCTTCAACATCATTGCCACGGCATCAAACTATTACGTCTTGGCCAGGGTAATCGCAAATACACCAGGCACGCAGTACATGCGGTGGTACTTTGGCACCGGCGCCCAAACCGCAGCGGCTTCGTTTGCAGGAAACCCCGCAGTTCCAACGGTTAACGCATTCAAGACGGCTGACTTCTCAGGGAAGTCGATGTACTGGGTAGGTGGCACGAGTTACCAGCTGTGCGTGTTCAGCGCTAACGGAGTATTGCAGTTAAGCATCCCGGTTACATCAGGGGTACCGGTTATTGGTACTGGTATCTACACCTGGCAGATAGTGGACGGTGTTCTGCAGGTGGTCACCGTCGGTGTTAGTACAGTTAGTACAGCAACATACACTTACAACGCAACAGTTCCAATGTCAATCCCACTGTCAGACGCAGCCTACTACCGTGTTATACGCGACAATGGCGCAACTCAAGCCATTGTTTATGCCACGGATCCGACCAAAGCGCTGGCTGCTGCTCAAGCACTTGCGATTGCGGGAGGGCCTTAATTATTTAGAATGGGGTAGGTAGTTAACTCCTCCTGATGTATAATCGTCGTATCCAACCAACTTACTGGAGGGATTATGGCGAGCGAAAGTAGGAGTTTTCCTGATACCCACCGGAAATTTGTTTTGCAGTTTTATGATGATGTGCCATG
>JBBQCH010000194.1:0-5403 GCA_038318485.1 Geobacterales bacterium
TTACCCGAAAGGCATAAAGGTGACGGATGAAGAATTTAATACAATCCTCATTTCGCGTGATGAGTTCCATGGTGAGTGGAACTACTCCATTATGCCTTCAAACAGTAGAATGACCACGTAAATATTTTACAAGTCCTTATCTGGGGAGAACGAAAACTCGTTTCTGTGGCCAACCTGACCCGTCTGGATGGCGAGGAATTTCTGGAACTGGCCCCGAGGATACCGATAATAACCTCGGTAGAGGTTTTCCCGCTGGAGAATGCCAACGAGGCACTGGCTGCTCTGCGAGAAGGACGCATCAGCGGGGCGGGTGTTCTGGTACCTTAAATGTCATGGTTCTGTAGATCGCAGAATAATATAGGCTTTCAATTATCAGCTACGGTAAAGATAAATCCATAGATCCGGGACATGACGAAAATGCCTAGGCCAAAAACAGGCCAAATTTGTTAAAATGGGAAAATAGTTTCTATTTAATCTCAGACGGTTCCAAAAAGAGGGGAATGCTATGCCGGTTTACGAGTATCTGTGCAAAGATTGCGGAAATAAGTTTTCAATTCATTTGAGCATGACGGAACATGAAATGGGCAATCTGACCTGCCCGGTTTGCAAGGGAGGTCAGATTACCCAGCAGTATTCAAGTTTCTTTGCCAAAACTTCAAAAAAGAGCTGATTGCTTCATCTTCTGCGACCGCCGCCATAGCCCGCACCACCAACCGGTCCCATCCCTCCGCCTTTGATCGGCGGTTCGTCAGGCAAAGTAACACCTCGTTCCCGGGATCGCTCTTTCATACGCTCATGATGCTCCTTGCGTATTTGTTCGCGCTCTTCTGCAGTTTTAGCAGTGCGCATCCTGACACGATATTCGGCTCGCTCCTGTCGTGTCATAAGCTGACTGCCATAGACCTGCTCCTGCTTCTGAATCCGGATATTCTGCTGGGCCTGTTCCTGTTCAGCAGAATATCCAGGAACAGGTGACAAAAACACAGTTGCACCTAAAACGGAAATCAATAAATATTTTTTCATCCTTATCTCCTTTTCTCCTAATGACCATTCTTTTAAATTTCCTGAGAAGACATGAGACACAGCCACATCTACAGTCAAAGCTTGTATCCGATGCTCCGCAACAAATCATGCCTTTCCTGACGATCATCATCGGCTTCAACTCCCTTGGGCGGTAAACCGTCGATAACACCAATAATGCCCCACCCCTGAAGAGTTGAGGCAACAATTACCTGAAGCGGATTAGCCGTGGCGCAATAAATCACGCAGACCTCTTGGCAATTCTTGATCTGGTTTAGAACATTTATCGGATAGGCGTCACGCAACAGAATACAGAAAACGTGGCCTGCTCCGATCGCTTTCAGAACCTTCACACAGCCTTTTATCAACTCTTCATCATTTCCTTCTGTCCTGATTAAACAGGGACCAGACGCTTCGCAGAAAGCAATCCCGAAACTGGCCTGCGGAACAGTTGTGGCAATGACCTCGTACAGATCCTCTGCGGTCTTGATAAAATGTGCCTGCCCGATGATGATGTTGCACCCTTCCGGATAGTCAATCTTGACATCATGAATTTCCAGATCCATAGTGACCTCCTTTGAAAGCATTGTTCAATTATTATATCAGCTAAATTAATATTGACAAATGCACATACAGTAGATGCTCAAGGCAATTAATTATCGTCAGTTGATGCACCTCGGCTATAGTCTGGTATAATTCAAAAACCGGCAATATTACTGGGTTAAGAGTGGGAGAAACTATGGTTGACATCGAGATGTTCAAAGGAAAGTCTGTCAATGAACACCATGTGGAAATCGTGGAGCGAAAGGGAACCGGACACCCGGATCAGATCTGCGACTCAGTCATGGAGGCCATTTCCGCAGCTCTTTGCAGAGAGTACCTCGATCGGTTCGGCACGATCCTCCATCATAATATCGACAAGGGACTGCTAGTGGCTGGAATGGTGGAAAAAAACTTTGGAGGTGGACGGATTATTAGTCCTATGGAGTTGATAATAGGTGACCGCGCCACGCTCAAAGTGGGCGAAAAGGAAGTTCCGGTCGGTGATATCGCCGTGAATGCAGCCAAAGAATGGATCAGAGATCATCTGCGTTTCGTAGATCCGGAACAGCATGTCCGCTACCGGATCGCACTGGCGCCAGGTTCGGACGAACTGACCGACATTTTTGATCGGGCTGGTGAGATACGGGTGGCAAATGACACCTCGGCTGCGGTGGGATTTTATCCGCTCAGTCCGACAGAAACTGCTGTTCTGGAAATGGAACATTATCTGAACGGCAGGGGCTTTAAGGAAAGATTCCCTCAAACCGGCGAAGACATCAAGGTGATGGGTGCCAGAAGGGGCCGGGATCTAGACCTTACGATCGCCATGCCGCTGCTGGCCAATTACGTTACATCGGAACAGGAATATTTCGCCTGCAAAAAGTCTATATTGGCTGAGATATCTGATATTGCATGCAAGCACAGCAGCTTCAGGCATGTACAGCTGCACTACAACACGCTAGATGTGCAGGGTCGTGGAATGGGCGGCGTCTACCTGAGTCTGCTGGGTACCTCTGCCGAAGACGCCGATTCGGGACAGGTGGGACGGGGTAATCGCGTCAACGGCTTGATCTCGATGAACAGGCCGATGGGGACCGAGGCCGCTGCCGGCAAGAATCCGGTCAGTCACGTGGGGAAGATCTACAGCGTACTGTCCCACCAGTTGGCGAAAGAGATCTACCAGAATGTTGAAGGAATCAAGGAAGTCTATGTGCTGCTTCTTAGCAGGATTGGTGAACCGGTAGATCGCCCTCAGATTGCAACAGCCCGGCTTCTGTTGGATAAGGGTCGGAGGATTAACGATATCGCCAGAAAGGTAGAAGCTGTCTTTGAACGACAATTTGCGGAGATAAACGAGTTCTGCACGGCCCTGACCAGGGGGGAATACCCGATTTGCTGACAACAGACTCAAGCCGGTTGAAATTTTCGGAACTACAGAAGTGGTAAATATTATGTTCCAGAAAAATCGGCGGCAGTTTCAGCGTAAATATTGAACATCGTGTCTCCCGTTAGATTACTAACCTTGCCTTGCAACACTATTGGGAATCATTTCAACCTGTTTCCAACATGCGTAAGCGGTGTGATTGCAATTGCTCACGCAATCATGTTACTAAACATCAAACAGATTTACTCTGGGAGAAACATTTAAGATGGAATTTAAATTACTTAAAAAAGATCAACACAGCTCTGCACGCCTGGGAATAGTCAGCACTCCGCATGGCGACATTCAGACACCAATCTTTATGCCGGTAGCTACCCATGGAGCAATGAAACCACTCACTCCGGTCCAGATAAAGGAGACCGGAGCCCAGATTATTCTTTCCAATACCTATCATCTTCACCTCCAACCGGGCGAAGGGCTTGTGAAAAAAGCTGGTGGACTCCACAAATTCATGGCTTGGGATAAACCGATCCTGACCGACTCAGGCGGTTTTCAGGTTTTTTCGCTGCCAAACAAACGTATTACGGAGGAAGGAGTCTTCTTTAAACACGAACTAACCGGTGATGAAATTTACCTTGATCCGGCCAGCGCCACCCGCATTCAACAGGACTTGGGAGCTGATATCATCATGGCTTTTGACGAGTGTATTCCCTACCCATGCGACAAGACTTATGCCGAGCAATCGACAAAGAAGACGATCCGTTGGTTGAAAGAGTGCCAAAACGTAATGGCAGATAATGGTCAGGCTTTGTTCGGGATTGTTCAGGGAAGTGTGTACGAAGATTTGCGGGCAATGTGCGCGAAAGAAATGTGCAAACTGGATCTTCCAGGTTATGCAATTGGCGGAGTCAGTGTAGGTGAGGGGCTTGAATTGCTTAAGAAGATAGTTGGATTTACTACTCCGCATCTGCCGGAGAACAAGCCTCGCTACCTTATGGGAGTTGGACTACCGGAGGACATTTTGGAAAGTGTCGAAAGAGGCATTGACATGTTCGACTGTGTCATTCCAACCCGTTATGCCAGAAGCGCCACGCTTTTCACCCGTCGTGGCAGAATCCGCCTGACCAACAAGAATTACAAACGTGATTTTTACCCAATCGATCCGAGCTGTAATTGCTACACCTGCCAAAACTTCAGCCGGGCCTACATACACCACCTGTTTGTGTCAAACGAAGTACTTTCAGCAGTTCTGTCTGCCATACACAACGTTCATTTCTATCTGACAATGATGACCGAAATACGCCAAGCAATCGGAGATGGAAAATTCATGGATTATAAAACCAGATTCATGGCGGAATACCAACACGGAGACAAACAAAAATAACCATGTGTGGCCGTGTTAAAATTCATCTTCTTATTTTTTGTTCCAGTTCCAGATCAAGGTTCTTAATTTTCTCAATACTCTGGCGAAGTTCCTTGTTATCACGACTTAGCGATAAATTCTGGTTACGCAGAGCCTTCAGTTCAAGCAAACGTGCCCGAAGATTGGCCGTATCCTGAATATACACTAAAAGGGGGTCTGCCTGATAAGACCAGATGCTTTTGGGGAACTCGCGGAGCAGCCGTTCCAGAAGTTTCCTGGCGTTAGCTTCTCCTTTACTGTCCTCATCCCGCAGATTAAATATTGCCAGTCTAAACAGTGCTTCATCAGTAATCCCGGCTAGTTTGGGACCATTAACAACACGTTCCAGCTGCCCACGTGCACTGTATTCATTGCCTTTCTTAATATATTGAAGTGCGGTTGCAAAATTCCGTTCTCCATCCGATACAGTCCTTATTGCCGTGGAGTTCACGGTGGCAGAATTCCGTTCCCCACCCGACACAGTCCCTGTTGCCGTGGCGTTTTTATTCACAAAAACTCCGCATCCGCTCGACAAGGCTACGGAAGCAAATAGTAACCAAAATATGATTAATTTTTCAAAATTCACGACTCTCAGCCTCTCTGACAATTACGTAATTGCTTCCAGCCGATTCTTTGACCTGATCCTTGACTGCAGCTGCGGAAGTGGCAATTTCCGCAGCATGCAGATAAACGCCCGGTTCACAAACCAGAGCGGCAATTGATACCGATATCAATGGGAATGAACGTTTAACGCCATACCTGTCAACACCTTCTATAGCACCAGCGCGCTGGTCCTCCTCTGAATAGTAGCTGGGTGCCAGTTTATCAATAGAACTGACAATAGCTTTACAGGCCGCCTCCGCCCAATCGGCACGGATGATTACTACAAAATCATCTCCTCCGATGTGACCTACGAAAGCATCCGTATTGCCCACTGACTTGACCTCATCATAAATGACCTTGCCAACTTCTTTAAGAAACTCACTGGCTTTTATATAACCATAGCGGTCATTGTAAGACTTGAAATTATCCAAATCAATGTAACACATAGTAAAAG
>JBBQCH010000195.1:0-5347 GCA_038318485.1 Geobacterales bacterium
ATCCGCTTGCGGAAAAAGACAGCCGATGCCGATAATGGCCAGAGGTACAGCGCTATTAGAGGTTGCCGGTTTCTGATCGTGCGTTTTCACCTAAAGGTACTCCTTGATCTGTGCGAGTTCGAGCGGTTCCATGCGCAGGGTTTCTGGCGGGATCGGAACCCCCTGGCAGCGAAGAAAGTTGGCGCGGGTCAGAACCGCAGCGCCAAAGAGAATGTTCAGTGCGACTGTTACAATAGTTCGGTTGCCGGGGACTTCCAGAAAAGAGCCGGCGGTCCATTCGTTGAAGGCTCCCATGGCTGGACCGCACCAGACCTGATAATCGATCTTGCGTGATGATTCCCCGTCCTTGGCCCAGTGGGCGGCCTGCCCCAGATACCAGCGAAATACAAGCGCCATGCGGTGCTTTGGGTCCTGCTCCCCCCGCCGTGCCTGGTTCGGATCGCGGGTCAGGAAGTAACTGTGGGTCGCTTTCCAGATATCTTCCAGTGGTGCACGGAAAACGGTCTTTTCCAGCTTCTCCCGTTCAGCGGCCGGTATTTCGTCGATGCTGTTATGGGCCCGGTAGAGTTCATACAGTTTTGCGGCTCGCATCGGGAACATTGTACCACGCTTCAGTACCTGGACATCAACTCCCATCTCAAACATGTCGGCGGCCGGGGCCATTGTGACATCGGCCTGACGGGTTTCGGCCAGCATGGCGCGCACTTCGTCAGAAGTACCCGATTCGACACAGGCCTGGTGAGCCGAACCGACCATGATATAGGCTGCTCCCATGGTGAAGGCCGCTGCTGCTGCGGCGGGTGTGGCGATTCCGCCGGCCAGTCCGACGTGGAGCTGCATGTTGTAGCCATGCTCCTTCTGCAGGCGGGTTGCCAAGGAAAGGATGGTTGGAAAGAGAGTGTTTGCCGGACGGTTGTCGGTGTGCCCCCCTGAATCTGCTTCGGCAGTTATGTACTGGGCCATCGGTATTTTGAGCGCCAGTTCGGCCTGTTCGGAGGTTATCTCGCCGCTGGCCAACATTTCACGCAGGAACGATTCCGATGGTGGCGCAAAAAAGCGGGCGGCCAGTTCTTCGCGAGATACTTTGGCGATGATCCGGTTCGGAGCAACGACCGTGCCGTCGGAGAGTCGGTGAATGCCGTGCAGTCGGTAGCGGACCAACGGCAGTGACAGTTTCAGGAAGGCGGAAGCCTCCACCAGTCGGACATTCTTTTCGATATATAGTTCGGCCAGCGCCTTTTCCAGTTCCGGTTCATGGGGGGAATGGATCAAGTTGCAACCAAAGGGGACTCCACTTCTGTTCATCTGGTCAATGGCAACTTCCACTGTCGAAAGTGACAGCCCGGCTGCACCAAAGAAACCGAGCATTCCGGCTTTTCCAAGTTCTTCGGCCATTTTAACCGAGCTGATACCTTTGGCCATCGAACCGCCGATGTAGGGATAGCGAATTACCAGATCGGAACAAAAATCGGGGGCTCCAAGGTTTTCCGGCAGGCAGGCAGGGGTATAGCCTGCCAGGGGCAGGGAAGCCCCGTTCGGTTTTTCTGTTCCTATCTGCGCGGTACCAGCTGAAACTGCTGTTAGTTGACCGTTGTCTCTGGTTATAAAGACCGGCAAGCGGAGCGAACGAAGCGATTCGACCATGCCATTTCCACTGGTTTGCTTGTGCGATGTAGATGGGAAAAGCCAGCCGGCATCGATGCTTTCCTGCCTCTCGCTGCTCGCGCTATTCTCAGGTCGAAGCTGTGTCAAACGTGAATCTCCCGTCACTGTTACAAATTTTATAACTGGATATCCAGAATAACCATTAAAATAAATAACAAGGTTAAGAGGGTAATTATTATATGAAAACTTCGAATAATACAAGACAAGTCTGTATACTTACCTCCCGGATAACCATCGGAATTAGAATCACAATTGTTTGCTGTTCTGAATAAAAACGGTTGATAATTGTTTTTGAAGCCTCAATAAGGCCATTTCCAGTGTTATTGGAGAAGGGCCTTTTGGGGAACTCATATATTGTTGCTGTGCAGGTATTGTTGCTTGCTTTGCTGAATCGCATTACCAAGTTTTGCAAAGCATGATATAAACAGCAATGTTGCCTGTTTGAACCGGGGAGGTGCCAATGTTGGGTCGGTTTTCGAATGATAAGCACTCTGCTCGATCATTGATGCTGTTGTTTGCACTGATCGTGCTGGGGTTTGCCGGAAATTATTTTGCACTAAAACTGTTTACCGGCTTTAACTATCTCTTCGGCAGTATTGCCGTGATGCTGGTTCTGCAGTCGTTTGGCCTGGGCTGGAGTCTTTTGGCTGCCCTGGTTGCATCATCCTGGACGTTGATTCTGTTTGGTCATCCTTACGCGATGATCTGGCTCTGCTGCGAAGCGCTTTTTGTCGGATTTCTGGTGAAACGCGGAACGGCAAAGAACATTGTCCTGTATGATACCCTGTACTGGGTACTAATCGGCGCCCCGCTCATCTGGTTGTTTTTTCAGTATTTCATGCAAGTTTCAGTTCTTGGCACAGTTGCCGCCTTATTAATGTACTGGTTTATCGGAATTACCAATGCACTGGCGGCAAGCCTGATCCAGGCTGTATTCTCTCAGAGAGACACCGGTGCAGTTGCAAAACTATCACCACCTTCTCTTCCAATCCAGAATCTCATCTTTAATTTGCTGATGGCGATAGTTGCCGTACCGGCCGTAGTTGCCATGGTCCTGCATGGCAGGAGTACAGAGTCGTTTTATCAACGCGAAATGCGTGAAGACCTGTTTGACAGTTCTCGAATAGCTGGTTACGAATTGCGTCTTGCCCGTTTTGACCGGGTTGCTGATTCAAACCCGGATTTTGAAAAAATCCTTTTAGTTGCCCGTGTAAAAGACTACCAACATCTTACTCTGACGGATCTTTCGGGACGTGTACTCGCTTCAACCAATACTTCCATTAGTAATGGCTCTTACTATAATCCACTGAAAAACGGTGCCGTTGGCTCGATTAGCGAACGCGGGATAGTACAGCGAGTGCCGAAGTCATCCGTATCATTACCACTCTGGCTGCGTTCTTCTCAATCCGTATATGTTCTGAAAACTTCACTAGGCAACAGTGCGACGTGGCTTTTGACGGCGGAAACCCCCTTTGCTCCCTACCAGAATTATATCCTGCGGGATCAGATCAATTCACTGCTACTGCTGCTGCTCTTTAATCTGCTGGCTTTAACCATCTCGATCATGACTGCCCGGCGTTTGACCGCCCCTCTACGCATTCTGTCCCAGATGACAACCGACCTGCCGGAGCGTCTGCTGCATGAAAAAATAACTTCCTGGCCGGTCAGCAGGGTGGCCGAAGTTGATCAGTTGATTGCAAATTTCCGGGACATGTCCACTGCCTTAAATCAAAAATTTCATGAGATTGCCGATGCCAATGAAACTCTTGAGCTGCGCGTTGAAGAGCGCACAAGTGAACTGTCACGGGCTAACGAAGTGCTTAATAAAGAAATGCTTGATCGGCAGATGACAGAGCGCCAGCGTGATCACTTGATGAATGAACTTGTCGGCCAGCTTGGTTTCCTGCAAACGCTGATCGACACGATCCCCAATCCAATTTTCTATAAAGATAATGACGGCCTGTATCAGGGGTGTAATCGAGCTTTTGAGGCAGCGTGGGGGCTGTCCCGCAATAATATTGTCGGAAAAAAGGTCCATGCCCTGTTTCCGCCGCAAACTGCCAACATCTTTGAATCAGCTGACCGCAAACTATATAATGAGGGAGGCGTTCAGATCTATGAAGCTCAACTCCGCTTCCCAGATAATCTGCTGCATTCGGTTATTGTCTATAAAGCGGTCTATGCGGATCCGTCTGGTAATCCCGGCGGGCTGGTTGGGACAATAATAGATATCAGCGACCGAAAACGTGCTGAAGCAGAACGTGATCGGCTGATGATAGAATTGCGACAGAAAAATAAGGAACTGGAAGGGATCGTTTATATCGCTTCCCACGATCTGAGGTCGCCACTGATAAATGTACAGGGATTCAGCCGCAGATTGGCCAAGAATTGCAGTGAAATATACAGCATAATTTCATGTCTGAATGTCCCGATAGAGACCCAACAACGATTGGGCCCAATCCTCTCAGTAAGTATGCCCCAGGCAATTGGCTACATAACCAGCAGCATAGAAAAAATGGACGGGCTGCTGAATGGCCTGCTGCGACTTTCACGCCTGGGACGGGCTGCCATATGTTTTGAACAACTTGACATGCAGATGATCGTTTCAAAAATTATTGAATCACTGGCTTTTCAGATCGAATCGGCTAATGCAGTCGTTGAAGTGGCCGATCTTGCCGGATGCCTGGCCGATGCAGGACAGATGAGTCAGGTATTCAGCAATCTCATTGATAATGCGATCAAGTACCACTCCAAAACCCGTCCTTTGATTGTCCGCGTATCCAGCGAGGAGTTTCCAGAAGGTGTCCGCTATTGCGTTGAGGATAATGGTGTCGGTATACCGCCTGACCAGCAGGATAGCATCTGGGAGCTCTTCAACCGTTTAGACCCGACCGGTTCTGAAGGGGAAGGGCTTGGTCTTACTATGGCCCGCAGAATCATTGATCGATTGGGTGGTTCCATCTGGGTTGAATCAGAGTTGGATGTCGGCAGCCGGTTTTATGTTGTAATGCCCAACAATCAAAGCCCTGATGCCTGAAAAATAGCAGTAAAGAGCTTGCTGCATTTTCAAGCCGATGTATTGATAGGAATTTCCGATGTATAGGCCCGCCTTGAAATGCTTTTGCCAGTAGTACAGCTGCCGCGTATTATGAATAATCCTGTAAATTCCCTCTCGAATCAGGTCTGATGGTCTGACAACTTTTAATTATTCCTAAAATTTATTTGACTGCAAAAATGACTTGCATTTTGCGGACCAGTTGTGTAGAGAATGATCAACAATGACTTTTGTTTGCAGGTTGTTTAACTGCTTTGTTCCTGGTTGATTTTTATATTCAGTAATAAAATATAATTGTATTGTATTTTAGTTTGCCTAAAAGGTGCGTGTGTGAAAAAGAAAAAGATGATCCTCTCTCAGGAGACGATGGACGTGGACTTTGTGCGCAAGGTAGAGGCCCTGTCCGGCACCTCGGTGCGCCGCTGTTTCCAATGCGGCAAATGCTCGGCCGGCTGCCCGATGGCGACCTTCATGGAACACCCCCCTAACCGTGTTGTGCGTTTATTGCAGCTGGGCCAATGGCAGCGCATTCTGGCGGGCCGCTCGATCTGGTACTGCGCCTCCTGCGAAACCTGCACGACTCGCTGCCCCAACAAAGTCGACCTGACCTCGATCATGGACGCCCTC
>JBBQCH010000196.1:0-5334 GCA_038318485.1 Geobacterales bacterium
CCATTGCATCTCGCAATGGGGACATGATTTCCGGCCTGAATATACACAGCTCGGGCGGTTGCGGCAGCTGTTCCCAAGCGTGCCGATGGTGGCGATGACCGCCACCGCCGATCCGGAAACCCGCAAGGATATAATGCGCCAACTGGGTCTGGAGGCTGCCAAGGTACATGTGGCCGGTTTTGACCGTCCCAACATTACCTATACGGTCATCCCGAAGCACAAACCGCTGGCCCAGCTAGGTTCCTTTCTGGCAGGGCGACTGGATGAAGCGGGCATCATCTACGCTTTGAGCAGGAAAAGGGTTGAACAGGTGGCTGAACGTCTCAGGGAGGCCGGTTTTTCGGCTGCGGCATACCACGCCGGTTTGCCGGATCAGGAGCGCCGCAGGGTGCAGGATGCCTTCCGGCGCGATGATCTGCGAATCGTGGTGGCTACTGTGGCCTTCGGCATGGGAATTGACAAGCCCAACGTGCGCTTTGTAGTGCATTACGATATGCCCAAGAGCGTCGAAAGCTATTATCAGGAAACCGGCCGTGCCGGACGCGATGGACTACCGTCTGAAGCGCTGATGCTGTTTGGCATGGGAGATGTTATGACGGCCCGCTCGCTGATCGAGAACAGCAACAATGCCGAGCGGGTCCGGATCGAGCTGCAGAAACTGAATGCGATGGTTTCATATGCCGAGGCGCTGACCTGCCGCCGCCGTGCTCTGTTGACCTATTTCGGGGACCAACGTGAGGATGATTGCGGCAACTGCGATATTTGTAACGACCCGCCCCAGCGTTTCGATGCTTCGGAACAGTCCAAAAAGGCGCTTTCCTGTGTCTATCGGGTCGGCGAACGCTTCGGTGCCCGGCATGTCATTGATGTACTGCGCGGCGCCAAAGTTCAACGTATCATGGAACTGCGCCACAACGAACTATCCACCTACGGTATCGGTGCCGACCTTTCGGCGGTAGAGTGGGAAAACATCTTTCGCCAGTTGATTCACCTGGGTTATCTCGTTCAGGATTTCACCCGCTTCGGCGCACTGGGCCTTTCGCCGGCTGCGCGTCCGGTACTGAAGGGTGAAACAGCGGTTATCCTCGGCCGACCGAGGGATGCCGCTGAAACGGTGGCACGCGGCAAAAAACGGGCTGGCGGACGACGCGATTATGATCAGGCACTCTTTGATGCTCTGCGGGTTACCCGCAAGAAACTGGCTGATGAGGCCGGTGTACCACCTTTTGTGGTGTTTTCCGACGCTACCCTGGCGGAGATGGCCCGCAGCAGGCCGACCGCTGCCCGTGAACTGCTGCAGGTGAATGGCGTTGGTGAACACAAACTGCGCCAGTATGGCAAGGCATTTCTGGAGGTTATTTCCTCCTATGGCCAGGGGACTCAGAAAAAATACGTTTCCACATTTTCGGAAAAAGATCTGGCATTGACGATCAGCGATTCCTTGAAAGAAACGCTGCATCTTTGCCGCGAAGGACTTGACCTGTCGGGAATAGCAGCCCGACGGGGCTTGAAAAACACGACCATTGCCGCACATCTGGAAGAGCTTTGCCATCTTGGGGCGGACCTGAATCTGTTGCGGTTTGTGGATGCGGAAAAAGTGTCGCTGAGTCAAACCAGACTTGCGGTCAGAGGGCCGGTCAGTCTGTCGGAACTGCGTGAAGATTTACCGGAAACAGTCAGCTACGAAGACATACGCCTTGTTCGCGGGGCGTGGGCGATGGAAAACCAATGTTGAAAATATTCAGAAAGACAGACCGGCGACAATCTAGTAAGCTGGTTCTTTCGATAATCAAGGAGAACGGTAATTAATGGCAAAGACACGTGCAATCGTCATAACCGGCAATGGTACCAACTGCGAGATGGAGGCGGCTCACGCCTGCAGCAAGGGAGGCTTCGATGAGGCCGTCATCGCCCATATTGCCGAGATCCTTTCCGGCGAAATCCGCCTGGACGACTTCCATTTTCTGAATCTGACCGGCGGCTTTCTGGATGGTGATGACCTGGGGAGTGCCAAGGCCCAGGCCAACCGCCTGAAAAACGCCTCGGTATCCGGCAGTGGTGAAAAACTGGTGGAACAGTTCACCCGTTTCATCAGCGCTGGAAAGTTGATACTGGGGGTCTGTAATGGTTTTCAGCTGATGGTCAAGATGGGCATGCTGCCAGCTTTTGACGGCGATTATCTGAACCAGTCGGTGACCCTGACCCATAATGACTGCGGTCGTTTTCAGGATCGCTGGTGCTATCTGAAGGTAGATGCAGATTCCCCCTCGGTCTTCACCAAAGGGATCACCGACGGTATCTATCTGCCGGTCCGTCACGGAGAGGGAAAATTCGTCTGTGATTCGGATGCAACCCTGCAGCGGATCGAGCGGGAGCATCTGGCGGTGTTCAAATACTCCGGTCCTGATTATGCCGACGCCACGATGGAATTTCCAACCAATCCCAACGGTGCCCAGAATGCCATTGCCGGTATCTGTGATCCAACCGGACGATTGATGGGGCTGATGCCGCATCCGGAGGCTTTTGTCCATTATACCCAGCATCCCCGCTGGACACGTGAACAACTGCCTGAAGAAGGAGACGGCCTGATCCTGTACAAAAATGCGGCGGAGTATGTGAGGATAAACCTTGTCTAGTCAAAATCAAGTGGAGCCTTTAACTATGGAATTATCCCGACCACAGGAAGAATGCGGCGTTTTTGGCGTCTACAATCACCCTGAAGCATCCAACCTGACCTATCTGGGTCTGTATGCCCTGCAGCATCGAGGACAGGAAAGCTGCGGCATCGTCTCATCGGACGGTTCTATACTGCATGCCCATAAACGCATGGGTCTGGTGGCCGATGTATTCGGCAATCAGGACGTATTCAAAAAACTTCCGGGTAGATCCGCTATCGGCCATGTTCGTTATTCTACCGCCGGAGCTTCGGTGGAGAAAAACGTCCAGCCGATCATGGTGGACTATTCGCGCGGCTCGATAGCCGTAGCCCACAACGGAAACCTGGTCAATGCACAGTTGCTAAAGGCGGAGCTGGAAGCCTATGGTTCCATCTTTCAGACAACCATGGATACCGAGATAATCATTCATCTGCTGGCAGTGGCCCGCACCAATTCGCTGGTGGACCGCATCGTGGAGTCTCTCACGCGTATTGATGGAGCTTACTGCCTGCTGTTTTTGACAGAGAGCCGCATGATTGCCGTGCGCGATCCCAACGGTTTCCGTCCTCTCTGTCTGGGGAGGCTGGGTGAAGGCTGGGTAGTGGCTTCTGAAAGCTGTGCCCTGGATCTGATCGAGGCTGAATTTGTGCGCGAGATCGAACCGGGTGAGATGATTGTCTGCAATAAAGACGGCAGTCTTCAATCGCTGTTTCCCTTCAAAAAAATTGAACCGACCCCCTGCATCTTTGAATTTGTCTATTTTGCCCGTCCTGATTCCTTTATCTTCGGAAAAAACGTTTATCTGACCCGTAAGGAACTGGGACGTCAATTGGCACGTGAATACAAGGTTGACGCGGATGTTGTTATTGCCGTGCCGGACTCGGGTGTGCCGGCCGCCATGGGATATTCTGAGGAATCCGGCATCCCCTTTGAACTGGGCCTGATTCGCAACCACTACGTTGGACGCACTTTTATCGAACCGGCTCAGGCGATCCGGCACTTTGGAGTAAAAATCAAACTCAATCCGGTTCGTGAGATTCTGAAGGGTAAGCGGGTCGTTGTGATCGATGATTCGATCGTACGTGGCACGACCTCTCGCAAGATCGTCAAGATGGTGCGCCAGGCCGGCGCCTCAGAAGTGCATTTTAGAGTTTCATCTCCTCCCACAAGTTATCCCTGTTACTACGGGATTGATACCCCCAACCGCAAGGAGCTGATCTCCTCATCCCACAGTCTTGATGAAATCCGCAAATATATCACGGCCGATTCTTTGGGTTATCTGTCCGAAGAGGGACTGCTGAAATCGGTCGGAGTTGGTAATACGGAATATTGCAAAGCCTGTTTTGCCGGAGATTACCCGGTCGCATTCCCCAAACCTGCGGACCTGCCGCAGATGGGACTATTTGAGGAGGAGCAAAATAAACATGAGTGAGCGCGAACAACTGAAGAAGATCATCCTGGAACTGTCCTATGAAAAACGACTGGTAACGCTGGCTTCGGGCCGCGAGAGCGATTTTTATTTTGACGGTAAACAGACTACACTGCACGCTGAAGGCGGCTTCCTGGTCGGAAAGCTGTTCTATGAAGCAATCAAGGACGTGGAAGGCGTACAGGCGGTGGGCGGCATCACGCTGGGCGCTGACCCGATTGCCACGGCAACATCAATTGCAGCGCATCTGGACGGCAAAAGCATGCATGCCTTCATCATCCGCAAAGAGCCCAAAGGACACGGCACCGGCCAATGGCTGGAGGGTCGCAAAAACCTGCCGGCCGGTACACAGGTTATCATCGTAGAGGACGTGGTCACCACCGGCGGCTCTTCGATGAAGGCAGTTCGTCGCGCCGAGGAAGAAGGACTCAAAGTGCTTGGAATCGTGACTCTGGTGGACCGCGAAGAGGGTGGCCGGGAGAACATTGAGGCAGAAGGATATTGGCTCAGGACGATCTTCACCAAGAGTGAACTTGTCGGAACCTGATAATAATGTTGAAAAAAAGTCCCGCTGGAAACAGTGGGACTTTTTTTGTGTAAAATTTCGGTTTATTGATCAATCTGCAGCCGACCCTGATTGCATCGGAAATCGCCGTGAAGGTTGCTACCCAGAAGAAGACCGAGATAATTACCCTGGCTGAAGGTAATGCTGAAACCAAAGCGTTGGAGTGGGTAGGAGAGGGCAAGCGGTTAAAGGCCAATAGCTACGGCGAGGTCTCAAAAATTGCCGCAATATACAAAGACCTTTGCTGTCGATTAAGTTAACAAAAATTCTGTCTTAATATGCATTATTTTACATTCCGATTTTGTAGACTAACTATTAATCACGAGTCATTCTATTTCTAAATCATTAGTGCGCTTATGATCCATGGCCACGCTACGATAGAGAGTACACTTTGATTATCCAGTTCCATCTGTAAAAACCATGGGGTCAGGCTTCCAAGTTGACAAGTTAAACTATTAGAGAAAACCATGGGGTCAGGCTTCCAAGTTGACAAGTTAAACTATTAGCGGTATGTATTCTCTATGGCACGTAAACCACGCATTCATCTCCCTGGCGGACTCTATCACGTCATTTTCAGAGGCAACGGCGGTCAACCTGTATTCCTCACTGACAATGATCGTTACCGCTTCTATCTTCTGCTCCAGGAAGGCACCTGCCGGCTTGGATACAGGGTCCACGCTTTT
>JBBQCH010000197.1:0-5292 GCA_038318485.1 Geobacterales bacterium
TGAGAATCTGAACGATCAGACCGTAGAAGGTATCCGGCATTGTGAACTGCCGATCTTCTCGGTACAGCATCATCCCGAAGCTTCTCCAGGTCCGCACGATTCGCAGTACCTGTTTGGACGTTTTGTCGAAATGATGGAAAAGCATAAACAGCATTGATCCAGTTCAAGCTAAATCAAAGGTATTGAGTCTGTTTCATGAATTATCTCGCTCTTTATAAATCAGGTGAATTGCTTGAACGTATCCGTGAGGCATACCAGCATCTGGCTGCCTGTGATTTATGTCCCCACGATTGCGGTGTCAATCGTATCAAAGGGAAAATGGGGATCTGTGATGTCGGTTTAAAGTTGAAGGTAGCCTCGGCAAACGTTCATAAAGGTGAGGAACCACCTATATCCGGAACCCGCGGTTCCGGTACGGTTTTTTTTTCCGGCTGTTCGCTCAGGTGTAGATTTTGCCAGAATTTTCCTTTCAGTCAGCTAGGTAATGGCGAAGAAATATCGACTATTCAACTTTCGTCGCGAATGCTGCGTTTGCAGCGCCAAAGGGTTCACAACATAAACCTCGTTACTCCAACTCACTTTCTGCCGCAAATTCTGGCAGCTCTCTGGCTTGCAATCCCGAAAGGTTTCTGTCTTCCGGTAATATGGAACTCAAGCGGCTATGAAAAGGTTGACACACTGAGGTTGCTGGATGGTATTGTCAGTGTCTATCTGCCGGACATGAAATATTCCGATGATGTCACTGCAGAAAGGCTTTCATCTGCTCCGGAATATAAAAAAATTAACCGTGAGTCTGTATCGGAAATGTTTCGCCAGGTTGGCCATCTGCAGCTGGATGTTGATGGTTTGGCGGTAAAAGGATTGATCGTAAGACACATGGTTTTACCCGAAAATCTGGCTGGTACATGGAAAACTTTGCGTTGGATCGAGGAAAACCTAGGATCGGAAACTCATATATCGCTGATGAAACAGTATTTCCCGGTACATAAGGCTTTGACTACATCCGGCATTGGCCGGAAAATAACCGATGACGAATATGATGAAGCGGCAGAATGGCTTGAAAAGTACGGTCTTGAAAATGGCTGGGTTCAGCAATAGTTCAGAACCGAGCATAATTATATATTTGTTAACTACATGAAGGAGTGTTGTGTAAATGCCTAAAAGAACAGATATCAAGAAGATTCTTATTATTGGAGCCGGACCGATCGTTATCGGCCAGGCCTGTGAGTTCGATTATTCCGGCACACAGGCTTGCAAGGCTCTTAAGGAGGAAGGTTTTGAGGTGGTATTGCTGAACAGCAATCCGGCAACCATCATGACCGATCCCGATTTTGCTGATCGTACCTATATTGAACCGGTAACCCCGGAAATTCTTGCCAAAATCATCGAGAAGGAGCGCCCGGATGCGGTGCTGCCGACTTTGGGCGGTCAAACGGCTCTCAACACCGCAGTTTCCGTAGCTGAGATGGGTATTCTGGAAAAATTCGGTGTCGAACTGATCGGTGCAAAGCTGCCGGCTATTAAGAAGGCTGAAGATCGCACTCTTTTCAAGGCTGCCATGGAAAAAATCGGACTGGCGGTACCCAACTCCGGTTTGGCCCACAATTATACAGAAGCCATGGAAGTTATCAAAACGATCGGATTCCCGGCTATTATCCGACCTTCGTTTACCCTGGGCGGCACCGGCGGCGGAATTGCCTACAACATGGAAGAATACGAAAAAATGGCGTTGGGCGGTATCGATGCTTCTCCCACCGATGAAATCCTGATCGAAGAATCGGTAATCGGCTGGAAAGAATATGAATTGGAGGTAATGCGAGATACTGCGGACAACGTAGTCATAATTTGCTCAATTGAAAACTTTGATCCGATGGGTGTTCATACAGGTGATTCGATTACGGTGGCACCGGCTCAGACCCTGACTGACAAAGAATATCAGATTCTGAGGGATGCTTCTCTCAAGATCATTCGAGAAATCGGTGTCGATACCGGCGGTTCAAATATTCAGTTCGGGATCAATCCCAAGAACGGCCGATTGGTGGTGATCGAAATGAACCCGCGTGTATCTCGTTCTTCAGCACTGGCTTCCAAGGCGACCGGTTTCCCGATTGCCAAGATTGCTGCCAAACTGGCGGTCGGCTATACTCTGGACGAGATTACTAATGATATTACCCGTGAAACACCAGCGTGTTTTGAACCTAGCATCGATTATGTTGTCACAAAAATTCCTCGTTTCACGTTTGAGAAATTCCCGGCCGCCGATGCAACTCTGACAACCCAGATGAAGTCGGTCGGCGAAGTGATGGCCATCGGTCGCACCTTTAAAGAATCATTTCAGAAAGCCATCCGCTCACTGGAGATTGGTGTCAGTGGTTTTGACTCCAAGCTGTTCGATCTCGGCACCGAAACCCGGCGTGCACTGACCGGCAAAGAACAACAGTTGCTGCTGGAAAAACTGCGGGTGCCTAACTGTGACCGACTCTGGTATGTGGGTGATGCGTTGCGCAGTGGAATGACAGTCGAAGAAATAAACAGGCATACTGCCATTGATCCATGGTTTTTGCATAATATCCGTCAGATCATCGAGATGGAAGAGCAACTCAAGAATATTGAGTTTGATGGCAATCAAAATCTCAAACAAATTATACGTGAAGCCAAACAGTATGGTTTTGCTGACAAGTTCTTGGCGAAGCTGTGGAGAAAAACTGAAGATGAGGTGCGGGAACTGCGCTGGGCTCACGGTGTTCGTCCGGTCTACAAAAGAGTTGATACCTGTGCGGCCGAGTTTGTGGCTTACACTCCCTACATGTATTCGACCTACGAAGATGAGTGTGAAGCCGAACCGACTGACCGTAAAAAAATCATGATTCTGGGAGGCGGACCGAACAGGATCGGACAGGGGATTGAGTTTGATTACTGTTGTGTTCATGGCGCTTTTGCTTTGGCCGAAGATGGTTACGAAACCATCATGGTTAACTGCAACCCCGAAACTGTTTCCACAGACTATGACACTTCAGATCGTCTGTATTTTGAACCGTTAACTCTTGAAGATGTGCTGGAAATAGTAAATGTTGAAAAACCGGTGGGAGTTATCGTTCAATTTGGCGGGCAGACTCCTTTGAAGTTGTCTGTAGCTCTCGAAAAGGCTGGAGTACCTATCATCGGTACTTCTCCGGATGCCATCGACCGCGCTGAGGATCGCGAGCGCTTTCAGGAAATGCTGCATAAGCTTGGTCTGCTTCAACCGGAGAACGGCACTGCCAGATCTTTTGAAGAGGCCGAAAAAGTGGCCGACCGGATCAGCTATCCGGTCGTAGTGCGGCCCTCTTATGTTCTGGGCGGTCGTGCGATGGAAATTGTTTACGATGTTGATAATCTGCGTCGTTATATGCACACAGCCGTGCAGGCCTCTCCGGAACATCCGATTTTGATCGACAAATTCCTTGATGAAGCTATTGAAATTGATGTGGATGCGCTCTGTGACGGCACCGAAGTGGTTATCGGCGGCATCATGGAACATATCGAGGAGGCCGGCATTCACTCCGGTGATTCTGCCTGTTCTCTGCCTCCTTACTCGGTTGGCCCTGAAATGGTAGCCGAAATTCGTCGCCAGACCGTACTGATGGCGCTGGAACTCAATGTCAAAGGTCTGATGAATGTCCAGTTCGCAATCAAGGGGGACGAAATATTTATTCTTGAAGTCAATCCGCGTGCCTCGCGTACCGCTCCGTTTGTGTCAAAGGCCACCGGTCGCCCACTGGCCAAAATCGCAGCTCGGGTCATGGCCGGCAAAAGTCTGCGTGAACTTGGCATAATAGAGGATATTGTCCCCAAGCACATTTCGGTCAAGGAAGCGGTCTTTCCGTTTGTCAAGTTCCCCGGTGTTGATACTCTTCTGGGTCCGGAAATGAAATCCACCGGTGAGGTCATGGGAATTGGAGAAACCTTTGCCGAAGCCTTTGCCAAGTCGCAGTTGGGTGCCAACGTAAAACTGCCGCTTTCGGGTAATGTTTTTATCAGTGTGCGGGATGCTGACAAGAAACATGTTGTAAGCGCAGTGGAAAAATTGTATAAAGCCGGATTCGGTGTGCTGGCTACCGGCGGTACTGCCACTTTCCTGGAGGAGAAGGGTATTCCGGTACGTCGTGTCAATAAAGTTCTTGAAGGACGGCCGCATATTGTTGATGCCATCAAGAACGGCGAGGTCCAATTAGTTGTTAATACGACCCATGGGGCTCAAGCTGTGGCAGATTCTTTCTCGATACGTCGCGAATCGCTTATGCATGGCTTGGCATATTATACGACTGTGGCGGGGGCAAAGGCTGTAGCGGATGGAATCACTGCCCTGAAGGATCAAGACTTGGGAGTCAAGCCGATTCAGGATTATCTGAACTGAAATAATCGTATAGGAGCAGGAATATAAATGTCTCACACAATACCGTTGACAAAAGAAAGTTTTGAAGGCCTGCAGGAAGAGTTGAAACGTCTGATCAGGGAGGAGCGCCCCAAGGTTATTCAGGATATTGCTGAAGCACGTGCCCACGGTGATCTTTCGGAAAATGCCGAGTACGATGCTGCCAAAAACCGCCAGGGATTCATTGAGGGGCGTATTCAGGATATCAACGGCAAGCTTGCTCGCGCTCATGTTGTCGATCTGTCCGGCCTCAAACCCGACAAGGTTGTTTTTGGCTGCACAGTTACTGTCTACGATACGGCAACGGAAGAAGAGTTTACCTATAAGATCGTCGGGGAAGACGAGGCCGATATCAAGCTGAGTAAGATATCCTGCACTTCGCCGGTTGGAAAGGCTTTGATTGGCCATAAACTTGATGATGCTGTCAGGGTTATAGTTCCCTCCGGAAAAAAAGAGTATGAAATTCTCGATATCAAATACGAATAGCGGGGCTGGCTTAGCCCTCAAAAAAGGAGATTTTAATGGCTGACAAAATTACGAAAGATATGACTTTTTTTGATGTGATGCGCACCTATCCCGAATCTGTTCAAGTTCTTCAGAAATACCATCTTGGCTGTGTAGGGTGCATGGGGGCTCAGAATGAAAGTCTGGAACAGGGCGCCAATGCTCATGGTATAGACGTTGATGCTCTTCTGAAGGATCTGAATACCATTGCCCTGTAGTGTGTGGATTTGAAAAACTTTAAGCCCTCATTGGTTTACCCTTTGAGGGTTTTTGTTTGCCAAGGATGACTATATGAACGTAACAGTCGAAAAAGACGGAAGTCTGATTGTACCGGCGGACCTGCTTCGCTCGGTTGGTCTTTCGCCTGGAGATAA
>JBBQCH010000198.1:0-5283 GCA_038318485.1 Geobacterales bacterium
GCACTGTGCAAAGGTTACTGGCCAGCGCCAGGAGCAAGGTTGCCAAAACTCTTGTCAGGCAGAAGGCACTAGCAATTTCTGGAGGTAAGCCCGGGATCGATACTATTACCGATTCAGAAGAAGATTCAGTAATGACGATGAGCATGTTTGAAAAACGAAGAGTAGTAGCAGAACAGTAAAACGAAGATGGAGAGTTTCCCGCTTGGCTCCTGACAGATAACCTGGATATTGCCAGGTAACCTGAAAAATATGCGGATATCCAAGCGATACTGCAGAAGTTGAGTTCTTGCTTACTTTATTAATAGAAGGTCTGAAAATCAAAGTGCGCGGCAAGCGACTGGCTATTTGCCAGCAAATTGCCTATAGCCGGATGTATTCCTGATCGACGTGGACAGATGCAGGCACAGCCCATTGTGTTATAGGCGCGGCCTGTACGGGTTTAATCGCCACTCCGTAGAGAATTGGTGATGGCACTGTCAATACTGGTGTGTACCAGGAAAGCCAGCAGGCCGCCGCTGCCATGCAACAAATGATGCCTCGGGTTGCGCCTGGTGTCGCCGGTGTTTTGACCTATCCATTATCACGCCCACCAGAGGGGATAACTCCCGATCTGGTTGTCATCTATGTAAATTTTGCTCAGGCAATGCGTTTTACCCAAGCTTTTCTCTACGAGCAAGGCGGTGAGTTTGTCATGAAAACATCCGGGGATGCCGGTGTCTGTTCCCGGGCTGTCGCTCAGGTGGCATTGACCGGTGAGCCGACTATTGAGATCCCCTGCATGGGTGACCGTCGCTTTGCTTTGGCACAGGATCATGAACTGATGGTCGGCATTCCATTTGACTGGCTAGAAAGAACGGCAAAAGGTCTATCGGCGACTCATAAAGCGGGAATCCGCTATCCGATTCCATTTCAAATCCCTGTCGAATGCGAATTGCCGCAGGACTATATAACCAGCGAACAGGATTCGAAAAATCATGAATAATCTGCTCGACTACAAGTTCCTCATCCCATTAGTGCTGCTGCTCGGTTTTGCGCCGTTTTTTCCCCAGCCGCACATCGTTGAGAAGATCAGAATGCTCGTGGCCGGGACCCTGCAAAAGCCCATCGATATATTTGACCTGGTTTGGCATGCCTGGCCATTTGCGTTACTCGCGTACCGGATAGTGTTGGACATCCGGAAGTAAGAAGTATTTCTCATAAGCACAAGAAAGAGGTTTTGCCATGCATCCCAAAGATTTGCTGAAACGGATGAATACTAAAAACCCACCGGCAGTCATTGATGTCCGGACTGGCTTTGAATTTAAATCAGCGCACATTCCCGGAGCCATCCATGCTCCGACCTGGAAAATACTTCTGAAATTGGCCCGTATCCCCTCTGAAAAGAACGTCGAACTGGTGGTGACCTGCGAACATGGTCCACGTGCCCAGCTTGCCAAAGGATTGCTGGGAGCTTTTGGTTATAAAAATGTGACACTTTTAGAGGGACACATGGCCGGATGGCGAAATGCACGGCATCCTCAAGAGAAGTAACGAAATATAGTTTGATGCAGTACCGTTGGACTGCCTATCTGATTTGTACGGGGGATGATATATGAAGATGAAAATTGTCGTAATCGGTGCGAACGCAGCCGGTGCAAAAGCAGCATCGAAGGCAAAACGGATCAATCCAAAAGCTGAAGTCACACTGATTGATCGTGGCACTTTTATTTCCTATGGAGCGTGCGGCATCCCCTATTATGTGTCAGATACCGTTGCTGACGTAAATGAGTTGATGAGTACGGCTGCTGGTGTAATCCGCGACGCTCATTTCTTCAAAAAGGTCAAGGGCGTTACCGTCAAAACAAACACTGAAGTGACGAGGATCGACCGGGAAGCAAAAAGTGTTCACCTCACCGACACTAAAAGTGCTGAACAATCTACCCTAGAATATGACCGATTAATCATTGCCACCGGCAGTTCCCCCTTCATTCCAAAAATCAGTAATATTGATCTGACCAATATCCTGACGGTCAAATCTATTGAAGACGCCGAGTTGCTGAAAATTAACGCTATTCCCGGTGTTACGGCTTATATCGTCGGAGGTGGGCTGATTGGCCTGGAAACTGCGGAAGCACTCAAGCAGAAAGGGATGCAGGTTACAATCATCGAAATGCGTGATCAACTCCTGCCCGGTGTGTTGGATTACGAAATGGCACATATTGTAGAGAAACAACTCCGTCAACAGGGCGTCACCGTTATGACCGGCTGCACGGTAAGCGGATTTGACGGAAAAAACGCCGTGGAAAAGATACATATAGGTAAACAGGAGCTGCCGGTTGATCTGGTTGTTCTCGCCCCCGGCGTTACTCCCAATGTTGAATTGGCCCGAGCCGCCGGTATTGAAATCGGTGCCACCGGAGCGATTGCGGTTGATGCACGGTTATGTACTAACGATCCGGATATCTATGCCTGTGGCGACTGCTGCGAAACCACCCATCTGATTACCGGAAAAAAAGTCTACATCCCGCTGGGGAGCACCGCCAACAAGCAGGGGCGGGTTGCCGGAATTAATGCCGCCGGTGGAGAGTCATCCTTTGCCGGTGTGATCGGCACGAGCATCCTCAGGGTATTTAATGTCAACGCCGGCAAGACCGGCCTCAGCGAAACCGAAGCCCGTGCCAACGGCTATGATGTTGAGACAGTCATTTCCCCGGCTCATGACAAGGCCCACTTTTTCCCCGGCGCAAAGCCGATTGTGCTGAAACTGATTGCTGAACGAAAAACAGGAAGGCTCCTCGGCTTACAGGCTGTAGGCGAGGGTTCCGTGGACAAACGGCTTGATGTCGCCGCAACTGCCATAACCTTTCATGCCACGGCTGAACAGTTGTCTCAGGTTGATCTGGCGTATGCGCCCCCTTACTCTGCGGCCATGGACAATCTCATTGTGGCGGCTGACATTATGAAAAACAAACTGAACGGTCATGCCAAGGGCATTTCAGCATGCGAGGTGAAACGTAAATTTGACGAAGAGGATGATTTTATTTTGCTTGATGTGCGTTCTCCTGCGGAGCATGGGGAGGTGGGCATTGAAGGGGCAAAACTGATTCCGCTGGGGATGTTGAGGGAAAAACTGGATGAACTTCCCAGGGACAAGGAAATCATTACATTTTGCAAGATCAGTCTGAGAGGGTATGAAGCGCAAAAGATTCTGAATGCTGCCGGATTTGAAAACATCAAGTTCATGGATGGCGGCATTCTCGCCTGGCCTTATAAATTGAGGATGAAATAAACGGTTGAATTTCCGCATAAACGACGAACTATTAGAGGAGAACAAAATGAAAAAATGGGCACTGGCAATGATTCCCTGTCTGGGTCTGGTTACTTTTATTTCAGCGAATGCTGCGGAAGTGACTCCAAAGTCAATTGCTGCCAAGGCAATTGGACAGTTGGGGCAGGAAATGCGTAAAAAGCTGACTGACAGCCTACAGAAAAATGGTCCAGCAGGTGCAATTGATGTCTGCGCAAAAGATGCACCGATAATTTCCGCCAGAATTGATCAGGAGCAAGGCGTAACAATCAAACGTACCTCGCTGAAGGTGCGTAATCCCCAAAATGCTCCGGATTCAGCTGAAAAAGAACTACTGGAAACTCTGGAATCATATCGTTCGACCAAGGGTGCTCTTCCCACGGGTGTTACAGCCTTTCCCAATAACCAGCATCGATTTTACAAAGCTATTGTCATGGAACAGGCCTGTCTGAAATGTCACGGAGATTCCACAACAATTACCGAACAAGTTCGTAAAGAGATAACAGCAACGTATCCCGATGATAAGGCTCTTGGGTATAAAGAAGGAGATTTGAGGGGTATTATTAGTGTTTTGGTGAAATAATATGCCTTTCAGCACGTTTCGCCGTTTAATATTTATTTTTCTTCTTCTCATGTCAGCAACTCCGTGGTGTGGCCCCGCGACTGCACTAAGCACTGGAATGTTATTCAGCCTGCTGGTTGGAAACCCCTGGCCAAAAGAAAGCGCTGAGTGGAGCAAGAAACTCCTTCAGCTGTCGGTGGTAGGCCTCGGTTTTGGCGTCAGCATTACCGATGTCTGGAAGGCGGGGCGGGAAGCGGTACTGTATACCCCCATAAGCATAGCCCTGACTGTAGCCGCAGGTCTTCTGCTGGGGCGAATCCTGAATACACCGGCACGAACCTCGGCTCTCATTTCGTTTGGCACTGCCATTTGCGGCGGTAGTGCAATTGCCGCCATGGCACCGGTCATCAATGCTGATGATGAAGAGATCGCCGTTTCCCTGGCAACAGTGTTCAGTCTGAATGCGGCGGCTCTCCTCATCTTTCCACCACTTGGTCACTATTTTGCCCTGACAGAGCGCCAGTTCGGCCTGTGGGCGGCCCTTGCCATCCATGACACGAGCAGTGTTGTTGGTGCCGCATCTGTTTTCGGCGCTTCGGCGCTCACTATCGGCACCACCGTCAAACTGGCACGTGCTATCTGGATTGCACCCTCTGCCCTGATCGCGTCGCGGTTTGCCCATACTCGGGCAAAAGCACCAATTCCTCTCTTTATCATAGGTTTTATAGCTGCTGCTTCCATACGCTCTTGTGCGCCCACCATGCTTCACAGTTGGCAAGCATTAGCAGCTATAGCTCGACAAGGGCTGGTAGTGACACTCTTTCTTGTCGGTAACGGCTTGACTCGTGAGGTTCTCCGCAGGGTAGGCATACGCCCCCTTGCGCAAGGAATTATTTTATGGGTGATTGTCAGTGCAACTATGTTGTCAGTGATATTAAATGGAATCATACGGTGACAATTTACTCGGCATTGTTGTCCTGAATAAAATACATACGTCGAAAAATTTTACAGCATCAATTAAGTTGCACTTTCATTTTACTTCAGCTTCTTCCGGCAGCTAAATTACTTAAATGATTTATTTTATGCTAGTACAGACTAGGTTTATATGAAGGTAGCAAAAGAAAACAAAAGGAGAGAACATATGGTGCACACGAAAAGTGTTCCAAACTACGTAGGTCCATCCCCGTCTCTGTTCAGCGGTAGGCCGGTTGGCCCAAGAGAAACATCTCCCCGCTCCCGGCCCTGCGCTCTGCAGCATCTGTGATCTCATCACATCCAACGTCTGACCAGATGCTACCCACAGATTTATCAATGTGACTAAAAGTCCAAGCATGGTAAAATTAAACTGTTACATCAGGGTAAGTTCGTAAGAGGGAGGACCGCATGCATGAAGCGATGTTCTACCAACGGGAAGCGGGCGGGCAGGTGCGCTGCG
>JBBQCH010000199.1:0-5189 GCA_038318485.1 Geobacterales bacterium
GCTTCCAGGATGGCGTTAGTGCCGTCCACATTGATACGGTACATCTCATCGGGGTTCTTTGTCCAGAGTCGATAATCGGCCGCCGCGTGATAAAGGACGTCGCAGCCCTTCAATCCCTGCCTGAGGCTGTCATGATCGAGCAGATCACCCTTCCACAGTTCAACCTCCAATCCATGCAGATTGGAGGTATCGGAGTTGGCCCGTACAAGAACGCGCACTTCGCGTCCTTCCTTAAGTAGTTCCCGCACAATGCTGGCGCCTATAAAACCGGTTGAACCGGTAACAAATGTTTTCATATATATAAATGGGGAAAGCCCCGAACATTAAATCAGTCGGGGCTTTATAAGTTTAAAAGGCCCAGTGGCCACTGGCGGCCTAGGCTTCTTCGGCAATATCAGAAGTCAAACAACGGTATTTGCCAAGAGCGGTCAATGGAAAACAGTTTCGATAAATGTGGTACTTGATCATGAAAAACTTTGGAAAACCGGTTCCGGTAAAAGCGTCTTCATCCCAAGTGCCATCCTGTTTCTGGGTAGTCAGCAGGTATTCCACTCCGCGTGCAGCGGCACTGGACCTGGCCTCGCCAGCTACAAAAAGTGACAGCAGGACCCAAGCGGTCTGGGAGGCGGTACTGGCACCACAACCCATCAGGGAACGATCAATGTAGGACTCGCATACCTCGCCCCAACCGCCATCCAGATTCTGCTTGGACTTAAGCCAGTTGACCGCTTTCTTGATGTAGGGTTGAGTCATGTCCTCGCCGATCGCTTCCAGACCACACAACACCGACCAGGTGCCGTAGATGTAGTTGACACCCCAACGCCCCCACCATGGGCCTTCCGGTTCCTGCTCCCTTTTGATAAATTCCAGTCCCCTGGCTGCCGCCGGATGGCTTTGCGGATACTTGAAGTTGCCCATCAACTCAAGCATGCGTCCGGTAAGATCGGCTGAGGGAGGATCAATCAGAGCCTCAAGGTCGGCAAAAGGTATCTTGTTCAGCAGATGTTTGGTATTGTCCTTGTCAAAAGCGGCCCAACCGCCGTTTTTGCTCTGCATGCCGAGACACCAGGCGATACCGCGCTTGATGGCCTGCTCCTTATGTTTCTTGTCGCGAACATTGATATCTTTGATGGCCAGCATGACAAAACCGGAATCGTCCACATCCGGGTACCAGTCATTCAGAAATTCGAAAGCCCAGCCGCCCGGTTCAAGTTCAGGCGCCTTGACCTGCCAGTCCCCCTTGCGGCGAACCTCCAGATCCAGCAACCACTGAGCCGCCTTAGTCAGAGCCGGATGATCGGTCGGAACACCGGCTTCCTGCATCGCAACCAGCACCAGCGCAGTGTCCCACACTGGTGATACACAGGATTGCAGCAGCAGACTGTCCTCATCCTCTATGCAAAAGTTGGCCAGTGCTTCCAGTCCTTTTGCCACGGCAGGATGGTCATTGGCATAACCCAGGCAGTGCAGAGCCAGAATTGCGTTGATCATGGCCGGCTGAATTCCGCCCCAGTCACCGCTGGTTTCCTGGTGCTCCAGAATCCACTGTTCCGCAATTGCAATCGATTTTTTCTTATAGGGTCTGATCGGCGATGACTCATAGACCTTCAGCAGGTGATCGGCGCCGATGAAAAAGTTTTTCCAGGTCAGAATACCGTCTTCCCGCGTGAAAGTATAGTCGGTAGGACGGGGAGAACGTACAAAAAGCTCCTGGACACGCGCACTTGGCGGCAGTTTGCGAACCGGCCTTTCCGACATGACTACCGAAAGCGGGATAATGGTTGCGCGGGCCCAGCTCGAAAATTCGTAAAGGTTGAAATAGGCCCAGTCTGGAAGCAGCATAAGTTCAATCGGCATCGACGGGACACCCAGCCAGGAGAACTCGCCGAACAAAGCAAGAAATATTTTTGTAAAAACCCGGGCTTTCAGAATACCGCCATTGGCAAGTATGAATTCACGAGCCTTGCGCATTTCCGGGCAGTCAGCAGAGTAGCCGGCCAGCTTGAGAGCAAAATATGCTTCTATCGTGGCTGAAAGCTCTCCAGCGCCACCATGCCAAATGGACCAGGAGCCGTCTGCGGTCTGTTTGGAAAGAATATTCTTGGCCATTTTCCGTTCACGTATTTTGTCAACCATACCGAGAAAATGGAACAGCATGATGTACTCGGAAGTAATCGTGACGTTTGACTCAAGTTCCGCCCACCAGTAACCATCCGGCAACTGTTCTCTGAAAAAGAAATCACGGGTCCTCTCAATCGCTTTATCGAGCGGACTTTTGGCATCTCCGACCATCTTTTTCCAGATCGAATGAGGCAGGTGATGTACTTTTGCTGCTGTTTTTTTTGCTGATTCAATGACCGGAGCAGCCGTCTCGGAATTAAATGATGTCAGTGCGGTTGATATCGGGTATTTACTGGAAGTCATTCAAAAAAGCTCCTCACGGGATTCCAAGGGTATATCGTGTACAAATAAAATCGACAAAGAATAAAGTGGATCTTAATATCACATTACTTGCAAAGAGTACATTATTTTTCATTTTCATTGAAACGCAACTGTAACAAAACTTGTATAATCCGGATTTGAGATTTGCCAGTATCGTATCCGGTATGCTATACAGGACAACAGTTTAAAACCTATGCAAAATCAGGAGTTCACCACATTATGCTTAACGGAAAACAGAAGCGCCATTTACGTGCCCTTGGGCACAAATTGAAGCCTCTTATTCAGATTGGTAAAAAGGAAATCGAAGCAGCCTTGATCGAAGAGGCCAACGCAGCCCTTGATCACCACGAACTTATCAAGGTCAAGCTGCTTGAAAGCTGTCTGCTTGACAAACACGAGGCATCCGAAACACTGGCCGAAGCATGCAATGCTGATGTGGCCCAGATTTTGGGCAAGACCTTCCTGCTGTACCGTCCATCCAAGACACCAGCAATCATCCTGCCGGCAGCCGAGAAGCCCGCCAAGACAACAAAAGCATGAAATTGAAGTCGGCCCTGTTTGATCTGGACGGTACACTGGTAGACTCGCTGGATGACCTGACCGACGCCGTCAACCATGTCAGACAAGTGTTTGCACAATCGAATCTTACATCTGCTGCCGTATGCACGATGGTAGGCAAGGGAGCTCTGAATCTGTTGCAGCGGGCTTTGCCGGATTGCAGCAGCACTGACATTGATCGTGCGCTTGATCTGTTTCTTGACTACAATGAGACGCACATAGCCGACAAGAGCAGGCTCTATCCGGGAGTTAACGAGATGTTAGCTATCCTGCAGGGTAAAGGTGTCCGACTGGCCGTGGTTTCCAACAAAAACGAGGCGCTCAGCAGGCTGATCCTCAAATCACTGGGAATACACGAGTACTTCGAAAGCATCTCCGGTGGTGATACTTTTCCAGAGTGCAAGCCCTCCCCGCTTCCGTTGCTGCGCGTGCTCGAACAATTGAGAGTTGAAAGGCACGAATGCATAATGATCGGTGACAGTATCAATGATATACAGGCCGGCAATCTGGCCGGCATAACGACAGTCGGTTGCAATTGGGGTTATGGTACCAGCGAAGAACTGAGCCAATCCGTTTTTCTGGCTGATACATGTGAGGACTTGCTAAGAACGATAATGGCTTTGGAGCAGACGGCGTGAACGGATGGACCGGAAATATTTTAAAGGTCGACCTGACTGACGGATCGCATAACATCGAAATAATCCCCCAGCTGTTGCTGAAAGAATATCTGGGTGGACGAGGTTTGGGTGTACGCCTGATGCGTGAACATTTCCAGCTTGATCCCTTTGACCCTGCTATGCCGCTGATCTTGGCAGTTGGCCCCTTATGCGGCACAGCGGCGCCCACCGCTGCCAGACTCTCGGTTGTTTCCCGCTCCCCGCTGACCGGCACGATTTTTGACTGTTCCGCTGGAGGTCGTTTCGCCTGGCGCCTGAAAGCCAGTGGACTGGATGCTGTTTTTATTACCGGAAGAAGCCCCTGGCCAGTGACACTCATAATCAATCAAGATAAGGTTGAGATCATACCGGCAACTGCCCTGTGGGGTTCTTATATTTCCACCACCGTGGCAGCACTGGAGGATCGAGGCAGCGTGGCAGCCATCGGGCCGGCCGGCGAAAATGGTGTGCTTTATGCCTGCATTATGACCGGAGAAGGCAACTCGGTTGGTCGCGGCGGTCTGGGTGCCGTAATGGGCAGCAAAAACCTGAAAGCGATAACTGTCAACGGAGATCGAAAGACAGAAACGGCCGATCCGGAAAAGTTCGACAAGGCCCGCCGCGATGTATTAAGGCTATTCAAGGCTTCGCCGGTCATCTTCGGCCCACTGGGCATCGCCGAATTTGGAACACCGGTGCTGGTAGACCTGATGGCCCAGCGCCGTATGGCCCCCACCGCCAACTTCCAGAAAACTTTTTTTGAATCCTCCGGACTATACTCAGGGCCGGCTTTGAAAGAAGCCTGCGGAGCCAAGAAAGACGGCTGTTACGGCTGCCCGATTCAATGCAAGAAATCTTCTGCGGACGGAATGCATTTGCCGGAGTATGAGACAGCCTCACATTTCGGGGCACTCAATAATATTGACGAACTGCAAAGCATCGTTGCATCCAACCATCTCTGCAACGAGCTGGGACTGGATACAATCAGTGCTGCAGCCACACTTTCGGCCTGGGGTGAAATCAAAGTACAGTTTCCGGCGGCATCTGAAATTCCGGAGTTATTAACTTCGATTGCCGCCAGACGAGGCGACGGTGAGTTGCTGGCGCTTGGGTCAAGACGTCTGGCAGAGCGATTGGGCCGCCCGGAGCTTTCCATGAGCGTCAAGTCCATGGAGCTGCCGGCTTACGATCCGCGAGGAGCCTATGGCATGGCTCTGGCCTACTGTACCAGTGCCCGCGGCGGTTGCCATCTGCGCGCCTATCCGATCTCACACGAAATCCTGCGAAAGCCGGTTCCTACCGACCGTTTTTCATTCTCCGGCAAAGCCCGCATCATCACTATTGCCGAAGATACCAACGCTACAGTGGATTCGCTGGTGGCCTGCAAATTCTCATTCTTCGGCGCCAGCCTGGAGGAATATGCCGAACTGCTGACTGCTGCCACCGGCATCGAGTACTCGCCGCAACGCCTGAAGGAAATCGGGCGTAGAATCTGCCTTACGGAACGTTATTACAATTGCGCCAACGGCTTTT
>JBBQCH010000200.1:0-5134 GCA_038318485.1 Geobacterales bacterium
AGCTATCATCGACCGTGGCAAACTATTGGTAAAAGACACCATTTCCGCTATTGCCAGTGACGGTGAAACGCTGGAAGATGTGTTTGTTAGACTGGTGAAAGGTTGACATGGAAACTTCAAAATCACTTCCCCCTATAACAAAGATTACAAAATATACGATTATTGACGAAGTGCAGCAGAGAAGTTTTATCGTCATGTTCGTTATCTGCGCAATCTGCGTATTTCTTGTTCGGGGTTGTTATCAAGGCAATTATGTGGTGAACGGACAAGCTCTTGATGCCGGAACCATTGTCAGGGCATTATCGAAAGCGAGCTTCCATGTCATCGGTGCTGGCGTTATGGTCATAGCGGCTTTACTTTCGATGCGAATATTCAGGCGTGACCGGAACGAGGGAATGCAATCGTGTATATTGTCCAAGTCGATAGCCCGGTGGCAGTATGTTATGGGAAAGATTATTGGATTATGGGTCTTATCGGTATTATTCATGTTCATCTTGCATAGCATTGTCTTTTTGATTACATCCATCAATTTTAAGGTTTTCATGCCGGAATACCTCGTTGCCTCACTGCTCTGCTCTATCAACCTGCTCTTTGTGGTTATTGCTGTACTTCTTTTGTCTCTCCTGATGTCCGACATTGTCGCTTTTCTTTGTGTTCTGGGCGTTGGTGTCGTTGGCTTTGTGGCCGACGGCATTGCTGCTGCCAGCCACAGTCAGATAGCCCAGGCGATAGTGCAGCAATCGAACGGCCATCCACAGTCAGACCTGACATGGTGGAAAGTGGTTTATTTAATCTGGCCGAAGCTTTTAGGAGTTCAACAGTTAGCGTCTTCGTTGATTGATAACGAGTCAAGCCATGGATTCGGCCCTATCTATCCACTCATAAATGTCCTTGTTTATTGCCTTATTCTTGGTGCATTGCTTTTCAAGCGATTTAGGAATGAAGATATTGTCTAGTTTTCTGGCGCGGATATTTGAGTTGCTCATCATGGTCAAACAGGCTTGCGTAATGCCGCTTCAATAGTTCTTTCCAAGCTTTCTGGTGTTGTACTTGGAGCGTAACGGCCCAGCACGTTGCCTTCTCGACCGGTCAATGAGAAACTTGTTAAAATTCCATTTAATTGCCTTACTTCCAAGTAAACCTGGTGCAGAGGGTTTCAGATACTGATAAAGAGGCTCTGTATCACTGCTGTTGACACTAATTTTGGCGAATAGCGGGAAACTTACATCGTAGGTAAGCGAACAGAACGTTTGGATTTCTGATATATCGCCCGGTTCCTGTCCCCCAAACTAGTTGCAGGGATAACCAAGCACCACGAATCCCTGACCTGCATATTTCCTGTATAGTCTCTCAAGTCCAGCATACTGAGGTGTGAAACCGCACTTGCTGGTAGTGTTAACAATCAGCATTACCTGCCCACGATATTCGGCAAGAGTCATTGTTTCACCACTTGCAGTTTGTAGGGGTACCCCCAACATTCGTGCGACCAGGAATCAAATTCACTATTGCGTCGTGTAGCCCATAGTTACAATATTAGTTACATTGCTCGCCTTATTGAGGAATATCTCCGGGTAATGACTGTCTGGGTTTAAGTGAAAGTAGCGGACCAGACGGACCGCCACCAAATGAATCACCCCGCCGCAAGCGGACGGGGTATCTACAACCTTACTCATTACCTGAGTTTTTTTACTTACTGCGCCACTACAACAAACTCATCTCGACGGTTTTTGGACCAGGCAGCCTCATCACTCCCCTGAACTGCCGGTTTCTCTTTGCCGTAACTAATCGTGGAGAGCCGGTCAGCCTTTACCCCCATGTTGACCAGGTACTGCTTGGCCGATTTGGCGCGCCGTTCGCCAAGCGCCAGGTTGTATTCTGCTGAACCACGTTCATCACAGTTACCCTCTATGCGGATATTTGCCGAAGCTTCCTTCGTAAGTTCTTTAGCATTTTTAGTCAGTGTGTTGCGGGCTGATTTAGAAAGGTTAGAGGAGTCAAAATCAAAGTAGATTTTGTCTAGAGCTGACTGAAGTTGTGAGGCAGGTGATGCTTTCTGAGATTGCTGGACGTTAGTGTCCTGTGGTTCGGTTTTCTTGGTTGGTAATTTTGTTTCTTGATTTAATGCTGTTAAATCGGACTTGGAGGCTTCTGCAGGTTTAGTAGCCTGTACCGGTGTGATTCCTTCATCTTTCTTCACAACTTCCTGTTTTGCACAACCAGCTGTCATGAATACGGCAACAGAAGACACTACGACGGCATAAAACGATACGCGCTTTAACATGGGAAATACTCCTTTAGATATGTATGAGTTTGCTGAAAACTAGGCGCACGAATGCGTCTATTCGACACTTTTAACATCCTGAATACATTGAGTTAACTATGCGAGTTGGCTTGAAATGGGTGGAGCTCGTGGGGGTAAAGGGCTTAATTGCAGGAATGGGACTGACGAATGAAAAGGTTGTTCTACAGTAGAATGATTTTCCGTGGAAGAAATGACTATTGGTGGAGAGCTCAATATGACGGGGACTAATTCAGTTTTTACAATAGATTTCTTTATAGTCTGGACAGGTGATTTGTCCAATATTGCCCGACGCATGGGTTTGGGCTTGTGAGGAAGGGATAAATCCGGAACCCTGATCCCAGCAAACACCAAAAACAAGGAGATAACGAAGGTAATGAAACGGATGCATCGAATATGTTTAATGAAAACGCTCATGGTGACTACGTATCATTTTTTTTGATTCAATACAAGCTCATTGGATGATCATATGCTGTACCACTCCCCAACCGGATAACAAAGTCGCGCCGCTGTCCAGTCAGTTGCGGAAAATTTGAGCGAATGGTATTCATTTGTAAAAATCCAGAGTCAGTTTTACACAAATGAAAGATCATGGAATCAATGAATTTTATTTGGTTTAAATCGTGATTTAGGCATTGAACCGGCTTTAAAAAGTTCGAAGTGCGCCCACCAGGGGACGCCAAAAACAATAATGGCCGAATTCTTAATGAATTCGGCTATTTATTTTCCTATAGCTTGCCAACAGCATTACCTTCATGCTACATCCCTCAATAAATCAATACGTTAGAAGTTCAAGTCCACTTTGGGTGACGGCAGGACAGTAAATCTGTGAATCATATTTTATATCTGACCCGGCATAATCATCGTAGCTGGCTCATATAAAGCCGTAACATCCTGATAATAAATAAGGTAGTGTGGAAACAGCAGACATCATGAAGTAAGGTAAAGTTTGTCAATCGGCGTTGAAAATTGACCCACCATCGGCGTCCAAAATTGACCCACCCCAGGTAGTAGTTTTCAGTTATTAATCCTCGTTTTTATTCTCCAGCTTTCGTTTCCGGTTTCGATTATCTCGCAGTGATGCGTCACCCTGTCCAGAAGGGCTGTCGTCATTTTGCTGTCACCGAATACCTGCGGCCATTCACCAAAGGTCAGGTTGGTAGTAATGATCACTGATGTCCGCTCGTAAAGTTTCGAGATCAGGTGGAACAGGAGTTGACCGCCGCTCTTGGAGAACGGCAGGTATCCCAGCTTCATCGAGTATGATCAGGTCGTGCCGAGACAGGTGTTCTGCTAACCTGCCGCCCCGGTTGTTCAGCTTCTCCTGCTCCAATTGGTTCACCAAGTCGAGTACATTGAAGAACCTGGCTTTTCTGCCGTTTCTGATGCTTTGTTTGCTGATAGAGATGGCCAGGTGCGTCTTACCGGTACCGGTGCCGCCGACCATGATGACGTTGGTGTGATCGACAAGAAAGTTGCCATCATAGAGGTGCCTCACCTGCATCTCGTTCACTGGCGATGCCGTGAAGTCAAACCGGTCAAGATCCTTGTCCACCGGGAACTTTGCCAGACTCATGCGGTAACGGATACTTCTGACTTGTCGCTCCGCGAGCTCCGCTTCCAGAAGATCACACAGAATCTTGTCCGGTGTTGCCCGGCTCTTTATGCCTGACGCCAGTATTTCGTCGAAAGTGGCCTTCATACCGTACAGGCCAAGGGTTCCGATCGCCTCCATCAGTCGGTCACGCAGTACCATACGCACCTCCCTTGAGAAGCAGATCATAGCGGCAACAATCCACCACCGGGATTAGCTTCAGAAGTGGCAGTTGTGATGATGGAGGCAGCGGTTCCGGTTGTGGTTCATCGTGTGTCCGGGACAAGATAGTGAGAACAACATCACTGCTGACGGTCTTGTCGGCTATTACTTGTGCACAGGCAATGCCCACTGGTTCCAGGCCATAGCGGCTTACCACGGACAGAATGCTGACGAACTGACGATCCCCGTCGGTGCGGGCTTCAAGTATCGTTCTGACTGCGGTTATCGATTCCGGCAGATCCCATTGTTTGAAGGGAGCACCGTTGCGTAATGCTCCCGGTTTCCTTTCCAACACGGCCAGGTAATGCCAGGGATCGTAGATAACCTTGTCTCGACCCATGTGGCGGAGGTGAATACCAGCTACTGTGCCATTCATCACCATGACGATCCGGTTGGCGTATGCTCGCACCGAGACCGTTTTGCCAACAGCCATGGCATCGACGCTGTAGCGGTTGCGGTCAAAGCTGATCAACAGTTGCGGTGAAACACGGGCAATACTTTCCTGATAGCCATCGAACGGCGATACCGGAAGTGCCATGAGTTTGCTCTTCTCTTCAGCAAAGACCTGATCAACTGTTTTGTCTTTGAGAACGGGATGCTTCGCTGTAGCACCATGGGTGCGGCATTCGCCTTCCAGCCAATCGTTTAATTCATCAAGGGAGGCAAAACGGCGGCGCTTTGCGAAGAAGCGATTTCTGACCACACCGACCTGATTCTCCACCTGGCCTTTTTTCCAACCGGCTGCTGGAGTACAGGCCACCAGATCAAACAGGTAATGGGAAGCAAGGTTCTGGAACCGGCGGTTGAAGACTCTATCCTTGCCCATCAGCACTTTGGTAACCACCGTCTTCAGGTTGTCGTAGATACCTCGCCTACATAGTAACCGTCAACCGAGCACCATCTATCTCCCCGCTGATATTCCCGCTATGCTGCCCTGTAGTTGATAAACTCACAGGAGGTCAGTAGATGACGGAGAATACCCCCGATTGGTCAGCCAGACTATCAGGATGGCGCATAAG
>JBBQCH010000201.1:0-5131 GCA_038318485.1 Geobacterales bacterium
ATTGTATCAAGGGCTTCAATGGGCACTTGACCACTTAAAGTGCCGCCGTAGATATCGACCGTGGGAAAAATGTATGCGTGACTACCAAACATGGCAGGAGCAGCGGCATCAGGAAAGAGGACCGGATTCTGGGCCTGGGTATGGTAGTAGTTCAGGCTGTAGGACAGGTCATTCCTCTGGCCGATGGTGCCGGCCCAGCGGCCTCCATAGTGAATCTCGTCCGTATCGCCATCCGGGTGATGATAGTTTAATGGAAACAAGGCATTAAGATTAAAGCCTCTCGAGGCATTCTGTTGCCAGCGGCCGCCGAACATGTCGTAGGTGTTGCCGATATCCCTGCTGCGATCAAGCCCCGGACGAACGAGAAGCTGCAAGGTGCCCTTCAGCTCAGGAACGGCGATCTTGGCATTCCCCAGAATAAGCGGTTTGCGCCACTCTTCTGTTTCACCCTCCAGGAAGGAACGCCAGGAGTGGTTATAGCCATGTACCACGTCCATGGCCTGGAAAACATCGGTTTCACCCCAGACAACCTGCTGTTTACCGAGGCGCAGCTTGATACGATCCCCTACAGGAATGTCAAGGTAAAGCTCTCTGAGCTCGTTCTCATCGTATTGACTTCTGAAATCCGTACCTGCTGTTCTTTGCAAATCTCTGAGATAGTCGGTCATCTGCTCACGGGTGATCCTTCCGATGGCAGTAACAGTACCGGGACCAATCGGACCTCTCAGTTGGAGCAGCAACGACAGGCGGTTCATTGAAAGCTTGCCGGCGTCATTTGACTTTGTCTCAGGTTGATTCTGGAGGTTCATACTCATGTAATGCCTGAGATAACCGTTTAGCTCAAAACCGTTCATGAAGCCTAAGCGGGAATCACCTGCAGATTCGGTGTTTGTTACTGCTGCAGAATCGGTTTGCACCTCGGCTGTTACAGATTCGGCCTGAGCATCGACGGCTGCAGATTCTGACTGTACCTCGACAGCCCCAGATTCAACCGGTTCCTCAGCCAGCACATTCCCGGGCATCACCATGCTCAACATCGCCAAAATCCCCAATTTCAACCCCGTCTTCATCATAAATCCCCCCTTTCTTACTACTGTGAATTTCACATATTCATAGTTACTGACGAATCGGCCTTTATGCACTCTCTGGAACCACGGACGGTTCCAGTTCGTCTACCTGTTCAGTTTCTGCTTCCATCCCAACGACAAAGCGTGGCCTGAAAACATAGATCATGGAAGGGATCAGGAGTAAGGCGCTGATTGCGGAAACAGTCATCCACACGGCAATCAGCAGCCCCATTTCGGCCTGGAAGCGCAGTGAGGAAAAGAAATACCAGAAGCTGACCGAAACGACCAGAGTGGCCGCTGTAATCATGACCCCCCTGCCGGCAGTCATCAGGCCGAAATTGATGCTCTGCTTGAGATCTCCCGTTTCACGGTAGCCCTCCCTGATCCTGTCTGTGATGTAAAAGGCGTAGTCGCCTCCCAGACCGATGCCCAGCGCCGCTACCGGCAGCGTATTGATGTTCAGGCCGATGTCGAACCAGTTCATGAAACAGAACGTGATGGTATTGGAGAGCAGGACCATGGGCAGAAAGAAGAGTCCCGCCTGTGTCGAGCGGTAGGCGAATGCGCAGAACAGGAACAACAGCAGCAGGGAGAGGGCGATACTCTGAATCTGACCCGAGAAGATCACCTCATTGATTGCGGCCAGGACTCCGATCATGCCGCCTGCCAGACGAAAGGTGGCCGCCTGCATGGGGTTGGCCGCCGCATAGTCATTGATGGCCTGCACCGCCCGGCGGATGGTGTCACCCTTGTGGTCGCGGAACATCATCAGTACCGAGCCGTTCTTGAAGGTATCGTCGGTAAAGCGGTCGATGTCGCCCGGGTCGGACCCTGTCAGGGCAAAGAAGAGCATCTCACCGTTGATGTTGGCGTTTTCACCCAGCCTGAAAAAGCGCGGGTTGCCCTCATGCACGACCATGTTGACCGGCCTGATTACGTCCGCCAGGGAAACCGTGGCCCCGATTTCAGGCTGGGCCTCGATATACTGCTGAAACCTGGTGATGTTTTCAAGAACCTCAGGCTCCTTCATGGCGTTTTCCTGCTTACCCGAGATTACGACGAACATCCGGTCGCTGCCCGGAAAACGGGAGTTGATGGCGGCATCATCTTTGTTGTAGCGGGATTCGGGCCAGAGGATCGGTGAACCGGGATTCGAGTCGCCGATATTAATATTTTTGGCAAAAAAGCCGGATATCACCAGCAGCACCAGCGTCACCACCATGATGCCGGTTGCAATCGGCCGGCTGGTTGTCATTCTGCCGATCCAGCGCAAGAGCCCCTTCATGATCGGGTTGACATTCCATTTGAGGATCCTTTTTTCATGATGCGCCGTACACCAGGAGAGGATCACCGGCACCATGACAACAGTGCAGACAATCATCAGCGCGATCCAGATGCCGCCGATGATGGCCGCCTTTTTCAGGAGCGGGATCGGCGTCATGGCCACCACCACCATGGCGCCGAAATCAACCGCCAGTCCGAGCATGCCCGGCCGGAACAGTTTTGCTATGGCAATCCTGGCCGCATCGACCGGTTCAAACCCGCCATGTTCCCTTTCCTCGTTGAAGGCCGCATTGATCTGGACCGCATGGGAAATGGCCCGGGCACAGATAATGAAGCAGATGACGACCGCTAGGGGATCCAGGTTGATATGGATGATCCGCATGATCCCAAACACCCAACTGCAGGAGATCAGTGCCGACAGCAGCGGCAGAAACATGCCGCGCAGGGTGCCCTTGGCCAGCAGCAGGATCAGGGCAATGGCACCGATGATCAGACAGACGATCTTGATGGTTTCGGGCAGGTAATCCAGGACCATGCCGGCCAGGATCGGCTGACCGACCAGTTTGATTTCGACGTTGGGGTTCTTGGCCTTGTCGATGACCTTCTTGACCTGGGGATAGAGCTTGCCGTAGTCGATCAGGCGGTCGATAAAATCCACGGTGATGATGGCCGATTTCAGGTCACCGGAGACATAGGTGCCATAGACCATCGGATTGGAGATGACATCCTTCTTGAGCTTGTTGATCTGCTCTTCGTTCTTGGGCAGTTCGGGCCACATGATCGGGAGCGATTCAATGCCGATGTTGGAGGCCCGCACGTTCTTGAGCTTTTTGGAGGCCAGGGAAACGATCTGGAACTGGTTGACCGCATCCACATACTGCAGGTCATCGGTGATCTGCTTGATCGTCCCGAGAGTCTCGGTATTGAAAATGTCCCCTTTTTTGGCCTCGACCATGATGGTGACCACGTTGGCACCGCCAAAGGTGTTCTTGAACTCCTCGTTGGTCTTGATATAGGGATGGTTGCTGGGCTGCAGGTCGGTAAAGATGGTCCTGACGTCCAGCTGCAGGGCAAAGTAACCCAGGATAACCGTCACCACTCCAATCACGACCAGAATCGAAACACGCCAGCGTATGCATAATTCAGCGAACCGGTTAGCCATTGATGTCACCCCCCTTTAGATTTTTGTAATCAGCCTGGCCGGGGACAAAGGGGAACCATTTACCCTTGGCGTACAGGCCGGCGCCCGCCCCGGAAACTATGTAGGCTTCGCCTGCCCGGGAGATCGCCGTGTACCAGCCGAAATTGTTCGGTTCCAGCTTGCCGACATTCCAGGTGCTGCCCTGGGCATCGGCTGTCAGTAGCATCCCTGCATCACCAACGGCAGAATAGGATTTGCCGTCCCATAGCAGGCCATACAGGTGAGTTTGCACGCCACTTGCGGCCGCCTGCCAACTCTTGCCACCGTTGGAAGTTATCAGGATTGTGCCAATTAGCCCGACGATAACCCCGTGGCTGTCATCGGAAAAGGCTATGGCATTCAGACTGGCATCCGTGGGGACGGTAACTTTTTCCCAGGTTTTGCCGTTATCTTTGGAATGCTGGACCTTGCCGGCCTCACCGACCAGCAAGACGTTTTGCCCTTTGGTCACCGCGATGCTGTTCCAGGAGATATCTTCCTGGGGATGGGCCATGTTCCATGTTGCGCCTTTATCGTCACTGACAAGCACCATCCCCATATTACCGGTGATCCAGACCCGGCCGCTGCCAGGCTCAATGTAGGCGCTCAGATACACATCGCCCCGTTCATAGGTGGGGGCCTTGACCGCCTTCCAGCTCTTGCCGGCGTCACTGGTGGTCAGGACTGTGGCATTGTCACCGATCGTCATCAGGGTATTCTTGTCCCACGCAACCACCTTCTGAAGGTGGGCTTGGGTGGGGGTCTTCTGAATAGCCCAGGTAGCTCCGCCGTCTTCAGTACGAAGAATCTTTCCGTAACTGCCGACAATGCAAATGGACTGACCCTTATCGTCAAGCGTTACTGCCGAATACAGACAATCACGTCGTTCGAAAGGGAACTTCTCGATTTTTTTCACCTGTACGGTTGGGGTGACAAAAAAACCCGCGTAAAAAAGGCCTCCAACCAGCACTAACGAAACCATTACTTCAATCATGTAGACATATGACCGCTTTTTCACAAGCTCCCCTCCTCTCTTTCAGATTCCCATGCCATCGCCGACCAGCTCCATAAGCAATTTTTTATTTCTGAGATGTATTTAATATTGTGTCACAAAAACTTTGCCTGCAGCTTGCCCCAGTTTCGATCAGCTTCCTTTTGAAGCGATTCGATGTTCTGCGGAGTAAGATGGCGATATCGCTTCTGAACGGCTGTATAATCGCCAACAGAAACCCCTTCTTTCGGTCCGTAGTTCAGGGTGTAGCTATCCCCGTTTTCCACCTCATAAAGTGGAAATACTCCGGATTCCACCGCCAGACGTGACGTTTTGGGTCCGGCATTATCCGGCAACCCCCACCCGTCCAGACAGGGTGCCAACACCACGATAAAGCGTAAACCGCCCTTGATGTCCCTTGCCTTGGCCACTTTGCGTGCCAGATCTTCGGGATAGCCTGTACTGGCCGTTGCCATATAGGGGATATTGTGAGCAGCCATGATCTCCGCGATATTCTTTTTCGGGGTCAGCTTGCCGGCGGGAGTCGAAGTGGTGTAGGCCAGAGAGGGGGTCGCAGAGCTCTTCTGGCTGCCGGTGTTCATGTAGCCC
>JBBQCH010000202.1:0-5130 GCA_038318485.1 Geobacterales bacterium
GATCGATTCCGTCTCTTTCATGTTGAGCGGGCAGCAGTAACTGTTGCGGAGACCTTCTTCGGTGTAGATTATGGGCAGGCCATGTGTGCGGCAGATAATCGGGCGGGCCGAATAAAGCAGGCAGCGGTGGTTATGCAGCAATGGGCAGCGTTCGCTGTTGCCGTGCCTGCCGATCTGCCGGAGAATTTCTTGAGCCTCCTGCTCCGGCAATTCATCCAAGGCCGTCTGCAGTACTGCCGCCTCAACCGGAAAGATGGTTATGGCGGTGCAGCAGGAACTGCACCCTTCCGAACAGGTGATCCGTTCACCCAGTGAATCCTGTATGGCTTTACAGAGGGAGTCAATTCTGGTCACCAGCGTTTTGTAGTTGTCAAGGATGCTCGGCATGCCAGAGAGGTAACATATTATGCAGAAAATATAAAGTGCCTTACTGCATATGTTAGCCGTATTATGATCGATAATTCTCCTCTTTGCAGTATTCCGGTCTTCTCGCGCTTGCTTGCAACCAACGAAAATGATACAAAGTTGCTATGAATGATGTCGCGTCCCCCCCTCAGCTCCCTTCTCCACTAAAACTGCTTCAGCAGGTATTGCCGGGCGAACTTTATCTGCTTGCTTCCAGGACCAATATCCTGCAGTCCACTGATAAATGTGATCTAGCCATGGTTATCCGGGCCGAGTGGAACACCCCTGATAAATCTATATTGACGCTGGCCTGCTCGGATGGCGCGAGTGTCACCATCAGTGAATATGGTAGAATTTCAATTTATTGCGACTGTCAGCATTGGACTCCGAACTCGCAATGTCCGCATACCGTTGTCGTCTGGATTCAGCTTAAACGTCTGCTGACTCCCGGTTCGTTCCCGCATGTGAAAATCAGCAGCCGTGTGCTGCGAAATCTGGCCGATCTGGTCGGGCTTCCCGAGCTGGCGCCGCCGGATCAGCCTGACATCGCATCCGACCCGCGACTGTCAGTTTTGATGGCAAAGTACGGCTTGACTTACGGCGATGGTCTGGTTTCTGCTGATAAACACCGCCATACGGCAATCCCGATGGACAAAAAAAAGATCCGGCTGGTACTGGAAGACAGTTACGGCCGGCTTCGGGGTTCGATCAAGCATGGCCCGGACCAGATCAACCGCTGGACCAGCGGTGCTCCCTCCGAGGTTGTCGAATGTCTGCAGCGCCTGCCATATTATGAGTCGAAAATCCAGTATCTTATTTCATTTGTTTCGCTGACCGGCGGAGCCTATCCGGTGGTTTACCGTGATGCTTCAGGCAACGAAACTCCTCTGACCGTATGCAGTAACGCGCCGCACCGGGCCTGCATTGTTTTTGCACTGACTGCGGGACGGGTGGCTATTTCCCGTACAATTGACGGTAACGTGCCACTGCCTGACCATGTCATCACCGCTCATGAACTTCTGCTGGATCTTGAAAAAAGGAGCGTTTATCCGTTGGTAAATCGTGATGTCTGGGCGGTTTGGGACAACATTCAGGACAAACTTCTGAATGCGGAAGAATACGATGCTTTCAACGATTTTGATGCGGTCGAATATCCGGATGAAGATTTCTACGATGTTGGTGCTGCGGAGTTGCCGGGACTGGAACAGCTGCAGCGCGGTGCCAACCAGCTGGTCGTAACTCCGGACAGTTTCAACAAGCTGGCCTTGCGCTTCAACCCGGACGAAATCAGCAGCTTCAACGCTGCGGTACACTTTTTTTACAATGGGGCAGCGACAGATGTTTCAGCGGGTATGCAGCCGACCTACCTGCTGGAATTGCCGCCAACTCTGGATACCCAGTTGATTGACATGGTGCCGATGGTTGCATGCAATAACCACCCGTACAGTTTTTCGAGAGAGCTGTTCCGCTTTTTTGATCCGCATTACCGCTCCGGTTTGTCCGGCCCGATCAAGGCAAAAAAACGGGTGCGCACGATCACAGAAACCTTTTTTTCGCTGGCGTCCGCTGAAACTCCCACTGCTCGAAAGGGCGTCATCAAGGCTGCACTCAGCGGCCCGGACTATGCCAAACGCAGCGTCAAAAGTGATGCGAGACGGGTGCTGACAGCCATGAGCGACGAGAGTCTTCAGCAGCCGCTGATGATTCAGGCCACTAATGACGGTTGGCTTTTTGCCAGGGATGATCGCATGCAGCAGATCTTCCTGCTGCAGATTACGTATGATTTATTCGGAATCGACTCTTTTGAATCAAGAGACCGTCCAGGTGGAATGTGCGTCAAGCGGGAGGATCTGCTGGCATTATTGCCGGAACTTGCCGGACGGCTCCAGCGGGCTGGCTTTCTGTTACGCTTGGGAGGTGATCCGCTTGCATCGGCTGTATGGGATTTTGCGCTGGATGCCACCTCCAGTTCTCTGGACTGGTTTGAACTGCGGCCCGAAATCCGCTGTGACGGCGAACTGCTGAATGACGAGGAAATGCAGCGCCTGGCATCCGGTGGGATTCTGCAGCGGGATGGCCGGATGATACTGATTGACGACATCAGTGCCCGGATTCTGACAATGCTGGCTGGAACGGTTGCTTCCGGTAAACGCAGGAAAAAGGAGGCACATCAGGCCGTTCGCATCCCGCGGCTGCAGATTCTGGACTGGCTGCAGCTGCGCAGGCATGGGGTAGAGGTTCGTCTTGCACCCGAAGATGAGGCGGTGCTGGAAAGCCTGATGAATTTCGCCAGTATTCCCGAACGGCCATTGCCGGCCAGCCTGATCGCTACCCTGCGTCCCTATCAGCGCGACGGTTACCGCTGGCTCGGCTTTCTCTATGAACACCGTTTTGGGGCCTGCCTGGCCGATGACATGGGATTGGGCAAGACTGTTCAAAGTATCTCTTTGTTGGCGGGGATCGCCGATGGGACAATCTTCTCATGCGCTGAACCGGGTACCCCGCATCTGGTCGTGGTGCCGCCCTCACTGCTGTTTAACTGGGAAAGCGAGCTGGCCAGGTTTTTCCCTGATGCATCCCTGATGAACTATACCGGGCCGGGGCGCTCCACAGACGGCTTTGCCCGTTGCGATATTATCCTGACCAGCTATGGCATCGTTCAGCGAGATATTGAAAAGCTGGCTGCCATCCGGTTTAATGTCATAATTTTTGATGAAGCCCAGACCGTCAAGAACCTGCAGGCCGCCACCAGTTGTGCCGTGCGTCGGCTGGCCGGGACGTTCAAGCTGGCACTGACCGGTACGCCGGTGGAAAACCGCATCGAAGAGTACTATGCCATCATGGATCTTTGTCTGCCCGGCCTGCTGGGGACACCCGAGGAATTCAATCGCACGATTGGAAACAGGGGCCAGGTGGGGATTGATACGCTGTTGAGCCGCACGCGCCCTTTTGTGCTGCGGCGCAACAAACAGCTGATCGTAGCCGATCTGCCGGACAAGATCGAAACCGACATACATCTGGAACTGTCACCCAGACAGAAGGTGTTTTATCAGCGAACGGTTGAGGAAGTGCGCAGCCAGATCGATGAGGCTTTTGCAAACCGCTCCTCAGGCCAGGCGCGTATTATTGCCTTGACCGCAATTTTGCGGTTGCGGCAGATCTGCCTGGCCCCGGTTCTGGCACTTCCGGGCGCACCCGACACTTCCCCCAAGCTGGACTTTCTGCTGGAACAGTTGGATGAATTGCGCGACGAAGGCCACAGCGTACTGGTTTTTTCCCAGTTCACAAGCTATCTCGATATCGTCGAGTCCGGCCTGAAGCGGCATGGTCTCACTTATCTGCGTCTGGACGGTTCCACTCCGGTATTGCGGCGCAAAAATCTGGTGAATTCATTCCAGGACTCCGAGATCCCGACGGTCTTTTTGATCAGTCTCAAAGCGGGCGGCAAGGGACTGAACCTGACCCGCGCCACCTATGTTTATCATCTTGATCCCTGGTGGAACCCGGCTGTCGAAAATCAGGCCTCCGATCGGGCTCATCGTATCGGGCAAACCCGTCAGGTTACAATCACCCGTCTGATCATGCGCCATACGATTGAGGAAAAGATGATGGCTCTCAAGGATCAGAAACTTAAGTTGTACAAGGCGATCCTTGACGATGGAGTGGCCGGTGGAGGCGCCGGACTGACCAGGGATGATTTCGATTTTCTGCTGGGGTAATAATACCAATTTCAAATCAAAGATGAATTCAAGGCGGCGAGGATTGAGTCGACGAAAGCATACCCGCAGTATGTTGAGTTGCCGAAGATGAGCCAACGAAGAAGGCGCTTTGATCTGGAATTGGAATAAGAGGGCAGGCGGGCTGAAACGAAGGCCGGGGCGACCAATTGGCCGCCCCGTCCTTTATAATATCTGCAAAAAGCGGGTTCAATACTATCCCTCACTCTGTGACTTTAACGCTTCCATCTGGTAATGCGCCCGCAGGGCATCCGCAATTTCGGCTATATCGCCCGCCATAATCGAATCCAGACGATAAAGCGTCAATCCGATGCGGTGATCGGTCATGCGCCCCTGGGGAAAGTTGTAGGTGCGGATGCGCTCGGAGCGGTCACCGGAGCCGACCTGCTGCTTGCGGTCGGCGGCCAGTTTTTCATCCTGCGCCTGCTGGATCGTAGCCAGAATGCGCGTTTTGAGTACCTTCATGGCTTTTGCGCGGTTCTTGATCTGGCTGCGCTCCTCCTGGCAGGCCACTACCGTGCCGGTGGGCAGGTGGGTGATGCGTACAGCCGAGTCGGTTGTGTTGACATGCTGGCCGCCGGCCCCGGATGAGCGGTAGACGTCGATCTTGAGGTCATCCGGTCTGATGTCGATGTCAACATCTTCCGCTTCGGCCATGATTGCCACGGTGCAGGCGCTGGTGTGAATTCGTCCCTGAGCCTCGGTTTCGGGTACTCGCTGTACGCGGTGCGTGCCCGATTCATACTTGAGTTTGGCAAAGACCCCCTCACCCTCGACGGAAGCAATGATCTCCTTGAAGCCGCCCCGCTCCGATTCAGAGGCTGAAATTGTTTCCACCCGCCAGCGGTTATTGTCGGCAAAACGCGAATACATGCGGAACAGGTCGCCGGCGAAGATGGCTGACTCGTCGCCGCCGGTTCCGGCCCGGATTTCCAGGATAACGCTTTTGTTGTCGTTGGGATCCTTGGGGAGCAGCAGCAACTGGATA
>JBBQCH010000203.1:0-5114 GCA_038318485.1 Geobacterales bacterium
AGGCAGTGAGTTTGCGTTCCAGATTGTGGAACCGCGAAAGATTGTGGCCACCCTCGGGCTGATATATTTCTTCTACGGTTTTTCCTACCCGATCTACGCAACCTTCCTCGTCACAACGCTTGTAAAAGAAGTCGGCCTTACTGAAGCTTCCGCCGGCAATTTCTGGATGTGGGTCGGCATTTTCAGCATTTTTTCCGGTCCGTTTTTCGGTTCTGTAAGCGATCGTGTGGGGAGAAAGACCGGTTTGGCCCTGGTTTACTCGATTCAGCTTGTCGCATACCTCTTGATCGCCTTTCAGAGCAATATCTACATGGTTGGCCTCTCGGTCTTTCTATTCGGGATAACTGCGTGGGCAATTCCGGGCATAATGGCCGCTGCAGTTGGTGATTACATGGGTCCGGTGAAGGCGGCTCTGGCATTCGGCACAGTAACGCTCATTTTCGGTGTCGGTCAAATTGTCGGGCCAGCCACAGCAGGAATGTTGGCAGATGTTTCGGGGGGATTCTCAGCCGGATATCTTTTAGCTGCGGCAATGGTGTTAATCGCCGTTTTCTCTACCAGACTCTTACCAAAAAGTCAGAATTAAACATCGATTAAAATGGTGCTGTTATCAGCCCGCCTCCTGATTATGCTGTTGATAAAATGCTTCCCAGTCGCCACAACCGTCAGATCACTATAGTATCGGAATATGTAAGTCCGGCCCTACTTATTATTATACTTCTACCAATAGTTATAATAATATTCTCCACGGGTTGTGGAGGTCTACATGGAGAGTGGTTTATCATTGTCTCATATCGGCAGTAATGTCAGCGAACAGTTGAAGTGGCTGGATATCATTTCCGGTGAGGAATTCTTATCCGGTGTAACGGATATTCTTGCACCTCTGCAGAAAAAGCTCGCCAGTGCCCTGGGTGAATACCGGGATCTGATTGCCAAAGCTGCCTTGGCGGCGGATACGGCCGAATTGCGGATCATCAATGACCGTGCGGTCACTGCAGCAAGTTCGCTTTTTGTCTCAATAAATTCAGTTCCAATGGTTCAGGAAATATGTACTGAGGTCAGGGACGCGATCGCCGAGCGTGCACTTGAGCTGTCCCGCCAGGAGCTATATTCCGACGGGATGCTATCTGATCAGCCCTTGTCACTCATAGCCGTAGGCAGCGACGGCAGGAAAGAACAAACCTTGATTACTGACCAGGATTATCTGTTCCTTTACGGCTCGGGAGACCATGACCCTTTCTCGTCGGTAGAGGTCGCTTCCGATTATTTCAGAGTGCTCGGCTCGATATTCGCATCCAGGATGGATGAAGCCGGAATCAGCAGGTGCAGCGGCGGGATTATGCCGGTCAATGAGGATTGGCGCGGTTCGCTTCCGCAATGGCAGGAACGTCTGACTTCCCTGTTTCGGTTTGAAAGGAACGACTGGGAGAAAAACATTCTCACGCTGATCGCTCTGATGGATTCCAGATTTGTTTGTGGAAACCGTGATCTTGGTCTCGTGTTTGGAAAAATCGTCCGTTCCCAGGTCAGGGACACCCCGCAAGCCATTCGTCACATGGCCAGAGTTGTAAGCTCAATGAGGCTTTCGAAAGGTTTTCGCAGGAGATTTATTGTCGAGGCCGAAGGTGAACACAAGGGTGAGTTTAATATAAAGGTGATGGCCTGGATGCCGCTGGTCATGTGTATCCGGTTGTTTGCGGTTTTCGTTGGAATAGAGGAAACATCCACCCTGGAGAGAATCAAACGTTTGCAGCTCGATGGGCACTTGAGTGACAAAGTGGCCCAGGGACTGACGGAAGCGTATCATATTCTCACCCGGCATCGCATCATCCAGCAGATCAAAAGACTTAAAAGAATTATCGATGACGACTGCTATATCAACCCGTATGAATTGCCAAATCCGGAGCGGGAAGAATTGAAAGATGTGATCGGCAATATTGATGACCTGCAGAATATGCTCAGAAGCCGGTTTGCAATGGCAGCGTCGGTTGATCGTATTTTGTTGCCCAGGCTTTGACTCTGTCCGGGTGGGCACTGTTTTTACTGAAAAATTGTCTGGAAAACAGACAGTTGTGTGCTTACCGGACAGATATTTTGTGCAGGTTGAAAAAATCAGGGTCCTATCCCGCCAGCGGTGGTTTTAAATGCTGGATTTTATCCGGTACAACGTACTCTCACATATAGAAAATCTGCTGTTGCTTCCAGTCATACTCCTGTTCTTGTTAACTTAACTGTGCCGATCGCTTTGAAATCGAATAAGTCTGTATTTTTTGATTGCCTGATTTTGCAAGGTTGGCGTATAAATTGCTTAGTAATGGTATTGAAGTACCGGTTTACATAATCTTGGTGAGTTAAATCCTTGTCGATTGAAGCTGGCTTCCGGTTGAAGAAAACAGATGACAGCAGTTGATAGTTATAAAAAAGATGGGGGACGCAATGGTAAAACCGAAAAAAATACTGGTAATCAATCTTGGTTCAACTTCTACCAAAGTGGCTGTCTATGATTCTGAAAAAGAGCAGTTTACCGAGTCAGTAAACCATCCGGCAGAGGAACTGAAAGAGTTCAAGACGATTATTGACCAGTATGAATTAAGGAAAAATACCATTCTCACTGTTTTGTCTAATAAAAGTTTATCGTTGGATCAGTTTGACTGTGTTGCCAGTCGAGGCGGAAACATGAAACCGGCCCCGGGCGGGATTTATGAAATCTGTCCCGCAATGATCGACGACATGAAGAGCGGAAAATTCGGACAGCATCCCAACATGTGCGGCGGTATCGTTGCCTATAATTTGGGAAAAGAACAAAACATTCCCGCACTTACGGTTGACCCTCCGACTGTGGACGAGATGTGTGTCTCCGCCCGTTATTCCGGGATTCCGCAGATAACGAGACAGAGTAGTTTTCATGCCTTGAACCAGAAGGCGACCGCCAGGAAAATCGCCGCCAGGCTGGGTAAGGATTATGAACATGTCAACCTGATCGTTGCCCATCTGGGAGGAGGAATTTCGGTGGGGGCGCACCAACATGGCAAGGTAATCGATGTTAACAACGCTCTGGATGGCGATGGTCCCTTCTCTCCGGAACGTGCCGGAACCCTTCCTGCCGGAGATCTGGTCAAGCTCTGTTTCAGTGGCGACTATTCCAGAGAGCAGGTCCTGAAATTAGTGCAGGGTGGGGGGGGGCTGGTTGCGTATCTGGGGACAACCAGCGGTCTGGATATTGAAAAGCGGATTGTCGAAGGTGATGCGGTCGCATCAGAGGTTTTCGAATCAATGATCTATCAGGTCGCTAAAGAGATCGGCGCCTGCGCAGCTGTACTGAAGGGGCAGGTGGATGCGATTGCCCTTACCGGCAGCCTGGCCTATTCGCAGAGACTCACAGACAGCCTTAAAGAAAAGGTATCATTCATCGCCCAGGTACTGCTGGACCCGGGTGAAAACGAGATGGAAGCCTTGGCGGCAGGCGCCATGCGCTATTTCAACGGCGAAGAACAGCTGGCAACTTATTAAGAGGAGAGAGAAAATGCTACAGAACTTTGAACAATTGATCGCGGCAGTGCAGCAAAAACCGAAGAAAAAAGTCGCTATTGTTTCACCCGAGGGAAAAACCGTCATACAGCTTGTCAAGCAGGCTACAGAGGAAAATATTGCAGAATTCGTCCTGGTTGGTAACGAAGAAACAATCAAAAGTATGTGCCTTGATGCCGGTGTCGATTTAAGTACTCTCTCGATTATCAATATTCCGGATCAGAAAGATGCTGCTGAAGAAGCGGTCAGGCTGGTCATCGCAGGTAGTGCCAATGCCATCATGAAAGGTAATCTGCCTACGGCAACTTTTATGAGAGCAGTCCTCGACAAGCAGAAAGGTTTGAATGACAACAAAATCATCAGTGAAATAACCCTCTATGAAAAAATTGTCGATCCGGCCGGCGGCGGATTTCGATACCTGACCGACTGCGCCATAAATGTGCAGCCAACCCTGGATGAGAAGAAGCATATCATTGAAAATGCGGTCGCTCTGGCGCACAAACTGGGCAATCCGCTGCCCAAAGTGGCGGTCATCTCGGCCGTGGAAGTCGTAAACTCGGCCATGCCGGACACCCTTGAAGCTGCAGCCCTGAGTAAAATGGCTGATCGTGGCCAGATCACCGGCTGCCTGGTGGACGGTCCCTTTGCCTTTGACAATGCCATTTCGGCCGAAGCGGCTGAATACAAAAAAGTAGGCGGCCAGGTCGCCGGTCATGCGGATATTCTTATGATGCCGAACCTGCTGGCTGCCAATCCACTGCGCAAGTGCCTCGTGTACTACACCAAGCAAAGAATCGCCACGGCATTGATGGGGGCAAAGGCGCCGGTCATTATTACGTCCAGAACTGATTCCGCTGACACCATGCTGCTGACCATTGCTCTTGCTGCATACATTTCTTGAAAACTGAAGTAGATTTAACGGGTTTTGAATTATATGCATGATCTTGCCTACAGATGAAACAGGAGCTGTTATGAAAATCTGTATTTACGGTGCCGGAGCTGTTGGCGGATTCATTGGGACGCGTCTCGCACACGCCGGATGCCAAGTGACTGTTGTGGCTCGCGGAGGTACGTTGCAAGCGCTGCGCAGTAACGGCTTGAGGCTGGAGAGTGAAGGAACTCTTCTTGCGGAACGTGTGTTTGCAACAGATGATCCCAAAGAACTCGGTGTCCAGGACATTGTCGTCATAGCTGTGAAGGCGACCGCCATGCAACAGGTCGCGCAGCGGATTTCCCCGCTGATCGGCCCTGACACGATAGTGATGACTGCAATGAACGGAGTTCCCTGGTGGTTTTTCGAAGGATTTGGCGGGAAATATGCCGGAAGTCGAATCTCATCCATCGATCCTGATGGGGCGATTGCCGAAGCGATTCCGGCGAAGCATGTTATTGGCTGTGTCGTACACGGCAGTTTTTCACTAAATGAGCCCGGTTTTGTGCGCCACGGTTTCGGGAAAAAACTGATTATCGGTGAACTCGGCGGGGGTGATACCGGTCGGGTTCGCGAACTTGAACAGCTTCTGGATAAAGCCTCACTGGATATTGAAGTTTCCAGGAATATCCAGGCGGACCTTTGGTTCAAGTTG
>JBBQCH010000204.1:0-5027 GCA_038318485.1 Geobacterales bacterium
ATGGAGCCACGCCAGTCAGGATGGCTGCCGCAGTGATCTGGCCTTCACTCCGCGCCACACGGTCTGGGAAGAGGTCTGCTGCGAGGCCGATCAATGCAGCCGTTCGCGCTGCAAGCATTTCAACCGCTGCTTTTTCTATCGCGCCCGGCGCGAATCGTCGGCGGCCCGGGTGCTTGTGGTCAACCACGCCCTGCTGCTGTCCGACATCGTGCTGCGAAAAGAGACCGGCTACGATGCCACCGCGATCCTGCCCCCCTTCACGAGATTGATCTTCGACGAGGGTCACCATCTGGAGGACGTGGCCACCAGTCATCTGTCACTGACAATCGCCCGCAGCGGCATCCTCAAACAGCTGCAGCGACTGGTGCCGCACAAAACCAGCCGGGCCGGACTGCTGACGATCATTTCTTCGCGCATCACTCGCGATCTGCCGGAATCCCAGGAGGGACTCTACGCCGAGCTTTCCGGTCTACTGGAAGTCCACCTGCTGCCAAAGGCCCACAACCTGTCCGGACTGACCGAACAGACCATGGATTGGCTGGCCTTTTCGGTCGAGCACGATGCCGGCGGCATTGCCGGCCGGGAACAGAAGCTGCGCATCACAGCGGAAGTGGAACGCAGGCCCTTTTGGCCGGAGTGCCTCCAGAGACTGCACACGCTGGCCGATGCCGTCAATGACTACACCTCGGCCATGCGCACGCTGCTGCGCCGCTGTGGAGACCTGCCTGAAAAACTGCGGGAAAAATTGACCGACCAGCTGCTGGACACCGGAGGAATCGAAGGGCGGCTGCAGGCCATGGCTGACGGACTGCTGTTTTTTACGACCGAAGCGGAGGGGTACTGCCGCTGGATCGAGACCAGAAGCGGCAGCCGCGGGGTACAGGCACGTTTGTGCGCTGCACCGCTGGATATCTCCGGACAGCTTAAAGAAACCGTACTGGACAAATTAAAGACGATCATCGTCACATCCGCCACGCTGACCGTTGGTGGCCAGTTCGGCTATCTGAAAAAACGGACCGGCTTCGGACTGCTCCCCAAGGAGCGCCTGACCGAACTACAGCTGGCCTCCCCCTTTGACTATGCCAATCAGGTCTTTGTGGCAATCCCGGACAATATGCCAGAGCCAACCGAACCGGGCTATCGTGAAGCGCTGGAAACACATATTCTGAAGGCAGTGACACTGGCTCGCGGCGGCGCTTTCATCCTGTTCACCTCCTATGACCTGCTGAACCGGGTATTTACGGCACTGTCTCCCAAACTGGCCCGACTTGGACTGACTTCGCTCAAGCAGGGCGATACCGGCCGTCACGCCCTGCTGGCGCAGTTTCGCAAAGAGGGCAACGCGGTGCTGTTCGGTACCGACTCGTTCTGGGAAGGGGTCGATGTTAAAGGCGAGGCACTGCGGCTGGTAATCATTACCCGGCTACCATTTCAGGTCCCAACCGAACCGGTGCAGCAGGCCCGGGCTGAAAAGATCAAGGCCGACGGAGGCGATCCTTTCCGGGATTTTTCACTGCCGCAGGCCGTGATCAAGTTTCGCCAGGGTTTCGGACGCCTGATCCGCAGCCGTGATGACCGGGGAGCGGTGCTGATACTGGACCGGCGCGTGGTCAACAAAAACTACGGCAGAACCTTTCTGCGCTCGCTGCCGGATACGGAGATCATCAAAGGGGATTCAAGTGAAATATTCGGGAAAATGGAGGGGTTTTTCAAATCTGAAAAAGCTGATTAAACCTAAAGCAGCCACCACAGAGACAAAAATAGCACAGAGAAAATCTTAAAGCATATAGATTCAATTACAGGCTCATATCAAAAAACATCATTTACCTTTAGTTAGAAGCCATCACCAGAAAGTACCACTTATTCTCTGCGTTTTCTGTGACTCTGTGATTAATTCAGGTTAAACCGGTTTCAGCTAATTGACTTGATCTGCTTCTTGGCGCTGAAGTTGAAACACTGGAAATACATCAGGCAGGTCAGCAGAAAAGAGAATATCGTCGTGGCCAGAAAAAATGTTGCTGACGGTTTGGTCTTTGAGTCCGGGATCAGGGCAACGAAAACGATGAAAAAGGCCACAGCGCAAAACTTCCAGAGATCGCCAATCAGGCGCTTCTTGCGCAAAGCCGTCAGTTGGTCACTGGTCAAACCGGCTGCAAGCCCTTCAATCTCGATCCCGGCGTCGCGCCAGGCCAGTTTGTAGACCGGATAAATCAACACCAGCTGGATTATGATTGCAAGAACGATACTGACAATGAACTGTTCCGGCTTGCCGCGCAGAACAAAAAGCCCCTGATAATTTATCGCCATAAAAAGCAGAAGGGCCACCAGAACAGTCTGTACCACCCGATAAAGCAACATTTGTCGATTAAGTTTTTTGAATTCAAGAACAGCCATTGACATACTCTCCACTATGCATTTATAACTCTGTTTCAGAGATCGGTATTTATATCAGAATGCCGTCTGATTAACAAGCACGCAAAACAAAAGCTACGCCAAAAAAAGGTTTTTCAATCATTGGAGCAGCGATGAATCAACAGTTCTGGTGGAAATGATTATGCATATCCTTCGCCGCATTTTCACACCGGTCATGACCATGATCGCAATCCAGCTGGTCTGGATCACTCTGGTAGTATCCTGGATCTACTGGTTCATCGGAAAACACCGCGAATTCATGGCACTGGCGGAGAAATACCGTCCTGAACTCATCGGAGTGGGCTTCAATTGGCCGGTCATGGTGGAAGGAATCGGCATGCTGTTGCTGATCCTGATCGGCGTATATGTCATCTTCGTCTTCTGGAACCGACAGTCAAACCTGTATTCACAACAGCGCAACGTCATTGCCCAGGTCACTCACGAACTTAAATCTCCACTGGCCTCCATACAGCTTCACCTTGAAACAATCCGGCTGCGCCGACCCAATGAAGAAAAGCTTGATTCTTTTGTCGGCACGATGCTGGCCGACACGGAACGACTGCATTATCTGATCAACAACCTGTTGATGGCCGCACGCCTGGAACAGCGCCGCAAGCCGACCGAGCGGCGTCCGACCGACCTGACGGCACTGGTCGGCGAACATGTTGAGCGCGAACGAACCACTCTGCCGGTTGGCGGCAACATCGTTTTTGAAGCTGCCGCGGGACTGAAAGCCATGGTTGATCCTGAAGAAATGGGGATGGTGGTCCGCAACCTGTTTGAGAATGCAATCCTCTATTCTCCACAGAGTCCCGAGATACATGTGCGACTGATAAAGTCAGGCGGCACACTGCAACTTTCGGTACAGGACCAGGGGCGGGGACTTGATACCAAGGAACAGAAAAAAATCTTCGATCGCTTCTACCGGGTTCAGCCACCCGGAGAAAACGTGCGCGGCACAGGTCTGGGATTGTACATTGTGGAATCAATCATCAGGGGATACGGCGGCACGGTCAACGTAACAAGCCCCGGACTTGGCAAGGGCAGCACCTTTATGGTTAAAATCCCGGCAATATAAGGCTCTGACGATGACAAATGACAAAGCACATATCATGCTAGTTGAAGATGAAATCCACCTGGCGCGCGGCATCTGCTACAACCTGGAAGAAGAAGGCCTGCGCATCAGTCACGTTGAAACCGGAGAACAAGCTTTAAAATCTCTGGAGGTTGAACGCTTTGACCTGATTATCCTGGATGTCATGCTGCCCGGCATGGATGGCTTTGAAGCCTGCCGGTTGATCAGAAAGCTGGATCCGCGCGTCCCGATCCTGATGCTGACAGCCCGCTCTGAAGATGCCGACCGGGTTGAGGGACTGGAAAACGGAGCCGATGACTACCTGACCAAGCCGTTCAATCTGGTGGAGTTCCTGCTGCGGGTCAAGGGGATGCTGCGGCGGTCATCGTGGTACCGGCCGGAACCGATTGAAGAGGGCTACCGTTTTGGGGAGAATGAGGTTTTCCTGTTATCGTACCGGGCCAGAACCGCGCAGGGAGAGATTGACCTGACTGAAATGGAAGTGCGGGTTCTGTCGCTTTTCTTCAGCAAGGAAGGTCAGTCCATCCAGCGCAGCGAACTGCTGCAAAGCGTATGGGGTTATACCAGCGACACCGAAACCAGAACGCTGGACAACTTCATCGTACGCCTGCGCAAATACTTCGAACCGGAACCGTCGCACCCCAGGCACTTTCTGACAGTACGGGGAGTCGGCTACCGCTTCAGCCGCAGCGGGGAGAAGCATTAACGGTTTAGCAAGTGCGCCGGGAGCACAGCGAATCTGCTCCGGTGGCATAGTTCGGTCACCAAGGGGACGATGTTTTCTGGTTTGCCAGCAACCCAACACTTTATCCCTTATATCCGGAGGTTGCTGCACAATCTTTTCACCACGCCTTGCCGCCAGACAAACTCCCGACCTCTTCATATTCAATGCCGAGCCTGCAACCACTCCGCTGTTCTCAAGTTCACGGACGGCAAGATAACAGACGACTCCTCTCGCTTCGACTAACTGCGGCATGCGGCCGCTTCTTTTCAGTGTTTCAGTCTCCAAACCAAAATATTTCGCCACTCTCTACAGCAACACGTTCATTGAAATTTCCATTGTCAGCTTGTCATGCAGTTTCTTGTCATTTCTCAGATACTCGACAAATTCAGTACTGACAAGCACCCGGTCATCATAGCTTTCCAGGCGACGTCCATATTCAACTGCTCTCTGGCTACGACGCAGACCGCCTCCAATCAGATCATTGCGATGCTCTTGATTTATTCCCTCTTCCACAAACAGACGGTATTTCTTTTTCGCAAGTTGCTTTCTCTTCCCCAAATAGCCCAGAATTTCTTCTACGGCCTGCCCCTCAATCTGCTTATTCCCCATAATCACGGCATGTCCACTCCAGGGATAGCAATCAAGTTAAGACATCCGAGCTTCTTGCAAAAGTGTATTCAAGGTTTTGAATGTTTAGTTTTAACAATTTAAGCTACTGAAATAATTGAGCTTCACGGCATTTTATGGTATTGTTCTGTTGCGACGAGAACAGTACCGAAAGGACGCCAATGAAGC
>JBBQCH010000205.1:0-4907 GCA_038318485.1 Geobacterales bacterium
ATCGTATCCGAGATGACTTCGCCCCAGCCCGGCTTTTCCAGAAACTGGGTGATGCGCTTCTCTTTGTCGGTGATCACAACTCCGAACTGGAGAGGATCCTTGACCGAAGTCAGGGTTATCGTAGCCTTGGCCTTGTTATCGACATGAAAATCCATGATCTTCTTCAGGTTGAAGTCGGTCAGCAGATCGCCGCTGATAACCAGGAAGCGCTCATCCAGATATTTCTCGGCCGCTTTGACTGCCCCGGCCGTACCCATATCTTGCAAAGGAGTGACATAGGTTATTTTTACTCCGAAATCAGCCCCGTCACGGAAAAAGTTTTTTATGTAGAACGGCTGATGATAGAGCAACATTACCAATTCGGTTATGTCGTACTTTTTCAGCAGTTCGACGATATGCAGCATGATCGGCCGATTGAAGAGCGGGATCATCGGTTTGGGAATGCTTCCGGTCAATGGCTGGATGCGGGTGCCGAAGCCACCTGCCATAATGACTGCTTTCATAAAAAACTCCTTTATAAAATTAAATTTTACGTTTTCCCTCTTGATATGGGGACTTCAGGGATATTTCAACCGTATCGGTGAATGCTAGCCCGCTTTCAGCTTCTGGGCCTTCTTGGCCAATACCCGCGCAATTTCATGTTTCAACTCAGTCAGGTCTCCGGACTTGACGATATAACCATCAGCCAGCCAGGCCGAAAAATCGTCCTTGTAACAGGAAAAGGCCGAGCAGAGGATCACCGGCATGTCGTGACGCTCCTTGACCAGTTGCTGCAACAGTTCGATCCCGCTTTCGTTTTTCAGCTTGATGTCTAGCACAACCAGATCAAAAGTGTTGAACTGCAGTTTTTCAGTTGCTTCGGCAATCGTTCCGGCCGTCACGACCTCATAGCCTTCATCCGACAATTCTTCCGAGTACAGTAACCTGATATTTGCTTCATCGTCCACAACCAATAGTTTGCTCATTGCTGTTCCTCCTTATGGGTGGGAAGTTCGATAGTGTAGATAATACCCGCTTCGGGAGCCGCCAAAGCATTAAACGGAATCCCCTGCTTATCCAGCATAGTTTTGCAGAGCGCCAGTCCCAGGCCGGCGCCCAGATCACGAGTATCTGAAAACGGCACCAGGATATGGTCCAGTTCTGTCTGGGAAACGGTCCGGCTGCGATCTTCGAGTCGAATAACTACGAATTCGCCACTCCGGTAAGAGCTGATGGCAATTGTCCGGTCGTCCCCCATGCCGTTTATGTCGCTTTGCAGAATTGTACGAAGGCAATAGGAAAGCTGTTTGAAGTCAATATATACCATCGGCAGGTCATACTCCGGCGAGTATCCGCTGGAATAACCGCGGACCATCAACACATCTGCAATATCGCGAAGCGCTGTTTCCACCAGTTGATTGACGTCCCAGTAATCTCTGGTCGGATAGAGAGAATCGGAATAATTGAGAATTTCATCCAGCACTTCTTCCAGTTGGTGGGTTTCGGAAACAATCGACTCTATAAAATCACGCTTGGGGTCGGATGACTGGGTATTTTTCAGCATCGACCGGGCAAACCCGCCGATTATCATCAGCGGGTTGCGCACTGAATGGGCAATACTGGAGGTGATCCGTCCAACCAGAGCCATATTTTCCATTCTGACAATCAGTTCCTGCTGTTCCTTCAGTTTTTTGCCGGCTTCTGTGACACGATTCAACTCAATCTGCAGTTTGTCATATAACGAGGCCCGCTCTATCGCAAAAGCCACCGGAAAACTGAAGGTCTCGAGCGAATGCATATCTTCGTCGGTAATCCGGCGATGGTTAATACAGTTATCGGCAATAATCAAGCCGACCCGACGATTTCTGGATACAAGCGGCATCAGCAGAAATGTATCGACCCCCAGCAACGCCGCAAAGATCGGGTCTACCTCCGGATGATGGAAGGCATCCTCGATCAGCACCGGATGCTTGCTGTCCAGAGCCTTGATAACAATATGGTTGTGATGAGACAGAGGAACAGTGAGTTGTTCCAGTATGTCATGAAATTTGGCGCGTTCGGAGGAGAGCTTGTTCAGGCGGAAGTTCTGCGCCAGAGTCTTCAGGTCCATGTCATTGCTGAGAATCTCGCTCCAGGTCTGGCTGGCCTCTTCAAGATTCCGGGGGCCGATTGCCAGATACCCCTTCAGTAATCCTGCTTCGCGGTCGGCCAGCATCAAAAAAGCGCGATTCATGCCGAAACCCTTTCCGGCCGTGATGGCGGTCAAAGCAACTGAAAGCACCTCCTCCAGATCAACCGAACTCTGCAGGACAACGCCCAGTTCATGCATAAACCGGATTTCAAGGGTTTTGTTGTCGAGAAAGCTTACCAGAGATTGTATCTGGGTTCTCTGTCGCTGGTACTCACTGTGAACAAGGGCAAATACCGATGAAAGTGGATGTTCGCTGTCGCTGAAGCGCCTCAGATCATGTTTGAAATTCTCACATTCAATGCATTTTTCCAGGATCCGCCTCCGTTTGGAGACAAGCAGATCCTCCTCGCCCTCCTGGATATTGGGGCAGTCTCCCTTCTCGATCACATCCTTGTACCAACAACAGTCCCAATCCACTCCGTACCTCGCCAGATGTATTGAATTTAAATTATAACAGGCAAATGGGGGGTATGCAATCAGGTGATCAGAAGACCTCTTTAAATCCGGACAGTAATTCTTACAAAATTATAGCTATTTCACATTCCAGGTTGTTCCTTGCGCCGAATCCAGCAACTGTATCCCCTTATCAAGCAGCATGTCCCGTATTTCATCACCCCGTTTGAAATTCTTTGCCTGCCGTGCTTCTGTGCGCTCCACAATCAGTCGCTCTATTTCGGCCGGAGAGATGTCGATCTGATCAGCTTTGGCATTTTTGATGCCGGTCAGCCACGCGGAAGGTTTAGTAGAAAACAGCCCCAACACTGCCCCGACTTCATCAAACAGGTGCCGAACGTGTGCAATCAGGGACAGGGTCACCGGAGAGAACTCTTTTGATTCTGCCAGAAAACGGTTGACAGCCCGCACTGTCTCAAATATGACACCCAGTGCCTGGGCGGTGTTGAAATCATCATCCATCGCCTCGACAAACCGGTCCGTAAACTGCGCAACCTTTTCCTGCAGTTCAAGTCCTACCGGCGACAAGTGTTCTACGGCAGGGAACTCGGCTGAAGGCGATGTCCGGTTCAAAACCTCGTCAAGTGCAGCCAGACAGGAATAGATCCGCTCCAGAGCGGTCCGGGCCTCATCCAGATTCTGGTCTGAGAAATCTATCGGTGAACGGTAATGGGCAGACAGGATAAAAAAGCGCAGCGTTTCCGGATCGAACTTGTCCAGGACTTCCCGGATTGTAAAAAAGTTGCCCAGCGACTTGCTCATCTTTTCCGAGTTGATATTTACAAAACCGTTGTGCAGCCAGTAGCGCACAAACTGGCAGCCGTTGGCCGCTTCCGACTGGGCGATTTCGTTTTCATGGTGCGGGAAGATCAGATCCTTGCCGCCTCCATGAAAATCAAAGGTCTTGCCGAGAAACTCCATGCTCATGGCCGAACATTCGATATGCCAGCCGGGTCGCCCCTGTCCCCAGGGAGACTCCCACCACGGTTCGCCTGGTTTGGAACCCTTCCAGAGTGCAAAATCCATCGGATTGCGCTTCTTGTCACCCACCTCGATCCTGGCACCGGCCTGCATCTCTTCCAGATTGCGCCCGGAGAGTTTAAGATATTCGGGGAATGTTTCGACAGCGTAGTAAACGTCGCCTTCCGAGGCATAAGCATGACCCTTGGCAACCAGCGCCTCTATGATGCCGATAATGCCGCCGATGTGGTCGGTAGCCTTCGGCTCCACGGTCGGCTTGGCCAACCCGAGGCGCGCCATATCCTCGTCGAAGGCCTGAATGTAGCGTTCAGAAATCGTACTGTAATCGCACCCCTCCTGATTGGCCCGGTTGATGATCTTGTCATCGATATCGGTGTAGTTGCGGACATAGGTGACATCGTATCCGGCATACTTCAGATAGCGGAAGATGATATCAAAAACCACATTGGCGCGGGCGTGGCCAATGTGACAATAATCGTAGACCGTTACCCCGCAAACATACATGCCGGCTTTGCCGGGCACCAGCGGGACAAATGCTTCTTTTTCACCGGAGAGGGTGTTGTAAACGCGTAAAGGCATGAGTCAGGCTCCCATAATAAAATTGGCTCATTATGCCTGCTTGTGGTCGGTAAGGCAAGGGGGGAATAACATGAGAAACTGCAGTCATCAGGTGATATCAATAAGTCCGTTCACCCTTATGTAGTGAGGATAAACGGACTTGGGAACTGCGGTTTTTGTCAGAATCGGCCGGCCAGAGCCAATCCGCCGCCACCATCCAGCGCGGTGGGAATAAAAGTGTATGAACGTGAATGTGTATGCTGGGCGGTCGCTACCCGGCCGGCCAACTCGCCGATGGCCGCCGCCAGCAGTACATCGCTGGCCCAATGTTTGTTCTGGCTCATGCGGGAAAAGCCTACAAACGCCGCAGCACAGTAGGATGCCACCGCAACCGGTACGCTTTCCGAGGTGCGGGCAACTACCGAGGCAAATGCAAAGGAACTAGTGGTATGCATGGAGGGGAACCCGTCGTAGTCAGATTTGAAGCCGAAAGGGTGAAAATCCCCCTTGTGGGATGTGACATTTGGCCGACCGCGCCCTGTGACCTCCTTGAGAATCAGGGTGGCGCCATCCGCCAGGATCAGCGACTCTCCCAGTATTTCTCCAAAATGGGGTAGGTAGTTAGCTCCTCCTGATGTATAATCGTCGTATCCAACCAACTTACTGGAGGGATTATGGCGAGCGAAAGTAGGAGTTTTCCTGATACCCACCGGAAATTTGTTTTGCAGTTTTATGATGATGTGCC
>JBBQCH010000206.1:0-4880 GCA_038318485.1 Geobacterales bacterium
CTGATCCAGAAAACCGCCGGTTTTCTGCCCTTCCCGCAGATTGACGTTGAAGCGCAGACCGTTCTCCTGCATCTCGACCGTTTCCGGTATTTCACCCCACAACAGTTCGACCTTTTCATCCAGCCCTTCCAGGCTTCGCACTCCCACATCGTTGCGGGCGATAATGCCTTTCGGAGCCAGCAGCCGCCTCAGCGCTTCCACAATCAGCCCGCGCCGCCGGTCCATCCCGGCCGAAAGCAGCTGCAGCGACAGATAGTCACCATATTTGTCCACCACCAGTCCGGGCAGAAAATCGCTTTCACCGTAGACAGCCCGAAAGGTTTTCAGTGCCGGATAAAGAGTTTTTCGGTGGGATAGTGCCGCAGCAATGTGCTGTTCGAAAAGCTCCACCGAATCAATATCCGCCTTTTTCCGAGACACCAGTCGGAAGGCGATCAAGGAATGGGGATTGTAGTGACCGACACCGATCAGGCTGCCGCCGGCATCGTATAACTCTGCCGTTATTCCGGCGTCGCTGGCGCCAGATACCTCCCGGATTTCGTTACTGAACACCCAGGGGTGGCCGGACTTGATGCGCCGGTCTTCGTTTTTATTAAGTGTGACTTTGGTCATCGAGTATCCTCAGTATGATCAACTGGTTGCGGGATTTTATATTATTTGAAATCGGGCTTGACAGCCAATGGTAATCCCTTGTACACCATTATGGTAAAAATTTCAGCACCTATCGAAACGCTGCCGCCTCTTACTAAATCAATTACAGGACCGTACTATGATCGAATCCAGGATACTCCTCATGTTTTTTTCAACTGCCATCCTGTTGGCCCTATCTCCCGGACCTGACAACCTGTTCGTAATGACCCAATCTGCGCAGCATGGGCGCAAAGCCGGGCTGCTCGTCACACTGGGACTTTGCACCGGACTTCTGTTCCATACTGCGGCCGTGACTTTCGGGCTGGCTGCTGTTTTCAAGGCATCGGCAACAGCCTTTACCATACTGAAATCTGCCGGAGCTGGATACCTGCTGTACCTAGCCTGGCAGGCCTGGCACGCCGGCACAAATAGTGGACCTTCAACGGCGTCGGAGGAGATGAGTATCACCACCCTTTATCGCCGTGGTATCATCATGAACATAACCAACCCTAAAGTATCGATCTTCTTTCTGGCCTTCCTGCCGCAGTTCGCCGATCCGGCCAGGGGCCAATTGTCTTTGCAGCTGGCGCTACTGGGGGGCGTCTTCATAATCGCCACTATCATCATCTTCGGCGCCATCAGCATCCTGGCAGGGACATTGGGAGAGCGCTTCCGGCAATCTGCTTTTACACAAAGAGTTCTCAATCGGGCGGCCGCCGGGATTTTTGCAGGACTGGCATTGAAGCTGGCTCTGGCGCGGCGTTGATGACGACCGCCACATTATACATAGTCGCCACACCGATCGGCAATCTGGAAGACATGACATACCGGGCCGTGCGGATACTGCAGGAAGTCGATCTGATCGCTGCCGAGGACACCCGCCACTCTCTCAAGCTTTTGTCGCACTTTGGCATCTCCAAATCGATGACCTCCTATTTTGATCACAACCAACAGTTCAAAGGCGAACGAATTCTGAATAAGCTGCGCCAGGGAAAATCGGTGGCACTGATCTCTGACGCCGGCACACCCTGCGTATCCGACCCGGGCTATCAACTGGTGCGGGGTGCCGTTGCCGAAGGGATTCCGGTTATTCCGATCCCTGGCGCCTGCGCCGCCGTGGCGGCTCTGTCAGCCTCCGGACTGCCCAGTGACAACTTTACCTTTGCCGGTTTTCCGCCGTCACGGCAGGGTAAGCGCCGCACTTTTTTATCAGATATATCCGACCTGCCCGGCACACTGGTACTGTACGAAGCCCCACATCGCCTGGAGGAGACTCTGCGGGACATCCTTGAGGTTCTGGGAGAGCGTCAGGTAGTTGTGGCACGCGAACTGACTAAAATATTTGAGGAACTGATCCGGGGCAGCGTATCGGAAGTCATGGCATCTGTAGCCCAAACAAAGGTGCGCGGCGAGATTGTCATCATGATTGCGCCGGGTGAGAAGATAGTGTCTGAGACAGCATCACTGGAAGAGACTCTTCAGTTCCTGATGACGGATGAAACCTTGTCGCTCAAGGATGCCGCAAAAAAAGCTGCTGAAATCACTGGCGTATCGCGAAGCGAAGCCTATAGTGCAGCGCTCAAGCTGAAAAATCACGTTGAAACATAAGGAAACAGTGGTATTATCAGCGATTATTATGTTATCAATATCCAATTAATCGTTATGATGGAGAATTGAATGAAAATCTGTATCTTCGGTGCCGGCTACGTCGGCCTGGTGGCAGCGGCCTGTTTTGCTGAAAGCGGTAACAATGTCATCGCTGTAGACGTTGACCAAACTAAAATAGAGGGTCTCAAGCAGGGTATTATACCGATCTATGAACCAGGTCTTAAAGAAATGGTACTGCGTAATCAAGCCGAGGGGCGCCTTTCCTTTACCATCGAAATGACCGAAGCGGTTCAGGCATCACTGGTCTGCTTCATCGCCGTCGGCACACCGCCCGGCGAAGACGGTTCCGCCGACCTGAAATATGTTCTGGGCGTAGCCCGCGACATCGGCCGGGCCATGAATGGCTATAAAATAATAGTAGATAAATCAACCGTACCGGTCGGCACCGCCGACATGGTGCGTATAGCAGTTCAGGAAGAACTGGACGCCCGCGGAGTTGACCTGGAGTTTGACGTTGTTTCCAACCCGGAGTTTTTGAAAGAGGGAGCTGCCATTGACGACTTCATGAAACCGGACCGGGTCGTAATCGGCACCGACAATGTGCGTACCGCCGAAATCATGAAGGAACTGTACGACCCCTTCATGCGCAAGCATAACCGCATGATCGTCATGGATATCCACAGTGCCGAGATGACCAAATACGCCGCCAACGCCATGCTGGCTACCCGCATCTCCTTCATGAACCAGATTGCCAACCTGTGCGAACTGATGGGAGCCGATGTGGCTGCCGTACGCGAAGGCATCGGTTCCGACTCCCGCATCGGTTTCGACTTCCTATTTCCCGGCCCCGGTTACGGTGGCTCCTGCTTCCCCAAAGATGTCAAGGCACTGATCAGAACCGCCGAGGCATGCAACTACGATTTCAAGTTGCTGAAAGCGGTTGAGGAAGTAAACGAGTTACAGAAAGAGGTTCTGGCCGATAAGCTGATCAGGGTTCTGAGCTCGCCCGACGAAGAAAAACCGCTGACCGGCCGCATCGTGGCCTGCTGGGGACTTTCGTTCAAACCACGCACCGACGACATGCGCGAAGCCCCTTCACTGACAATTATCGAGCGATTGCTGGAGGCCGGGGCCACGGTGCGCGCCCACGATCCGGAAGCGATCCAGGAAGCCAAAAAGCATTTTGGCGACCGGATCGAATATAGCAGCAACCAATATGACATTCTGGCCGGGGCCGATGCACTGGCGATCATCACCGACTGGAGCGAATACCGTAACCCGGACTTCGACCGTATCAAGTCAGCCCTGCGCTCCCCGACGATCGTAGATGGCCGCAATCTTTACAAACCAAACCGTATGGCAACGGCCGGTTTCTCTTACATACCGATGGGACGCTGCAGCGGCGGTATCTGTGGAGAGGTAAAATAACATGCGCATACTTGTCACCGGCGGCGCCGGCTTCATCGGATCACATCTTTGCGAAAGACTGCTGAATGAAGGTCACGATGTGATCTGCCTGGACAACCTGTTCACCGGCAGCAAAGACAACATTATCCATCTGATGGATAACCACCGTTTCGAACTGATCCGCCACGACATCGTCGAACCGATCCTACTGGAAGTTGACCGCATCTACAACCTGGCCTGTCCCGCTTCGCCGGTGCATTACCAGTACAATCCGGTCAAGACGGTCAAGACCAGTGTCATGGGCATGATCAACATGCTGGGCATGGCCAAAAGGGTTAAAGCCCGGATCCTGCAGGCTTCCACCTCGGAAGTCTATGGCGACCCCCAGATCCACCCCCAGACGGAAGATTACTGGGGCAATGTCAACCCGATCGGCATCCGCAGTTGTTACGACGAAGGCAAACGGGTTGCCGAAACACTGATGATGGACTATCACCGCCAAAATAACGTGGATATACGCATCATCCGCATTTTCAACACCTACGGTCCCCGCATGGCCGAAAACGACGGTCGTGTCGTATCCAACTTCATCCTGCAGGCCCTGCGAAATGAGGACATCACCGTGTACGGCGACGGCTCGCAAACCCGCTCGTTCTGCTATGTGGATGACCTGGTTGACGGGATGATCCGAATGATGGAGTGCGAAGGATTCATCGGGCCGGTCAACCTTGGCAATCCAGTTGAAAATACAATCCTTGAGTTTGCCGAGAAAATCATTACAATAACAGGTTCACAGTCAAAGATAATTTTCAATCCTTTGCCGCAGGATGATCCGAAGCAGCGCCAACCGGACATTTCACTGGCAACTGACAAATTGAACTGGGCACCGTTAATCAATCTGAAAACCGGACTGGGCAGGACTGTCGATTATTTTGCTGCACGATCAATAAAAGGGTAACAGCTTGAAATTTCCTCTTCAAAAAAGAATGTACGTCATCCCGGCCGGATGTCTGGCATTCATTCTCTTTTTCACCGTATTCGGTGACAAAGGGTTGTTGCGCATTTTCGAGCTGAATCAGGACAAAAGCAAGATTGAGACCCATTTGGCTGAAAGCAGAAACGAAAATGAAAAACTCAAGTATGAGATCGTTGCACTGAAATCCGACCGCCGCTACCTCGAAAGCATCGCCCGCAGGGACTTTGGCCTGGTGCGAAGCAACGAAGTCATCTACCAG
>JBBQCH010000207.1:0-4792 GCA_038318485.1 Geobacterales bacterium
GATCAAAGCCGGCTTCGATCCGACCGCACCAGATCTGCATCTGGGGCATACCGTCCTGATCCAGAAGCTGCGTCAGTTCCAGCAACTGGGGCACGAGATTAATTTCCTGATCGGCGACTTTACCGGCATGATCGGTGATCCAACCGGTAAGTCCGAGACCCGCAAGGTTCTGACCCGTGAGGATGTGCTGCAAAATGCCGAAACCTACAAGGAACAGGTCTTTAAAATCCTTGACCCGGAGAAAACTAAAGTTGTATTCAACTCCACCTGGTTGAACGAACTGGGGTCAGGCGGCATGATTGCACTGGCTTCCAAATGCACCATGGCCCGCATGCTGGAGCGGGACGACTTTCACAAGCGCTTTACCAACCAGCAGCCGATAGCGATCCACGAGTTCCTCTACCCGTTGGTCCAGGGCTATGATTCGGTGGCTCTCAAATCCGACGTGGAACTGGGCGGTACCGATCAGAAGTTCAACCTGCTGATGGGGCGCGAACTGCAGCGGGAATGGGGCCAGCCGCCTCAGTGCGTTCTGACCATGCCGCTTCTGGAAGGGTTGGACGGCGTCAACAAAATGTCCAAATCGCTGGGCAACTACATCGGAATCAGCGAGTTGGGCGATGAAATTTTCGGCAAGGTCATGTCTATCTCCGATGATCTGATGATCCGCTACTATGAACTGCTTTCCGACATGACTCTGGCCGAACTGGAAAAGCTCAAGACCGGTCTGAAGGACAAGTCGCTGCACCCGATGGCGGCCAAAAAAGCATTGGGGCGCGAGATTGTTACCCGCTTCCACGGCGCCGGTGCCGGCGAAACCGCCGAGGATAACTTCGTCAAGCGTTTCAAGGAAAACGAGATTCCTGACGAGATGCCGCAGGTATCTTATGCAGTTGCAGATGGTTCGGTTCTATTGGCCAAAGCTATGACCGAAGCCGGTCTGACCAAGTCCAACGGTGAAGGACGCCGTTCGATTGATGGCGGCGGGGTCAAGCTGAACGGTGAAAAGGTCAGCGATACCAACCTGGAACTGACGACCGCTGGCGAGTACATCGTCCAGATTGGCAAGCGACGCTTTGCCAGGATCATGGTTTCGTAACAGCCTGTAATCTATATATCTGAAACAAAAGTGGGACCGGCATTACTGCCGGTCCCGCTTTTGTTTTTGTCGATATATTTGAATCAGCTTCTATCCCTTCATACTTTCCAGCTCATCCCATCGCAGGAAAGCCGATTCCAGCTCCTGATCCATTTCCGCCAGTCGGGCATTGATGACGGCCGTTTCACTCCCGGCATTCTTGTAAAAATCCGGATCCGACAGGCGGGCATGCAGGGCGGTCTGCTCTTCTTCCAATACGGCAATCCGTCCCGGCAGCGCTTCCAGCTCGCGTTCCTCCTTGAAGGAAAGTTTGCGGCTACGCTCGGCCTGCCGTTTTCCTTTTTCCTGGGCCGGTTTTTCCGTAAGCGGGGATGTTTCGGCAATCTCGGCTGCGGATTGGCTCAGCCAGTCATCATATCCACCGACGTAATCCCGGATGGTGCCGTCACCACCGGTCAGTACCAGCGTGCTGGAAACAACATTGTTGAGAAATTCACGGTCGTGGCTGACCAGCAGCAGTGTGCCGGTGTATTCCTGCAGCAGATCTTCCAGCAGATCGAGAGTTTCGGCATCCAGATCATTGGTCGGTTCGTCCATCACCAGGATATTGGAGGGTTTGGTGAACAGCTTGGCCAGCAGCAGCCGGTTGCGTTCGCCGCCGGAAAGGATGCTGACCGGGCTGCGGGCGCGCTCCGGCGAGAACAGGAAGTCCTGCAGATAGCCGATGATGTGGCGCGACTGGCCGTTGATGATCAGCGTGTCATTGCCCATGCCGACGTTTTCCTGAACGCTCTTGTCCAGCTGCAGCTGATCGCGCAGCTGATCGAAATAGAGCACTTCGCGCCGGGTGCCAAGCTTGATCTCACCCTGCTGCGGTTCCAGTTCACCCAGCAGCAGGCGCAACAGCGTTGTCTTGCCGGAACCGTTGGGGCCGATAATACCGATCCGGTCGCCGCGCATGATCGTGGTGAAAAAATCCTTCACAATCGGCTTGCCTTCAAAAGCAAAAGTTACGTCCAGGGCTTCAACCACCAGCGCACCGGAACGGTCTGCCGCCTGCAGCTGGATCTTGGCTGTGCCTTGCCGCTCACGACGCTGACGGGATACTTCACGTAATGTCTTCAGTGCCCGGACACGCCCCTCGTTGCGGGTGCGGCGAGCCTTGATCCCCTGTCGGACCCAGACCTCCTCCTGGGCCAGTTTCTTGTCGAACAGCGCCTGACGGGTGATCTCGGCTTCCAGAAGTGCTTCGCGCCGCTCGACGAACTCATCGTAACCGCAGGAAAAAGCATAGATTCTGCCCCGGTCAATCTCTGCCACGCGATTGGCCAGGCGGCGGGCAAAGGCGCGGTCATGGGTTACGAACAGGACTGTCTTGACTGATTTGGCCAGAAACTCTTCCAGCCAGAGGATTGTATCGATATCCAGGTGGTTGGTCGGCTCGTCCAGGATCAGGATGTCCGGTGATGAAACCAGTGCCCGGGCCAGCAGTGCCCGACGCTTGGTTCCGCCCGAAAGAGAGGTGAATTCGGCATCGGCGTCCAGTTGCAAACGGTTCAGAACCCGCTCGACCTCCTGATGCAGCGACCAGCCGTCACTCTCTTCCAGTTCTTTCTGCAAAGTTTCCAAACGCACCATTAGTTTGTCGCTGCTGTCATGGGCCAGTTCATGGCTGACATGATGGTACTCGGCCAGCAGCGCAGCCACATTGCCCATGCCGGAGGCGACCACATCGAAGACGCTTCCGGTCATATCGGGCGGCACGTCCTGGCTCAGCTGGGTTACTTTGAGTCCCTGCTGGCGCTGGATTTCACCGCTTTCCTGAGTCAGCTCACCGCCGATCAGTTTCAGCAGAGTCGATTTGCCGCTGCCGTTGCGCCCCAACAGGCAGAGCCGGTCACCCGCGTCGATCTGCAGGCTGATGCCGTCAAAAATCGGCGGGCCGCCGAATGCCAGAGCTATATTGCGCAGGGAGATTAGTGCCATTTTTAAACCTCAATACTTCGTAAAGAATTATTTGTTATTCCAATTCCATATCAATGCCCTCTCTTCGTTGGCTCGTCTTCGGCAGCTCAACGTACGTATCTGTACGCCTCTCCGCCTCATTCCTCTCCGCCTTGAGATCATCATTGATCTGGAATTGGTATTACTCGCAGATGGATTTTCCGCAACGAATAAAGTCCAGCAGCATTTCGCGGCCTTCATCCTTTCCGGTGACCACCTGCAGTGCAACGTCACACATCGAATGATTCGGGTAGCGGTCATGAGCCGAGCGCCAGAAAGACTCCAATCCGCTGATAATCTGCTTTTCTCTGAGTCTGACGGGTTGCTTGCGAGCGCCATGGGAACCAAGCGAGGCGTTAAGCACCGAAACGGAAATCGGGCTGATCGATAGTGAAATCAGATCGCCATTGTACTCAAACTTTACAGTGTGGTCTTGAAAATCCCATTCGGATTGAAAAACACCCTTTCCGGACAATTTTAATGCTCTGCCATCGGAGGCAACAATAATTATATTGCCGTCCACCAGGGTTCCGGGATCGCTGCAGGCATTAAACTTTGAACCGGGATATTCTGCGGCCTGTACGGACGATTCCCATTCCTTCAGTGACGCCTAGGCATCGCCAGCACTGAGATTGCTGCAGCTTGACATGGCACCGTTCAGATGCTGCCTGCCTGTTTCTGCACCTCAACCAGGATCTTCCAGTAACTGTTGGTGTCCGGCACTTCGGCAAATACTATCGATGACAACAACAATGTGTCGGCTGCCATGCAGATTGAAACAATCAATTTGCAGTATCTGATCGATGGCATTCTGAATAACCTCAAACCGCAGGTTTACGTGCCTTGCGGTTTCGCTGGAATTTAGAGAAAAGGCGTTGTTTCAGATCCTGAAGCACCAGCTTGCGGTCGATCAGTGAATGCAGAAAAAAAGGTACGATACAGCCGCAGCGGTCGCAATCGGCTTTGGGGCCTAGCATGCAGGGTTTCTTTGCGTCTCCGCCCGGATCAAAGGCAAATGAAGTACTCGCAAAAAGACAGCTGTCGGTTACGCTGCGGGCTTTAGCCGCTTTCATCAGTCCCAGGGCGCGCCTGGTGTTGACCATGAAATCTCCGTACTGTTGTTTCAGCTCGATCAGTTTGTCAAGCATGCGATCCTTGTCCGCCCAATCCATCCAAAGATCGTCATCCAGCCCCCGGATCGGGGTATAAAAACTGAAAACAATGTTGCGAACTTTGGGGTTTTGGTGCCACTCAGCCAGAGAAACCTCGATATCGGTGAAATTCTGGCGGGTGATGCAGTAGGCGATGGTGATGCGTTGTCCTTCGCTTTGGCTGATGTTGCGTTTGATCGTTTCATAAAGGCCCGGTTGGTTGCGGAAACGGTCGTGATAGGCCTGGCCGCCATCCACCGAGATGCACCAGCTGACGTCCTTCCAGTCCGGCAGCGGCAACGAGCCGTTGGTGGTTATGGTATTGAACTTGAAGTACTGGCGGCCCAGTTCGATCAACTCCGGCCGAAGCAGCGGTTCGCCGCCAACCCAGGAGCATAGGTAAAAGCGGAAGCCGGCGGTTTTCATCTCTTCAAATTTTTGACGCCATTGTTCCAGTGACCATTGGGCAACGCGCTCCTGCTCGAAAAAATAGCAGTGTTCGCAACGCAGGTTGCACTCGCTGGTGACATCCACCGAG
>JBBQCH010000208.1:0-4720 GCA_038318485.1 Geobacterales bacterium
GTGCAGAATGCCATGGATGATCCCTGTACCGGCACCAATCCACGCAATCCGACTTTTGAAGAGATGAAAATGATATTTGAGAGCTGCTTTAACGGCGAGAATATCGATCTTTAATTTTATGAGATTGTTTGAGTTATGAAACAAGAATGGACGGGCCGCTCACTTGTAAGAGCAGGTCCGTCCTTTCTTTTAAATTGACCACGTATTATTATGTTCTTTTGAGTTTGCCTTTGCAGCAGAAAGGAGTGAATCATGGCTGTTGGCTGGTCCCGGGACGGGGCGGTTCAAGATCAAATTGACGCAAGTGTGGAAGATGCCATAGAGCGTTCTCGTAGTCGTTTGCCTTCTGGTGACAGCTTGACTCATTGCGAGGAGTGCGGCGCTGCAATCCCGGAAGCCCGTCGCAAGGCAATTTCCGGTGTGAGACTGTGCGTTGGATGCCAGTCTCAGGCCGAAAAACAACAGGCGATATTCAGTAGCTACAACCGGCGCGGCAGCAAGGACAGCCAGTTGAAATGATCTGGGTATTGTTACGCGATAGTGAATCGCCGACTACTCCTGATTTTCTGATTTGAAAAAGCCTGACAACCCGGAATGATCCCAGTAACATAGCAAATCAATCTTGCCTATGACTCCATAAACTTATATAAGAATATTCGAATATGATATGAGGTCTATCCGTGGCTACCGAGAATATCCATAAATACGCTGAAGCACTTAAAGCCTTTGCCCATCCAACCCGGTTGCAGATCATCATGGAACTGCTGAAGGGAACAAGGTGCGTCAATGACATCCAGGAAATCCTCCCTGCCTCTCAATCAAACATTTCTCAGCATTTGACCGTGCTTCGCCACGCCGGACTTGTGGACTTCGCTCAGGAGGGCTCCCAGCGATGTTACTACGTGAGCCGCCCACGTTTTGTGTCAGGGGTCATTTCACATCTGAACGAGGGTGAGCTGGCCATTCGCAAAACAAAGGAGAATATCGACCGGGATAAAAATTCCGGGGGAATCTGCCGTGCCAAATAAAGATAGTTTGCCCCTTTTTGAGCACAACTTTGCTGACGAACCGGTGTTCCTTGCCGGCAATATGCTGGAAGCAGCCAGAGTACAGAAGGGATTGTCCCCACTCAAAGTCCCAGATGGTTGTATGCTGGACTTCGATGGTGAACTGGTAGACTTTCTTGTGGCATCTGGCAAGGCACAACTGGAACCCGCATGGCCCTGCTTCCATACCCGTCTCTACCGCTGGGTGGTTGACGGAAAAGAATACGGTATTATTGGCGGCACAGTCGGGGCGTCATTTGCGGTGCTTGTCGCAGAAGAGCTTTTTGCTTTGGGGTGTAAGGCACTCGTCACTATTTCTTCCGCTGGGCTGATTGCTGAAAATCTCCAGACCCCCTTGTTTCTGTTGATCGACCAGGCGCTGCGGGATGAAGGGACAAGTTATCATTATCTGCCGCCTGAACGATTCGCCCAGGCCTGTCTCCCTCTCGTAGATGCTGTAGCTCAATGGTTGACTGCTAGTGCCTTACCATGTGTCCGGGGGAGTTCCTGGACGACCGACGCTCCATTTCGCGAGACATTGAAACTCATTTCGGCACGACGCGACGAAGGAATCATTGCTGTTGAAATGGAGGCGGCTGCCCTGCTGGCAATGGGAGTCGCCCTTAATAAACCTGTAATCTGCTTTGCACATATCACAAACTCCATGGCCACCCGTGAAGATGATTTTGAAAAAGGTGGTGACGACGGCAATGAAACCGCATTGAAAGTCTGTGCTATAGCGCTGGCCACATTACTGAACATAATCAGGGAGAGGAATCCATGAAGGTACGTGACAGCGGCATGCCTGATGAGGAGATGTGGACCGGTTTCTTCGATCCGGCCAGAGTTTTTACAATCCTGGGCCTCGATCGCGACGTCCAGAATCTGGTGGAATTTGGTTGCGGTTATGGCACCTTTACCCTTGCCGCCGCCGGCATAGCATCGGGGACTGTCCATGCTCTGGACATCGAGCCGGAGATGGTAGATGTAGTCCGTGAAAAATGCAGCGAAGCAGGCATTGCCAATGTGTTGGCAACGGTACGCGACTTCGTGGCCGAGGGAACCGGCCTGGCCGACAACTCCATGGATGCGGTCCTGCTCTTTAACATCCTGCACCATGAAGAGCCGATAGCCTTGATGAAAGAAGCGCTCCGCGTGCTCAAGCCAAACGGAATGCTGGCCGTGATTCACTGGAATTATGATCCGACAACACCACGCGAGCCGGACATGGAGATCCGCCCCCGGCCGGAGCAGTGTATCGAATGGGCCAGAGAGGCCGGATTCCGTTTTAACGAGCGAAACCGCTTTGACCTGCCGCCGTACCATTACGGTTTGACCTTTAGAAAGCCCTTTGCCTGATAAGACACAAGTGCTGCCCGTGAGGTAGTTAAACAAAAAACATTCGAAAGGAGCAATACGGTATGAGTATAAAAATTCGGTATTGCGCATCTTGAGGGCATCAGCCCCGTGCAGCGAGTCTCTCTGCAGAACTGAAGAAAAAGCTGAAGACGACAGAGGTCACCATCGAAGCAGGACCACAAAAAAGTGAATTCGCCGTGTTTGTGGATGATGTGCCGGTATTCTCCCGCCTGGAACAAAGCCGGTTTCCTGAGACAGACGAGCTGGTTGAAATCTGTAGCAAGAACATGCGGCAGTAACCAGAGGGGCGGCGGATGCAGCACACTGGCGAGGCAGCACGCTATCTGAAATCCTGCGGGAGTGAGTTCTGGCAAAAGGTTTTTGCCGCTGAACTGGGCTACATATTGCGGCGTCTTAGACACGGCGATGAGATCCTCAGCGTGGGTTGCGGTTCGGCAATCATAGAAAACGGTCTGGCCAGCCGGGGGTTTGCTGTCACAGGTCTGGACGTTTCATACGAAGCGCTGGCCGGCGCATCAAACGCGATCAGGACCATAGCCGGATCAGCCGAGAAAATGCCGTTTCCAGATGCATCCTTTGATGTGGTGCTCTACATTGTCTCGCTACAGTTCATCGATAACTACCGCACGGCGCTTGCGCGAACAGCTCAGGTGCTTAAACCGGGTGGCAGGCTGATTGCGCTGCTGCTGAACCCGCAATCGGAATTCTTCAAGGCCAGGCATGCCGATGAGGACTCGTATGTTGGCAAGGTCAGACACACTGACCTGCACGCGCTTGAGGACAGCATTGCAGAACTATTTGTGACCCAGTGCGAATTTTTTCTGGGTGTGGAGGGTAACGGGTTGCTTGACAGCAGCGAGCCGACAACTGCAGCGCTATATGTTGTGAGGGGATCAAAGAAGAAATCTGAGGTACAGCGTGTGATACTGCCATGACCTATGCCGATTTGAATGAAGCACTCAGAGTTCTGGGATTGGGAAAACGGGCCTCTCTCAGGGAGATCAAGGCCAGGCACCGGGAGCTGGTAAAACGCCATCACCCGGACACCAGTGCCTCAGATGACCCGGAGACGATACGTCAGATCAATGCGGTCCACCGTATATTACTTGACTATGTTTCCGGGTATAGCTTTTCCTTTACGGAGAATGAATTTTACGAACAGAACCCTGAAGAACGGCTCCGGATGCAATTTGCCGATGATCCGCTTTGGGGGAGAAAATGACCTGTAGCTATCAGCAATGCTTCAACGCAACAGGATTATTTCGTGCCACAGGCGCATGGGATGGGTGGCATCCCATTTGTCAGCAAATTCTTCCAAGTTAGCATCGGCCTGTTCGATTGTCGTGGCGTTGCAAATCTCCTCCAAGTCGTTGGCCATTTCCTTGCGTTGTTTCCATGAGACGAAGTTCAGACTGTGGTGCACCAGATGTACTAAGCAGAGTTGAACATGTGTCCGGGGTGTGCTGAGTTGATCACAACATGAAGCCATCTCATTTGGAATTCGTTTATGCATGATCAATCTATCTCTGGAATCTCATGCTGTACCAATAAATATTAGCTCATATCAATCAAGGAGTCATCCCTGCAAACTGTTTTTCAACCTGTTTGGCATCCTTCAACAGCATAGCGTGGACATCTTGAGACATTGGGTCGGGGAAAATATCTTCATCGCCATTCTCAATCCCTGTAAGAATAACATCGGCAACCTGGGCCGGTGTGGCTTTGGGCATTTCCTGCCCTTCTGTCATGCGTGTCTCGACAGGACCGGGGTATATACCTACTACCCTGATATTCTGGGACGCCAGTTCAGCACGGATACCTTGCAGCATTGAGTGCAGTGCAGCTTTAGAAGCGCAATAGGTCCCGTTGATTGGCAGGTTGACCATGCCGATGATGGAACTGACACATGCAATTATTCCATTCCCGCGAGAAGCAAGACCAGGCGCAAACGCACGACACATTGCAAGGGTGCCAAAAAAGTTGACCTCCATCTCTCTTCGTGCGGCATCAATTCCGGTTGGACCCATGAGCGACATACAAAGATTAACCCCGGCGTTATTGATAAGGATATCCACATCATCGCACTGTTTAGCTGCCGCTGCTATTTGAATGGCATCGGTAATATCCAGATTGATCGCAACAACCTTGGTAGTTGCAGTGGCTTCAAGGTTGGAGACTGATGTTGTTGACCGTGCGGCGGCGTAGATTTTTTCGGCTCCCCTGTCCAGTAGTGCCTGTACCAAAGCTTTTCCGATACCTCCGTTGGCACCGGTTACAAAAACTACTTTTCCTCT
>JBBQCH010000209.1:0-4546 GCA_038318485.1 Geobacterales bacterium
AATCAACTCGGCGCTGCAGGTAGATCTGACCGGTCAGATCTGCGCAGACAGCATTGGATACAAGTTCTACAGCGGGATTGGTGGTCAGGTGGATTTTGCCCGCGGGGCAGCCATGAGCCGTGGGGGAAAACCGGTTGTTGCGATTCGCAGCACAGCAAAAGACGGTGAGATCAGCCGTATAGTGTCCCGGATCGATGACGGAGCCGGTGTCGTAACCAGTCGTGGCGATGCCCACTACGTAGTAACCGAGTACGGGGTCGCTTACCTGCATGGTAAAACCATTCGGGAACGGGCTCTGGAATTGATTTCCATCGCTCACCCGGACTTTCGTCAGGAACTTCTGGATTTCGTCAAACAGAAGCATTATGTCTACGAAGATGAGCAGGTTTGGCAACAGGCACTGGATCACTACCCGAAGGAATTTGAGGAGGAAAGGAGTTTTGGTGGGACAACCATGCTGGTCCGGCCACTAAAAGCAACTGACGAGCGGACTCTGCAAGAATTTTTCTACAGCCACAATCAAGAGACCATCTACAATCGCTATTTCGCTCCAAAACTTCAGATGGCCCACCGCGAGGCTGCAAAACAGGTTTGCGTGGACTACCGGAATCGAATGGCTTTGGCTGTATTTCTCCAGGAGGATAACGCACAACGGATCGTCGCAGTGGGACGCTATGCAGTAAACCCTAGAAACAACATGGCTGAAACAGCAGTCGTTGTCCATGAAGAGTTCCGCAGATTGGGACTTGCAAGATACCTGCTCCGTCAACTGGAACAGTATGCCATGAAACATGGTGTCGAGGGATTTTTTTCAGAGATATTACCCACCAACGAAGCGATGCTCAATTACCACCGAATCCTTGGGCACGCGGTGGTTTATTCCAATGAGTCAGACACTTACCACATGGAGTTCCGCTTCAGTCCTGGAAATTCCAGTAGCCAAAAGGCCGCTGAAACATTCAGTGAGCAAGAAAAAGAGAAAAATTCTGGAAGTGATTTTTCGGGATAAACAATGACACTGTTCAATTAAGCTTATCGTATGGATTTAGTTTTAACAACCTTGTTGCCGGCAGCTCTCTTTTGAGCAGCAGGCTGAGCACGCTGGCTTGAGCTTTTCAGTGCTGTGGCTAGAGTGATAGTATCCAGGACAGCCTTGGTAAGATTGTCAATTTCTTTAGTGATACTTTGTAATTCCGCCACAATTGGCTCACCGGCCTGTTGCCAGTGGTTCGGTATATCGAGCTCCGATTCCAGGGTTTCAAAGAGCTGGATTACATCCAGCAGTGTTGTGCGACTGACGTTTCCTGCAAACCGGTACCCGCCACCAACGCCACGCACCGCTTGCACCAACCCTCCGTGAACAAGATTCCGCATCACCTTGGCGAGATGATGGGTAGATATATCGTACTTGTCAGCAATATCAGCGGTCGAGAGCTGCCGTTCCGGGTCACTGGCCAGTTCAAGTACAGCAAGCAGGGCAAACAGACTTCCTTTATTCAGCTTCATAGTATGGTCTCACTCCAGTTTACGGCCAGTATAGTTGAACTAATGAATATCAAGGTAAATCGAGCTGTTTTTCAAGTTCAATATACCGGCCTGTCCGCAACCCCTGGCTGCGGAAAAATGACAGCGTCAATATATTATCAAGGTCCACCATTGTACGAACTGTTGAAACACCGGCCTGTTTCAAACGGTTGCAAAGCTCTTCAAACATTCGCTGGCCGACGCCCAGCTGTCGTTTTTTTGGAGAAACCGCAAGCACGAAAACCCACCCACAGGGAGGCGACCCAAATTCCCAGGCGCGGACCTCACCAATGATGAACCCGGCAACCTGATTGCCGCTTTCGGCAATCAGGCAAAGCCGGTCTTCTCCGGCATTTTTCACATAATGCTCGAAGACCCCACTCCAATACTCCAGCTTTAAATCTTCAGGATCCGACTCATCCAATGCAATTACTGCCGAGAGGTCGGATAAAACAGCGTTGCGGATTGAAATATTATTTTTCATTTTACCTTCGCCTTAATCAGCAGACACATATCACTTAACCTAGTACCGGAATACCACAATCAAACAGTAATTTCAAGTATTATTCTCCAGTCCACACAAGCATTCAAATTCGCAACATAAAGATCCTCATTTTATTACACACACCACTCTAAATGTTACACAACCGCAATCACATGATCCAAATGAACAACAATGTTTTCTTGGATGCAATTTTTTTATTCCTATTTTTCAGCATGTTCAGTATGCTTATTTATATATTACACCACGATTTGGCATTTGGCATTGTGCATGCAAAACAATATTTTAATATCTTGTTCTGTATTTACAGTATTCAAGTACCTTTATAACATTGGAGGATTAAGCATGCCATACAACCTCAATCTACCGGAAGAGTTCAACGCCGCCGACTATTTTGTGGACCGTAACGTCCGCGAAGGACGTGGCAACAAAATTGCCGTAATTTGTGAGGATCGTTCCTATACTTACGGGCAGATTCAGGAAAAGGTTAATCTCTTTGGAAATGCACTAAAATCAATCGACACAAGAATGGAAGAACGGGTTGCCCTGCTGCTCCTGGACACGGAAATTTACCCGCAGGCTTTCTTCGGGGCAATCAAAATTGGGGCCGTGCCAATTTGTCTCAATACCCTGAATCGTTCAAAAGACTTTGAATTCTATCTGAATGACAGCCGTGCGCGGGTACTGGTCGTCGATGCTCTTCTGCTCGACCAGATTGAGCCAATCCGCGGCAATCTCCGTTTTTTAAAACATATCATTGTTGCTAACGGGACCGTGCCCGCCGGTGATCTGAGTTTCAGTGAGATCACATCCGCACAATCACCCACACTCGACTGCGCATCGACCTGTCGCGATGATTCCTGTTTCTGGCTGTACAGCTCAGGCTCCACCGGATCACCAAAAGGAACCGTCCACCTCCAACATGACATGGTCTACGCGACTGAGACCTATGCCAAGAAAATCCTTGGAATCCAGGAAAAAGATGTCTGCTTCTCGGCAGCCAAACTATTTTTCGCCTATGGTCTCGGTAATGGCCTTTACTTTCCATTCGGAGTGGGGGCTACCGCTGTCTACTTGCCGACACGCCCAACCCCCGAGCAGGTCTACAAAACCATTTGCCAGCATAAACCTACCCTATATTTCGGTGTGCCGACACTTTATGGCCAAATGCTTGAAGAAGAAGGCAGCATGGCCGAGGTTCGTTTGTGTGTTTCGGCAGGCGAAGCCCTGCCGGCAGCCTATCTGCAACGCTGGAAAGCCCGCTTTGATCTTGACATTATTGATGGTATCGGCTCGACAGAGATGGCTCACATCTTCATTTCCAACATACCTGGCGATATCCACTCCGGCAGTTCCGGAAAGGTCGTTCCCGGATACGAGGCACGCATCGTCGATGAAAACATGCAGGATCTACCGACGGGAGAGGTAGGGACTCTGCTGGTCAAAGGTGACAGCGCAACCGCCTTCTACTGGAACAAGCATGAAAAAACCCGGCAGACTATCATGGGTTACTGGATCAACACCGGCGACAAGTATTTTTGCGATGAACAGGGCTATTATTACTGTGCCGGACGCTCAGACGACATGCTCAAGGTGGGAGGCATCTGGGTTTCTCCCAACGAGGTTGAATCGTGCCTGATTGAACATCAGGATGTCCTGGAATGTGCAGTTATAGGTGCACCCGATGAGGACAAATTGATAAAGCCGATGGCATTCGTTGTTCTTGCGAAATACCGGCAGGCCTCAATTGAAATGGAAAATGAGCTTAAGGAATTTGTAAAATCGAAACTGGCTCTCTACAAGTACCCGCGCTGGATTAGATTTTTGGAAGAACTCCCCAAAACAGCCACCGGAAAGATCAAACGTTTCGAATTGCGTAAATTGCTGCAGGATAATGAAATCTGATTACGCTGAACCGACCAGAACGCACTATGAATATGGGAGGAGATCACATGAGAGAACAATTTGAACGTGAAGAACGACTGTCGTATGACCCGTTTACCGTATCGGATGAGTTTGGTCCGGTCGGCAATTTTTTGCTGGCAGTAGCCAGAAAGCTGGCCATGGTTGGTGGATTGATTTTAATGGGGCTGGTCATCATGTCACTGATTTCTGTTGTCGGCCGCAAGCTGTTCAGCTTTGCCGTGCCGGGAGACGTGGAAGTACTGCAGATGCTGGCCGCAGTAGCGAGCTCTACTTTCTTTGCCTATTGCCACCTGATCCAGGGTGACGTCAAGGTTGACTTCTTCACCCACAACATGACCCCTTGGAAGATCGCCTTTCTTGATTTCTTCGGTTCTTTGACGGTCGGCCTGTTCGGAGCAATCATCGCCTGGCGGGCTGCCGCCGGAGCGCTCTCAATCAAGGAGTCGGGCGTAACCTCCGCCATCCTGGCCTGGCCGGTCTGGATACCCCAGGCACTGATGGTGCCCGGTTTTATAATGCTGGCAATTGCCGGATTTTACATGAGCGGCCATAAACTGAGACAGGCTGTGTTGGGGGTGCTTAAATGAGTGGTAT
>JBBQCH010000210.1:0-4431 GCA_038318485.1 Geobacterales bacterium
ATCGTTCCTGCAGGAATAAATACCCGAACAACACACTGACAAAGGGAGTCATAAAATAGCCGAGGCTGGACTGGATGACCTGTGCGTGCTCCACGGCAATGATGAAGACCAGCCAGTTGGTTGCGATCAACAGCGCTGTCACCGCCAGTAGCAGCAGTGATTTGCGATTGCTGAAGGCGGCACGTATATCTTTAGTTTTTCCGCGCCAGAGTATCAGAATCCAGATAAACAGTACCGACCAGACGATTCGATGCGACAGCACCTGCAACGGCGGAACCGTAGACAGCGCTTTGAAATAGATCGGGAAAAAGCCCCAGACAAGATAGGCCGTAACCCCGAAAACGAGCCCCTCGCCGGCTCCCGGCTGAAAACCTTTTTTTTCGAATCGCACTTCCTGATCACCCACGACTGACACTCTTTACTGAAGAAAATCTCGTAAATACAAACAAACCGCCAAAGATAAAACCGGCACCGATTGTCTGCCGCAGACTGGGATATTCGCGCAGAAAAACGGCTGCCCATATAATCGCCCCCAGCGGCTCACCCAAGACACTGACGGAGACCACCGACGCCTGCACATAGCGCAGCACCCAGTTGAAAAGGGTATGGCCAAGCACCGTGCAAACCAGGGCCAAGGCCAGGAAAAGCAGCCAGTCGGTCGCCGGGTAAGGATAGAAGGGGGTTCCGCTTGCCAGGCAGCCGATTATCAGCACCACGGCACTGCTGCCGTAAGTGAAGAAAGTGTAGCCAGGTAGGCTGACGGTGCTTCTCAGGCGGCGGCCGATCAGCAGATAACCGGAAACCAGAACCGCTGCCATCAGTGCCAGCAGGTCTCCCTGAAAGGCGCGCAGATCGAGCTGAAAATCACTGGCGCCGATGATGAAACTGCCGCAAAGGGCCAGCGCGCCGCCGAACATCGCCAGGCGACTGATCCGCTCACGAAAGAAAATCCAGGAACCGAGCACTACGAACACCGGCTGGGTTGTAACCAGCACTACCGAACTGGCAATGCTGGTGTAGCGCAGCGAGGTAAACCAGGTTACAAAGTGCAGTGCCAGGCAAATGCCGCTGGCAGCCGCCAGTCCGCGTTCCCGCCAGGAGAGTGTCCGGAGGTCCTGATGATGCTTGAGCAGGGTAAATGGTAACAGTATCAAAAAAGTGAACAGCAGCCGATAGGTGGCGATGGCCATGGCCGGCGCGGTAGACAGGCGGACAAAGAGTGCCGAGAAGGAGATGGCAAAAACCCCTACCAGCACCGCCAGGTAGGGGTTTACAATTGGTTTTTCGTGCATGGGAGTTACCCTTGTTATTCGCCCAGATAGGCCTTGCGCACTTCGGGATTCTCGGACAGCTCAGTGGCGTCGCCGGAAAGCACAACCTCGCCGGTTTCAAGAACATAGGCACGGTGAGCGATGGAGAGTGCCATGGATGCGTTTTGTTCCACCAGCATGATGGTGGTGCCGGTTTTATTGATCTCGACAACGATTTCGAAGATTTTCTCAACCAGCATGGGCGCCAACCCCATGGACGGCTCGTCCAGAAGCAACAGACGCGGGTTGGACATCAGTGCCCGCCCCATGGCAAGCATCTGCTGTTCGCCGCCGGAAAGCGTTCTTGCGGCCTGCTTGCGACGTTCCGCCAGTCGCGGAAAGAGGGTAAAAGCCCGTTCAATCCCCTGGGAAATTTCCTGTTTGCTGTTCAGAATAAAACCGCCCATTTCCAGATTTTCCTGTACGCTCATGCGGGCGAAAACCCGACGCCCCTCCGGCACCTGACAGATGCCTTTACGGACAATCAGGTGGGGAGCCATACGGGTGATATCCTCACCTTCGAATAAAACGCTTCCGCCGATGGAGGGAACAATGCTGGAAATGGTATTAAGGATTGTGGTTTTGCCGGCACCATTGGCGCCGATCAGCGCAACGATTTCACCCTGCTCAACGTTGCAGGAAACCTGGTGCAAGGCGCGTATGGCGCCATAATTAACGGAAAGGTTCTCGACGGAAAGCATCAGTGCGCAGCTCCTTTTCCAAGATAGGCTTCGATCACGGCCGGGTTGACCCTAACCTCTTCCGGACGTCCGTCAGCAATCTTGCTGCCGTAGTCCAGTACCGCAATCCTGTCTGAAAGCCCCATGACGAATTTCATGTCGTGCTCCACCAGGAAAACAGTCACTCCATCATCACGAATGTTTCGAACCATTTTAAGCAGCGTCTGCTTTTCTTGAGGATTCATACCGGCTGCCGGTTCATCCAGCAGGATCAAAGCCGGTTCAATTGCCAATGCCCGCGCGATTTCCAGACGGCGCTGTTCTCCATAAGGAAGATTGCAGGCCAGTTCATGTGCCTTGTGAGCCAGATCGACCTTGGAGAGGCAGTGTATCGCCAATTCCAACAGTCGCCCCTCTTCCCTGCGAACGGACGGCAGGAATTGCAGCAGCGCGCCAGTCAGGTTCCAACTGCCGCGAGTATGCGCCCCGATCAGAACGTTATCCAGTACGGTCTGCTCGCCAAACAGGCGGATGTTCTGGAAGGTACGCCCGACACCGCCGCCGGCTATAATGTGCGGAGACAGTCCGTCTATACGCTTTCCTTTGAAGGTTATGTTTCCTTCGGTGGGCGGGTAGATTCCGGTGATCAGATTGAAGATCGTACTTTTACCGGCGCCGTTGGGACCGATCAGGGCCAGGATTTCTCCCTCTTCAACCTCCAGGTTAACGCCGTTCACCGCCACCAGACCGCCGAAGCGGATGGTGGTATTTTCGAGTTTAAGGAGTGCCATCAGTGCACCTCCTTTTTGCTGGAGGCACCGCGTCGTCTGACTCCAAGCTTACGCATCACGAATGCGGTAAAATCAATTCCACCCAGCAGGCCGTTGGGACGGAAGACCATCAGGAACACCAGCAGCGCGCCATACACCAGCATGCGGTATTGCGACATGAAGCGCAGGAATTCGGGGGCGGCCGACAGGATCGCAGCACCGAAGACCGTGCCGGGGATGCTTCCCAGACCACCCAGCACAACCATGCTGAGCATGTCGATCGATTTCAGGAAACCAAAGTCTGAGGGGTTGATATAACCAAGAAAATGGGCGTACAGGCAGCCACCCACACCGGCAAAAAAAGCGCTGACGGCAAAGGATTGGACCTTGTAGCGAGCGATGTTTATACCCATTGATTCTGCAGCGATCTCGTCGTCACGGATGGCTTTCAAAGCCCGACCAAAACGAGAATTTTCAATAAAGGCGGAAGCGGCTATCACCAGTATGACGACAATCAGGACTGTCAGCGGCATTGGCAGATCGGTTTTGGGAGACGGGACCGTCAGGCCCAGCGCACGGTTGGTGATGTCCAGATTCAGGAAAACAACCTTGACTATTTCCGCAAATCCGAGCGTACAGATCGCCAGGTAATCACCGGTCAGCCGCAGAATCGGCCAGCCGATGACCGCTGCAACAACAGCAGTAAACAAACCGCTCAGCATGATCGTGACGTAGAAGGGAGCTCCGGTTTTGATGGTCAGCAAAGCGCCGGTAAAAGCGCCGACACTCATGAAGGCGGCATGTCCCAGTGAGAGCTGGCCGGTCAAACCGGTGATGATGTTGAGTCCCAGCGCCAGAATGATGCCGATGCCGATATTGACCAGAATCTGCATGGTATATGGATCGATGGAGTTAAACAGACTTTGAAACATTGGTCAGACCTTTTTTTGAATCTTCTGGCCCAGAAGCCCTGTCGGGCGAACCAGAAGTACAAGCACGAGAATAGCGAAGGCAATTGCATCGCGGTAGGAAGAGTAGCCGACGGCAACTCCGAATACTTCTGCCACACCTAATAAAAGGCCGCCCAGCATGGCTCCGGGAATCGATCCGATACCGCCCAGAACAGCAGCGGCAAAAGCTTTCAGGCCGGCCATCAGCCCCATATTGAATGAAACCGAGTTGAACAGAACGCCGACCAGAACACCACCGGCAGCTGCCAGAGCAGAGCCGAGAGCAAATGTGAACGAGATCACGAAATTGACGTTGACGCCCATCAAGGCAGCGGTGTTGTAGTCCTCGGAGGTGGCACGCATGGCCTTGCCGATTTTTGTTTTCTGGACGATGAATTCCAGGGCAAGCATCAACAGGGCTGACACTCCGATAATCAGCAGCTGCAGTGTGGAGATGTCGGCACTACCGATGTGAATCTGCCGCGACGGGAAAGCCTCGCTGGGAAAGCCCTTGGCATTGGCACCAAAAACCATCATTGCCAGAGATGAGAGAAAAATCGAGACGCCAATAGCTGAAATAAGGGCTGAAAGCCGGGAAGACTTGCGCAGCGGACGGTAAGCGATATACTCGATCACTACCCCCATTACCATGCAGAAAATCATGGCAATCGCCATTGCAAGAAACAGGTTAAGTTTGAAGTACCCCACCATCAGTAGCCCT
>JBBQCH010000211.1:0-4374 GCA_038318485.1 Geobacterales bacterium
TCTCGTTATTTACAATGATTGTCGAAGAACATAACGAAGGATGCCACCATGTCGGTAATAGTCAAGTTCGTTGGGTGTATCTATCCGTACCAGAACATTGAACTCCCTGACTGTGCCGTTTGCAGCCTGTGCTTTGACCCGAAGAGTCTGGGCCGGGGAGATGGTGGAGATCCCTTCAATATTATATGTTTCGAATCCGGTCAGTTCGAGGGTCCGGTATGTTTCAGCCGGCATGAACTGCAATGGGAGTACCCCCATCCCCACAAGATTGGAACGGTGAATCCGCTCGAAGCTTTCAGCGATTACCGCTCGAACTCCCAACAGCAGAGTTCCTTTGGCAGCCCAGTCCCGCGATGAGCCGGTCCCGTATTCCTTGCCGGCAATGACGATCAAAGGGGTGGCCTCCTGCTGATAAGCCATGGCGGCGTCGTAGATGGACAGCTGCTCACTGTCGTCACCCCGGGACAGATACCTGGTCATACCCCCCTCGACGCCCGGAACCAGCTGGTTTTTGATGCGGATGTTGGCGAAAGTTCCCCGTACCATCACTTCGTGATTGCCGCGACGGGATCCGTAGGAGTTGAACTCTTCCGGCTGTACGCCGAGAGCGATGAGGTAGCGTCCGGCCGGGGTGTCCCTGCCGATTTCGCCGGCCGGAGAGATGTGGTCAGTTGTCACGGAATCTCCCAGAAGCGCCAGGACGCGGGCACCTTTGATATCCTCAACCGGAGCCGGAACGGCTGTCAGCCCTTCGAAAAAGGGAGGCTCTTTGATGTAGGTGGAGTTTTCTTCCCATTGGTACAGTTCGCCGCCCGGAGTTTCAAGCTTTTCCCAGGCTTCATTGCCATGAAACAGATCGGCATAGCCGAGGCTGAACTGTTCCGGCGTGACATGTGTGCGCATCAGGTCGGCAATTTCGGTATCGGACGGCCAGATATCCTTCAGATATACCGGTTGGCCATTGGGATCAATTCCGAGCGGGTCGCGGGTCAGGTCCAGATTGATATTCCCTGCCAGGGCATAGGCTACCACCAGCGGGGGGGATGCCAGGTAGTTGGCCCGGACATGGCTGTTGATGCGTCCTTCGAAGTTGCGGTTGCCGGAAATGACTGCCGCCACGGCCAGGCTGCCATCAACCACGGCTTCGGCAATATGGTCGGGAAGCGGTCCGCTGTTGCCGATGCAGGTGGTGCAGCCGTAACCGACCAGGTGGAATCTAAGCCCTTCCAGGTATGCCGTCAGTCCGGAAGAATCAAGATAATCGGTCACGGCCCTGGAGCCTGGCGCAAAGCTGGTCTTCACCCACGGTTTCACCTGCAGACCCCGCTGAATGGCATTTCTGGCAAGCAGTCCGGCTGCGATCAGGACCGCCGGGTTAGAAGTGTTGGTGCAGCTGGTGATTGCAGCAATCACGATCGAACCATGGCAGAGGTTATATGACAGACCGTCCGGTTGCCGCACCGGCACGCATTGCCCCAGTGAGCCCAACTTCTTGTCTGGATGAAAGTTTGTCAGCTCAGGAGTGACAAAGAGCGGGCAGCCGCCATCGCCAAGCCAGCGGTCCAGGATAGCCCGGTCCAGCTGTGCCGTTTCATCCTGCAGAAGCGTTGCCAGTGATTTTCTGAAGGAACCGCGCACCTCCGTCAGGGAAAGCCGGTCCTGGGGTCGAGATGGGCCGGCCAGGGAGGGTTTCACGCTGCCAAGGTCAAGCTCGAGGGTATCCGAGTACTCCGGTTCCGGTTGACCTGAATCATGCCAGAGCCCCTGTTCCCGGTAATATGTTTCGATCAGTGGGGCCAATGCCTCCCGTCCGGTGAGCCGGATGTAGTCGATCGTCTGCTTGTCAACCGGAAATACGCCGATGGTCGCCCCGTACTCGGGTGCCATGTTGCTGATCGTCGCCCGGTCCGCCACCGTGAGCGAAGCCAGGCCCGGTCCGAAGAATTCGACGAACTTTCCGACGACACCTTTTTTGCGGAGCATCTGGGTAATTGTCAGCACCAGGTCTGTCGCAGTGGTTCCTGAGGCCAGTTTGCCCACCAGTCTGAAGCCGACCGCATGCGGAATAAGCATGGAGCAGGGTTGGCCGAGAAGTACCGCCTCCGCCTCGATTCCTCCCACTCCCCATCCAACAACCCCCAGTCCGTTGATCATGGTGGTGTGGGAGTCGGTGCCGACCAGGGTGTCAGGGTAGACCCATTGCTCGCCATCCATTTCTGCCACCATGGCGATCCGAGCCAGGTATTCCAGGTTGACCTGATGGCAGATGCCGGTGTCGGGCGGAACGACTCTGAAATTCCGAAATGCTCCCTGGCCCCAACGTAGAAACTGGTAGCGCTCTCGGTTGCGTTTCAATTCAAGTCCGGCATTTGTACCAAAAGCTGAAAGTGTGCCGTAGCAGTCCACCTGCACCGAGTGGTCTATGATCAGATCGGCCGGTTGCAAGGGATTGATTCGCGCGGGATCTCCGCCCAAACGTTGCAGCGCCGCCCGCATGGCGGCCAGGTCGGCGACCGCCGGCACGCCGGTAAAATCCTGGAGAAGCACGCGGGCCGGCATGAACTGGATTTCCCGGTCCGGAAGATCCAGAGGGCTCCAGTTGCCGAGCGCTTCAATATCGTCTCGAGTGACGGTGATTCCATCCTCGCGTCGCAACAGGTTTTCCAGAAGAATTCTGAGTGAGTAGGGTAGACGCGAAAGGTCGATTTGAGAGGATTCTGCGAACTTTTTCAGGGAATGGCAGTGGTAGAGCGTCCCATCGACGGAAAGGGTTACATGGGTCATAAAGCTGTTCAATCTTTTGTGTGTCATAAGTCCGCCTCATTCCGGTATTGATTATGCTGAAGACCTGGTCCTGACGATAACCGGTTCAATTGGTAAGGATCCAATGTTAGGCTTTTATAATGGCTGATTCAAGAGCCAAGTGCAACTGATATTGGTAAATTTGACAGTTGCGTTGTTCGGTAATTTGCAGGCTGATTGCTTTTGATTATAAATCCGTGTATGTATATTCGTTTAGTAACGTCTTGAAATTCAAGTTAACTGCACCTTTAGACGGTGCTCAATGGAAGGAAATAACTGATGATGCAAAGAAAGAAACGTAAGATAATTCATCCTCCCGGCCTGACGGAATTGCCGCCTTTGCCAATGGATGCTCCCAGCCTGGTCAGCGATTTCAGGCATTATTTCACCTATAACCTGGGACAGGACAAGTACTGTACTTCGAGTCATTACTACTACAAGGCTCTTGCCCTGACTGTTCGCGACCGTCTGATGGAGCGTTGGAAGAAAACCCGCTATACCTACGTTGAGTCCAACTGCAAGCGGGGTTATTATCTCTCGCTGGAATTTCTGATGGGGCGTTCGCTTGGCAATGCGATGCTTAATCTGGGAATTACCGATTCGGCCTCACAGGCTTTGCATGATCTGGGGCTCAAGTTGGAGGAAATGACCGAAACCGAGATTGACGCCGGACTGGGAAACGGTGGTCTGGGGCGTCTGGCAGCCTGCTTTCTGGATAGTTGCGCCACGCTGCAGCTGCCGGTAATGGGTTATGGTTTGCGCTATGAGTATGGCATGTTCAGGCAGCGCATCGTTAATGGCCGCCAGATAGAGGAGCCGGACCACTGGTTGAGGGATGGCAACCCCTGGGAGATGGAACGTCCGGAATATGCCCAGCGCGTGCGCTTCGGCGGACGCAGCGAGCACTTCCGCTCTCAGTCGGGCGAGGATAGTGTCCGTTGGGTTGATAGCCATGATGTCATGGCGGTGCCCTACGATATTCCGATTCCCGGTTATCGTAACGGGACCGTCAACACACTGAGACTCTGGAAGTCTGTTGCTACCGACGCTTTCCATCTGGGTGAATTTAATGCCGGCGATTATGCCGGGTCAGTTGCCACCAAAAACGAAGCTGAGAATATCACGATGGTGCTTTATCCGAATGATGCCAGCGAAAACGGCAAGGTTTTGCGACTGCGCCAGCAGTATTTTCTGGCTTCGGCCAGCTTGCAGGATGTGGTCGAGCGCTGGGTGTTTGGCAAGAAAGGTAATTTCAGCGAGTTTGCCGAAAACAACAGTTTTCAGTTGAATGATACCCATCCGAGCTGCGCCGTGCCGGAATTGATGCGGATCTTGATGGACGAGCAGGGATTGGGTTGGGATCAGGCCTGGCAGATTACCAGCAGAACCATGGCTTACACCAACCATACCCTGCTGCCGGAAGCTCTGGAAAAGTGGCCTGTGCCGCTGTTTGGACAGCTGCTGCCCCGCCTTCTGGAAATTATTCTGGAAATCAATGCCCGCTTCATGATGGAAGTCTCCAGCCGTTGGCCGGGTGACAATGAGCGTATGCGGCGCATGTCGATTATTGAA
>JBBQCH010000212.1:0-4286 GCA_038318485.1 Geobacterales bacterium
CCGCAAATAAACGCCGCATCCGTTCATCCATTGTCCACTCAAGATTCTGAAAGCGCTCTTTGATTGCTGATTCGATATCCATGCACAAAAGCTAACATACAATGCAAAAATAGTCATGTTATTATTTTACAAGTCCTAAGTTCATATGGAAAAGCGGGGATCTGGCTCATATGAATACCGCCGCAGACAACCGTGCCGCCTTTGCCGACAGCTTGCAGTGCCAGCGGAACCAGTTCACCGGCCGGAGCAAAAATAATGGCCGCATCCAGTTCTACCGGAGGCGGTTGATTTGATGATCCGGCCCAGCAGGCCCCCATTTCCAGCGCGAAGCGTTGACCGACTTCGTCTCCTTCCCGGGTAAAAGCATAAATCTGCCGTTCTTCCAAGAGTGCCACCTGGGTGACAATATGCGCTGCCGCTCCGAAGCCATAAATTCCCAATCGCTTACCTTCCCCGGCCATACGCAGCGAACGGTAGCCAATCAACCCTGCACAGAGAAGGGGAGCCGCCTGAACGGCCGGGTAATCATCCGGAATACTGAAACAGAAACCGGCGTTGGCGGTGCAGAATTCTGCAAAACCACCGTTGCGCTGGTAGCCGGTAAAAATGGCCTGATCGCATAGATTTTCCCGACCGGACAGGCAGAACCTGCATGAGCCACAGGTCCCGCCCAGCCAGGGAACACCGACCATATCACCCGGATGAAAATCTTTAACGTTCTTGCCTGCAGTCTCCACAACACCAATAATCTGATGCCCCGGAATCAGAGGCAGCCGCGGATCTGTCAGCTCACCATCGACAACATGCAGGTCCGTGCGACAGATGCCGCAAGCCTGCACCTTGATCAGCAGTTCGTAGTCGCTGGCGGACGGAATCGGCAGTTTCATGGCCTTAAGTTTCTCGCCGGCCCGTTCCAGCACCATCGCATGCATATATGACTGATGAATCATCTCAACCCCGCTGATTAAACATGATTTCGGGCATATATTGCTGGTTTCCTCTCATGTTGACCCGCTTAACCGGCCTTTATCTCTATCTTGCGAGGTTTGGCCGCCTCTGCCATCGGAACTTTCAAAGTAAGGACACCGTTAATGAATTCAGCCTTTGCATGCTCATTATCAAGCGCTTCAGGTATCGTGAACTGACGGTAGTAGTGGGTGAAATCGAATTCAGTGTAGACTGGTCTTCCGCTTATGCTGCTTGTAGCCGCTGCGTTAACAGTCAGAATACCCTTGTCGATGTTGACATCCAGGCTCTCTTTTGCAGCTCCTGGTAAATCGGCGATCAAAGTCAGACCTTCAGCTGTCTCAATAATATTGACTGACGGCTTGATGTAATGTTCACTGGCCCTGGTTTCTTCCCGGACGGAGACATCTTTTCCCTCACCGCTTTCTGTTAAACCACTGTTTTTCATAATAACAACCCCCTTTCTTTTTGAAACTGTTACAGATCATGCGATATCTGTTTAAGAAAGTTTAACCTCAATCTTCTTTGGCTTTGCATGCTCAGCTTTGCCAAGTGTAATGTGCATGATGCCGTCCCTGCATTTGGCGCTTACCTTGTTCGTGTCAATATCGGCAGGCAGTTCCAGGGTTCGGGAAAATTTACCGGTACCCAGTTCGCTTCGATGCACGATCTGACCTTCCTGCTCAGAAAAGGGTTTTCGTTCACCACTGATGGTAATCGTGTCTCTCATCGCTGTCAGGTCAATGTCCTTGGGATCAACCCCCGGAACAAGAGCATCTCCATACAGATTTTCATCATCTTCACTGAAATTGACCAGAGGAAAACGGTGCGTGATTAGTGGCGCCAGAAACCCTCCTGCAACTGGTCTGTTGAATCCAGCTCCACGAAAAGCTACATCAATTTCCCTTCTTAAATTGTCCATCTCTCTCATGATATCCCAGTTGGCCATGGTAATATCCTCCTTATGAATTTGGTAAATACAATTAAATAATAGCAATAAAAATATTAATGTCAAGGTCGTGCTGGAATTATTACTAGATGTAAAATAACTAAAATTCAAATACTTTGATTTGACTGTGTTAACTTTTTTGGTAATCTTATAAATGCTAAGCACAGATAATAAATCAAAGGATTTATGACCCATGCGTTACTCACCACTTCTGACTGACCTGTACGAACTGACCATGCTGGCCGGCTATCTCGAAGAGGATATGGCTGACAAGCATGCCGTCTTTGATCTGTTTTTTCGGACAAATCCTTTTGAGGGCGGCTACGCTGTGTTTGCCGGACTGGAACCGGCTCTGGAGTATCTGGAACAATTGCATTTTTTACCGGAAGAGCTGGAGTACCTGCAGGGATTGGGAATATTCAAGTCACGTTTCATCGAGTTTCTGCGCGAGTTTCGATTCAGATGTACGGTAACCGCACCGCCGGAGGGCACGGTGGTCTTTGCCAACGAGCCGTTACTGACCGTTGAGGGAGCGCTGGCCGAGGCGCAGTTTGTGGAGACGGCCCTGCTCAATATCATCAACTTCCAGACCCTGGTAGCCACCAAGGCGGCCCGGATTAATCATGCCGCTGCCGGAGCACCGGTAATCGAGTTCGGTCTGCGCCGGGCACAAGGACCAGATGGAGGACTTTCCTGCGCCAGAGCTGCAAGCGTTGGCGGTGTGCTCAGCACCAGCAACGTTCTGGCCGGCATGTTTTATGGACTGCCGCTGCGAGGAACCCACGCCCACAGCTGGGTGCAGGCCTTTCCGGATGAACTGACCGCCTTTCGAGCTTATGCGGATGCTTTTCCCGATAGTTCGATCCTGTTGGCAGACACTTATGACACTCTCAAGAGCGGCATACCCAATGCCATTAGCGTAGCTCGTGAACTGCGGGCCCGGGGTCATGAACTGCGTGGAGTCCGGCTGGATTCCGGAGACCTTGCCTTTCTCTCTCGCGAAAGTCGCCGGATGCTCGACGAAGCCGGTTTCCCCGAGGTAAAGATAGTGGCATCCAACGAGCTGGACGAGTTCGTGATTGATTCAATCAGGGACGAGGGTGGGCAGGTGGATATTTACGGAGTCGGCACAAAGCTGGCTACCTGCGCCGGTCCTGGTGGTGGAGCACTGGGTGGGGTCTACAAGCTGGTATCGGTGGATGGTATTTCAAAACTGAAGGTAACCAGCGACATCGCAAAAGCCACCTTGCCAGGTAAAAAACGTGTACTTAGGGTAAGCGGACCTGATGGACGTTTGATTCAGGACGTGATCTGCCTGGAGCAGGATTTGCTGTGTGGTGGGAATACGGTCTATGATCCCTGTAATCCTCTGCAGCATACAACTCTTCAGGTAAACTCCGTGATGCATGAGTTGCGTCAGGTAGTTATGCAGAATGGCCGTAGAACAAATGCTCCTGAAACGCTATTCAGCATGTCTGAACGAAGTCGCTTCGAGTTGGCAGCTCTTCCACAAGGATGCTTGCGCTTTATCAATCCTCACCGTTACAAGGTGTCTGTTACCAAGCAACTGAATGACCTTAGAAACAGTCTGGTCGATCAATTGTACATCAAACAGTAAAGGAGCATGAACCAATGCAGGAGGATGCGGCATTATTAATTGTGGATATGCAGAACGATTTCTGTCCCGGCGGCGCACTTCCGGTTCCGGATGGAAACAGGGTGGTTGAACCGATCAACCGTGCAATTAAATTATTCAGTGCTGCCGGTTTGCCGGTTTTAGCCAGTCGGGATTGGCATCCGCCGGATACGAAACATTTTCGCGATTTCGGTGGTCCCTGGCCGGCACACTGCATCCAGGGATCCAGGGGAGCCGATTTTCATCATGATCTTCAGCTGACGGAGGAGGCCGTGCTGATTTCCAAAGGGTTGAACCTGGAACTGGCCGGCTATTCAGCGTTTGAAGGACTAACCACTGATGGCAGAACCCTGGAAGAGTTGTTACAGGAAAGCGGGATCAAAAAACTTTATATCTGCGGGTTGGCAACAGATTATTGTGTGCTTTGCACTACCCGTGAGGCACTGCGCAAAGGCTACAAAGTTACGGTGCTTACCGATTCTGTGGCAGGAGTGGACATCGTTCCGGGAGAATCAATCTGCGCCCTGGAAGAGATGGAAAAAGCCGGCGCACGTCTGGCCACGGTTGAAGAACTACAGGAATCTAAATAGATTGAATGGGGTAGGTAGTTAGCTCCTCCTCCCGTGATTTAGCCAGTCATAACCAAATGTTACATCATCTAAGACAACTGGTTTGGTTGCAACAGATTGCTCCATGAGACGATAGAATACCAGACCACGGCTTTTGGACTTACGC
>JBBQCH010000213.1:0-4165 GCA_038318485.1 Geobacterales bacterium
CTTGGCATGCGCAAAGGCGATACCAACTTTGTAAACTTTGTCAACAAGACCCTCCTCGAAATGGAAAAAAGCGGCGAAGCCAAAGTCATCTTTGAGAAATGGTTCGGACCTCATACTCAGTACCATCTGGAACGTACGTTCAAGATCACTGCCGATAAATAGCAATCCGCAGGGGGTGTCCGGCTCGGGCACCCCCTGCAATTGGAAGCGTTACTATGCTCAATTACAAATTCGACTGGTCCATCATAACTTCCGGGCAGTATTTTGACTGGCTGGTTTCCGGCTTGATCACAACACTCAAGTTGTCTGGCGTGTCGATCGTAATGGCTTTCCTGTTGGGACTTATAATTGCTGTCATGCGCATGGCTCACAGCAAACCTGTGCGCTGGTTTGCGCTGGCCTACCTGGAATTTTTTCGCAATACACCGCTGCTGGTACAGATTTTCTTCTGGTATTTCGGTTCCTACAAAATTCTACCGACTTTCATTAATGACTGGCTGAATGAAACCGGCTTTGAATTCGCGGCTGCCGCCATCGCCCTGACCATTTACACCTCGGCTTTTATTGCAGAAGACATCCGCTCCGGCGTGCTCTCAATCCCGAAAGAACAGATGGAGGCCGCCCGCAGCGCCGGTTTTTCCTATTTACGGTCAATGCAATACATCATCCTGCCACAGGCGGTGCGCATTACGATCCCTCCACTGGTCAATCAGTTCCTAAACATTGCCAAAAATTCATCGCTGGCCATGACCATCGGTGTTATGGAGATGACCTATCAGGCCCGCCAGGTGGAAAGCTACACTTTCAAAGGTTTTGAAGCCTTCACCGCTGCCACGGTGGTCTATCTGGCCCTCTCGATCATAATAACCGCACTGGTCAACACTTATAACGAAAAAGTCCTGAACGTTCACAAGGCAGCCTGATATGGAACCGTTCTTCAACATATCGGTCATCACCGACAACTTTACCTACTTCATGATCGGCCGTTTCCCGCACGGTCCCCTGGGCGGCGTCGGCCTTACACTTTACCTAGCGGTGGTTTCCTGCATCCTCTCCTTCTTCGGAGGTTTGATCCTGGGACTCCTGAGTGTTTCACGGATCCCGGTCATCCGCTATCCGGCCCTGGCCTTCATCAATCTGGTGCGAGGCATGCCGCTTCTGATGGTTATCTTCTGGATGTACTTCCTGATGCCGGCCCTGTTCGGCAAGGTTGCAGAAAACAATACCGTCATAATGGCGCTGACCCTCTTTACTTCGGCCTACATGTCGCGCATCGTCGTGGCCGGCATTGACGGCATCCCCAAAGGGCAGACCGAGGCGGCTATCTCGACCGGCCTGTCGCACTGGCAGACCATGCGCTACATAATTCTTCCGCAGGGACTGCGCAACCTGATCCCCTCCTTCGTCAACCAGTTCGTATCGCTGATCAAGGATACTTCGCTGGCCTTCATCGTCGGTGTGTCCGAACTGACCCATGTGGCAACCCAGATCAACAACCGTACAATGGCCTTTCCGACCGAAATATTCGTCTTTATCGCACTGGTCTACTTCATCCTCTGCTACGCCTTCACCTCACTTTCCCGCTGGCTGGAAGGACGTCTTGCCTGGCGCACGGCGCACTGACCCGGAGTGCCCACCGAAATTCTGTTGCCGCTACTGTTCGGAACGGCCTTCGTAGCCGGACTGATCGACTCGATTGCCGGCGGCGGTGGACTGATTACGGTTCCGGTGTTGATAGGTATCGGCCTGCCACCGCAAGTTGCGCTGGGCACCAACAAACTGCAGGCTTCCTTCGGTTCCGGCAGTGCCATGCTGCATTTTGTGCGGGCCGGAACAGTAAAACTGAGCGACTGCTGGATCGGCATTCTTTGGACCGCCATTGGGGCGGCACTGGGCGTTTGGGCTGTGCAACTTCTGGACGCAACTCTTCTTAAACAGCTGATTCCCTGGTTATTAGCGGCAATAGTGATTTATACAATCCTGTCCCCAAAACTGGGGGCGGAGGACTCCCACTCCCGCCTGAAAAGCGGCCAGTTCTACCTGCTGTTTGGCCTGACACTCGGTTTTTATGACGGATTTTTCGGACCAGGCACCGGATCATTCTGGACCATGACACTGATGATGCTGCTGGGCTGTTCGATGCTGCGGGCCACCGCCACCACCAAAGTCATGAACTTCACCAGCAATTTCGTGGCATTGATATTCTTTCTTTCGGTTGGCCAGGTACGCTTTATGGAAGGGATTGTGATGGGTGTCGGGCAGTTTCTGGGTGCGCGGGTCGGATCAAAACTGGTCATCAAGAGTGGTACGGCTTTTATCAGGCCGGTGTTTATAACGATGGTGCTGGCGCTGGTGGCGCGGTTGATTTATCAGAACTTCAAATAAACTCTAATCACCCGAAAGATACTCTCCCAGTCCCCCCCTCGAATGTTCGTCATCATGACAATGAATGCACAGATTTTCCCAGTTGGACCCATCCGGGGGATTGTTGTGATGGTTGCCGTCCCTGTGGTGAACAGTCAGTAAATTCAGGCTGACGGAATCAAACTCGCGCCCGCATTTGGCACAGACCGGGCCATGGATTTTCAATGATTTGGTTCTGTAATTGGAGTTGCCATCCACCTCGCCGCGCATCTTTTTTACAAGGGCAGCGGCGGCATCTGCGCTTGGCAGGACTACTGTTTTAGGGCCTCTTGATCTCATTTCATCTCCCATTGCCGATTTGTCTCATTGCATTTGCAAACCGGTCATCCAATTATCCTTGTTTACTCACATCTGCCACCATCTTGTCCACTAAAACCCAGTTTCGCTTATAGTCCAGATTGGCGCCGCCATCTTTTCTGATCTGATCATTGACACAGTGGTTTATGCGTCCCTGATCCGTCTTGAGAATGTGGATAATACAAAGCCGCAGCGCAGTCCTTCATCCACCCGCTGCTTCCATGGATTATAGTACCTGACTCCTGTAAAAAACGCCAGAAGGCAAAGGCTGTTTTTAATTAGTGAGAAAATTCTTTGACATTCCCAGTGATACGCGGCAATCCGATCAGGTAATTGCTGTGTTGCATTTTGTTTCCTTTCAATAGTGCATGGATTTCGTATAGTATCGGCACCGTCAAACGAAAGTTGAATTGCTTTTGAATTAAAGGAAGCATTAAATATGGCGTTATCTGAAACAGAGCGGCAGAGAGTAAACGAACTACTGGGGAAACTTTGTGAAGAAGGTACCATTCCAGATCAGGTAAAACTGCAATATGATATCAGAGGCAACCGGGTCACCCTGACCGAGTCCCGCCCGCTCTTCATAGACCCTGCCGTCTGGAATGAAATCAAGGTTGCCCAGTTTGAATACAGCCCTGAATCGCTCAACTGGACATTGTACTGGTATGACCGTAAAAACAGACGACAACCTTATCCAACCGGAAGAAACCGGGATACTCTTGAAAAACTGACTCTTGAAGTTGCTTCGGATCCAACCGGGATTTTTTGGGAGTAACCAGACTGAACCGGAAATATACCATAAAAAATGCCTGCTGTTGAGAGACAGCAGGCATTTTCAGCACATTGGTTATGAATATTGAGAACCTGCAACAGATACATCAGCCATTCAGCAACTTAACTGTTGTCTTGCCGTCGGCATAATAATCAATGATATTCAAACAGCCATAGTTTTGTTCTATGTTGAACATTGCCGAGAGTGGAGCTCCGATGGCATTCAGCAGCACGATACGGTTGACCCCGCCATGCCCAACCACCAGTATTTTCTGACCCTGGTGGCGTGTAACTATTTCCTTGATTACAGGCATTACCCGCGCTTCCAGATCCAGCGGATTTTCTCCCTGCGGCACCCGGTAATTGACCAGATCATCCAGTCGCGCCTGCCATTGTTCCGGCCAGCGCGCCTGAATTTCCTGCCAGGTCATCCCTTCCCAGACACCAATATTAAGCTCTCGCAGTTCACTGCGCCGGACCGGCTCGATACCAAACTTACCGCAAACAATGTCAGCGCCAATGGTACAGCGCGACAGATCGCTGGTATAGCAGGCCGAGATTTTTTTGTCGGCCAGACGGTCTTCCATACAATGGTACTGTTCCACACCCAGATCGGTCAAAGCCACATCGGTCTGACCATTATAACGGGCTTGATCAAAGCCCGCCACCTGGC
>JBBQCH010000214.1:0-4154 GCA_038318485.1 Geobacterales bacterium
CTATGAACGCCTTCTATATCATTCAAGTTTTGGTGCCATACAACAGCGAATCGCCGATAATCTGGCGCCGTTATCATTTGAGGTTGCAGGTCCGCGCAAGAAGATTTTCTTTAATCCAGCCTCAATCGCCTGCGGTATTGTCACCTGTGGAGGTCTCTGCCCGGGAACGAATGATGTTATCCGCGCCATAGTAATGAGCCTGAACCACCATTACGGGGTTCAGAAAGTTTATGGATTTCGATATGGCTCTGAAGGCCTTGTAAGCAGTTACGGCCATGCACCCCTTAATCTGACCACGGAGCTTGTTAGCCGCATAGGAGAGTCAGGCGGGACGATTCTTGGTTCTTCACGAGGTCATCAAGATCCAGCAGAGATGGTTTCAACGCTCTCAAAGCTTGGAATTTGTATTCTGTTTACCATTGGAGGTGACGGAACACTGAAAGGTGCGGCTAAGATATCAGAAGAAATAAAACGACAAGGAAAATCAATCAGCATCATCGGAATTCCAAAAACTATCGACAACGACATTTCCTACCTGCAAACTACATTCGGCTTTGAAACAGCCGTCTCAGAAGCACGAAGATCGACCTATGCTGCGCATACTGAAGCACTCGGAGCTCGCAACGGTATGGGCCTTGTAAAATTGATGGGCCGAGATTCCGGTTTCATTGCCGCTTATACAGCGGTGGCAGATTGTCAAGTTAATTATTGCCTGATTCCGGAAGAGCCGTTCACCTTACCTGGATTACTCGCTGATCTTGAGAAAAGGATCCGACAGCGGGGCCATGCGGTTATAGTGGTTGCTGAAGGCGCGGGACAAGACCTAATGACTGCCTCAGGTCAATTTGATGCCTCCGGGAATAAAAAACTTAGTGATATCGGGGTGTTTCTCAAAGAGAAAATCAATGCTCATTTTACAGAGATTGGTCTCGAAATAACGCTGAAATACATTGACCCGAGCTATACAATCCGAAGCCAGCCAGCGAATCATCATGATACAGCATACTGTGTACAACTTGGGCACAATGCTGCTCATGCAGGTTTAGCTGGCCGAACAAATATGGTTGTAGGGTTTTGGAATCATCAATTCGTTCACGTACCACTTTCACTGGCAACAAGCACCCGGAAGAAGATTGATCCGTCTGGTCGGTTATGGAACAGTGTCATTGCGGCAACCGGGCAACCAGCTAAGCTATAACTGGTTACGAAGACCGGCGTAATATCACAAGGCTGGAATCTGCTAAGGCGATCGAGTTGGCTATCCACGAGGGTATTTCGAAGTTCATTTTTTGTGCGTAGAGAATGCATATGCGACTAGCTTCTGTGGGTCGGCTTCACATGACCCATCGCATCTGGAATTCGTTTATGCATGATCAATCGATCTCTTAAACCCTGGATCATTGGTTCAAAAAACATAAATCTTGCAACCGTTTAGAGATTGGTATAATTATAAGATCATGAAATTACTCGGGGATCATTTTTCAAAAAAGGTATATCTGCTGCCGTTACTTCTGACGATATCCCTATTTTTCTATTCTCAAGGAGTAATTCTTCCAAACCTTGTCAACTCTCAAGAAGCACGGCTCTCTAAACCGAAAGAGGTCAAGCCGCTCTCCTGTATCATAAGCAAAGCTCAGATAAAATCTTCACAATTCAGACCCGTAAAGGTAGCCCCGTATTTCGATCTTTTCCACAAAGTTGAAGTAAGCAGTCATCAACCATCTCAACTTGCAGTTTTCAATCATGTGTCTCATGCTGTCACCATATCATTGGATTTGACAGTTCCAGCCAGAGCCCCGCCCGCTTAAAACCTCAGACAATCTAATCACCAACACTTGATATTTTTGTCATCGCAATTCATTGCGATGCATAGATATCCACTCTATTCGCTCAACCAATTATTGTTTGACGAGATGAGGGTAATGTCTGCGTTTGCAAACATACTCTTTATTCGCATCCATTCTGCAATGTGGTGGCATCGACTTGTGCTTGTTTCCAAAAAGGCATGATGATTTTGTGCTTAAAACTCATATCGTGTATTTAGCGATGTAATAAGAGTTTTTACCCATATCACTGCTATTACGGAGATAATGTCCGATTAATAACGTTTATTGCCGCCAAAGATCGAAACAATTAATAAGGAGTATAATCCATGACTAAGAGCCTTACTTGGCGGGTCAGTCTGATATTGTTGTTCACGTTGCTGTCGTTTCTTTATCTCACGCCTACTTTAATTACCAAACTCCCTTCATGGTGGACGGGGGTATTTCCAAAGGACAGAATCCATCTCGGGCTTGATCTGCAAGGTGGTACTCATCTCGTTATGGAGGTTGAAACGCAAAAGGCCATTGAAGGCACCCTTGATCTGATTTCTTCTGATCTTGAGGGTACTCTGAATTCCCGGAATATTCGTTATAAGAAAATAGCCAGAGTCGGCACAGACTCGGTACTGGTAACATTGTACGATAAGGGGTCTATTGAAAATATTCAGAAGCAGATTAAGAATAAATATCCGGAATTGGAACAACTTTCACCTGTGGATGATGGTGGATTTGTAAGCCTCCAACTCCGAATGGATAAAAATGCAGTTCAGGACAGGAAAGATAAGGCTGTCTCCCAGGCACTGGAAACCATTCGTAACAGGATCGACCAGTTTGGAGTATCAGAACCGGTTATCCAGCGGGAAGGTATCAATCATATAGTTGTTCAACTTCCTGGCATCAAAGACCCAAAGCGTGCCATTGAACTGATTGGAAAGACTGCACGCCTCGAATTCAAACTCATTGATGAGAACGTAAATGCGACCTCCGCCACTCCGGGAACCATTCCGGAAGATGATGAAATTCTTTCGGAGAGAATGTCTAATTCGGCGACCGGAGCTGTTTCTGATGTTCCCATCGTTGTTAAGAAAAAAGCGATCATCACCGGCGACCTCCTTACCGACGCCCAAGTGCGGATCGACTCGCAGTTTAATCAACCTTATGTCGGGATTGAATTCAACTCAACCGGGGCCAGGCTGTTCGATCAGATAACCGCTGCCAATGTGGGGAAGCGATTTGCCATCGTACTCGACAACAATGTTTATTCTGCACCGGTGATTCGAGAGAGAATATCCGGCGGCAGTGCCCAGATTTCTGGCTCTTTCAGCGAGAAAGAGGCCGCAGATCTGGCTATCGTGTTGCGGGCCGGTTCACTTCCCGCACCGGTTAAAATCGTACAGAACGTAACCGTCGGCCCTTCAATCGGTCAGGATTCTATCCAGAAAGGCCTGCTTGCCGGCGCGATCGGGGTGTCACTGGTTGTTGTCTTTATGGCAGTTTACTACCGGATGGCGGGTTTAGTGGCAAACCTGGGGATGGTAATGAATATTCTGTTTTTGATGGGAGCTCTGGCAGCTCTCGGGGCGACTCTGACTCTGCCGGGCATTGCAGCAATTGTACTGCTGGTCGGGATGTCGGTTGATTCTAACGTTCTGGTTTTTGAGCGAATAAAGGAAGAAGTCAGGCTTGGCAGAACGCCCGGGATGAGCCTTGATTCCGGCTATGACAAAGCCTTCATGACCATTATGGACTCTCACGTTACAACACTGATTACAGCAGCTGTGCTTTTCCAGTTCGGAACCGGTCCGATCAAAGGGTTTGCGGTTTCGTTAAGCCTCGGCATCCTCATAAACCTTTTTACATCACTGGTGGCAACAAGGGTGACTTTTGACGCTGTCCTACGCCATTTCGATGTAAAAAAACTCAGCATTTAGGGAGGTAATAATGCAACTCATCAAAAATACAAATATTGATTTTATCGGTAAAAGAAAATTTTCTTTCGCCATTTCAGCAATACTGGCAATTGTCGGCATCATCGGGATTGTCCAGATCGCGAGAAATGCTGCCAACATGGGCATCGATTTTTCCGGAGGAACTTCTGTTCAACTAAACTTCAATCAACCTGTATCGATTGAAAAGGCCAGAATTGCCCTGGCTCAAAACAATCTTAAAGAAGCCACACTGCAGGAGGTAAAGGAGAGTAATAGATTACTCGTCAAGGTCGGCAAGACTACCCTGGCATCAGGCAATGTTGCGGAAACAATAAACACAGTTTTCAAGAAGGAATTCTCCGAAAATCCATTTATTGTGGAAAGTTCCACTGAGATTGGTCCA
>JBBQCH010000215.1:0-4113 GCA_038318485.1 Geobacterales bacterium
AAGGGGTTTTCCCAAAAACACTCCGTAATATGTGGATGGCGGTGGCGGTCTTCAATCCGTTGATCAGCCTGCTGGCGCTTGGCATTCTTCCGGTTGCCGTGATCCAGCAGGTGCCGCCCGACCTGCTGGCGCGAATGGGCAGGCTTTCGGCCGGGAACTGGCTGGGGGTTCTGGTCAGCGTTGATGCCACCCTGGTGCTGTCGGGCGCCGTACTTACCAGTTATGTCGGGGTAACAGGCCTGGTGCGCCGCATGACCCTTGATCGCTGTCTGCCGCCCTTTCTGCTCCAGGAAAACAGATGGAGACACACCAACCATTGGATCATCATCGGATTTTTTCTTTACCGGGCTGCAAAAATAATTTTTTTGCCGCCCCACAGACGATCGGTCTAATTTCAAAAGGAGAATAAAACATGGACAAGTCAAAACAGTTCAAGGCGTTGGTCGTGACAAAAACAGATGATGGGCAGTTTTTGAGGGAAATCGGGGATCGCTCCATGGACGACCTGCCGCCGGGAGACCTGTTGGTGCGAGTCAACTACTCCTCCCTCAACTACAAGGATGCACTCTCCGCAACCGGACACCCGGGAGTAACACGCCAGTTTCCGCATACTCCAGGCATAGACGCGGCTGGAGAGGTGTTTTCATGCGAAAGCGGCGCCTTTGCTGTCGGAGACAAGGTCATTGTAACCGGCTACGATCTGGGAATGGAGACGGACGGCGGCTGGGGGGAGTTCATCCGGATTCCGTCAAGCTGGGCGGTACGCCTTCCAGCCGGCCTGACAGGGCAGGAAGCAATGATACTCGGCACAGCCGGATTCACGGCGGCACTCTCGGTATTGAAACTTGTACAGGCCGGAGTGAAGCCGTCGGACGGCGAGATCCTCGTTACCGGGGCAACCGGTGGAGTTGGAAGTATCGCAGTGGCAATTCTGGCCAAAGCTGGATACCAGGTAGTAGCCGCCACCGGGAAAAGTTCCGACGAAAAGTTTTTGCGTGATCTGGGAGCGGCGGAGATCATATCACGCGACCAGGTGATCGCCGGTTCGGAGCGTCCGATGATGAAAGAACTTTGGGCTGGCTGCGTGGATGTCGTTGGTGGTGACACTTTGTCTGCAGCCATCAAGTCAACCCGTTATGGCGGAGCGGTCACCTGCTGCGGCCTGGTAGGATCAACAGAGCTGCCGCTGAATGTTTATCCCTTTATTTTACGGGGGGTGAGCCTAATCGGTATTGATTCGGTCAAATGCCCACTGGATGCAAGATTACAGGCATGGGAAAAACTTGCTGCAGAGTGGAAACCCGGGCATCTGGACGAGATGGTGACAGAAGTTTCCCTGGAAGGTCTGGAGGAAAAGATACAAGCGATTCTCAAGGGAGGAATCCGGGGAAGGGTGTTAGTGAAGCACTAGAGCCTGTCGGGCAGCACCGTAATCATGGTTCCGTTATTGAATGTGGCGGTGCTGCTCCAGTTTTTCCTTCTTGGAGATTGTTATAGTACCTGTGGGTCGGGTAGGCAAAATCGATATCGTCGCATCCGGCAACTCAGTCCAGAATTGTCTTAAAGACTGCATTGTTCTTGCCCCTGTCCTTGGCCTGATACATCAGTTTATCGGCCTTGCCGAGCAGAGCGTCGTAGGTATCGCATACTTTCGGACATGTGATCACGCCTATGCTGGCGGTAATCTGCCAACCTGACTGACTGGTCGTGATATCGAGAGCGCTGACCAGTTTGTTTATTGCTATTCGAACCTGCTCCTCTCCTGTTTCCGGGAAACAGATCGTGAACTCGTCTCCGCCGATTCGGCCACTGATATCGGTATCCCGTATGGTTTGAATTATGGTTTCGCTAACGTTCTGCAACAGTCTGTCACCTCTGGCATGCCCCTGAACATCATTAATCTGCTTGAAGTTATCCAGGTCCATAAAAGCCAGAGAAAGCGGGTGATCATAGCGGCGGGAACGGCTGATTTCCTCCTCCACCCGTTCACGAAAGGCCCCCTTGTTCAAGAGCCCGGTCAGACTGTCAGTACTCGCTTTCTGCTTTTCCCGCTCCAGCGCCAGTTTGAGTTTGGCCTGCAGTGACACGGTATAGGCAATAAACACAAAGAGTCCCAGACGGGTGAGGGCATTCCAGGAAAGAATGGCTTCACTTTCACCGGGTATTTTATGAAAATAATTGACGACCAGCCAGCTTAAAGCTGCGACGGCAGATACAATAACGCCTTCCAACCGGCCGCAGTACCAGGCCGAGACAAGAACCGGTATGGCGTAAAGCAGCATCATGGAGATGTGCACACCGGTCTGGTAGTCATAGACACCAATCAGAATGGTAAACAATATTGATATGAAGAAAAACAGGCGATTCCCTGTCATGGTGCTTGTCCCTCGACTAGATGGTTGTTCCCTGCTCCGGTAAAAAACATGCCGATTGTCATCAGGATGTTTGAAAGAATGATAACACCAAATGTAATACCGACAAAACTCTCGGTCCCGGCAACTCCGGCAGCAGCCGGCAAGGTTGCCAGAACGGCCGAGGCAAGACCGCGCGGCATCATCAGCATGATCATAAAACGCTCCGGCTTTTTCTCCGGATAGACCTGGATGGTTATCTCGGTGCAGATCATTCTCAACAGAACTATAATCAGCAGCAAGACCCCACACAACATTATGAAATCAAGATTCAGCTCGTTGAAGGAAAACATCATTCCAAGATAAACGAAGAAAAATGTCCTGATAAAAAAGGTGATTTCCTCATGCAGGAAACGGATACTCTGGTCGACCCGCAAGGGCTCCTTGATCCGCAGGAACTTGGTAAATGAATCTGCATTACCGAGTAGCAACCCGATTACCAGCACGGCAATTGCACCACTGCCGCCCAGCACCCCGACACTCCCGAACGTGATCAGTATGGCTGCAAAGGTCAGCATGTAGGCCAGCTTTTTACCGCGCATCAAGTCAAGCACCTTCATCCAGACCAAGCCGACAATCAATCCGACCACAATCGCGGTTGAAAACGACCCCACGACCGCCTTGAACGGCGCCACCGGATCTTTCTGGCCGATCAGGCTGGCATCGATCAGTGAAATCGTGAGAACGACAGCCAGAACATCGCTTAATGCCGATTCCACCGATAGTGTGGTTTTTATTTCTCCGGAGACATTGAGCCGGTTGATGATCGGAATAACGATGGCCGCACTGGTACAGCCCAGAATTGAACCCAGCAGCATGCCCAATTTGAGATCCCAGCCGACAATAAAATGCAGATAGGATGATATGCCGGCCGCGGTAAGCAGAAACGACAGCAGAACCAGCAGTGATGCAGAGCCGAATTCGCTGAGCAGCTTGTTCAGATCCAGGTCCATCCCGCCTTCAAACAGGATTACAAGCAGCGCCAGCGACCCCACATATTCTGCCAGATGATGCAGACTCTCCGGCCTGACCAGTCCGCTGACCGGTCCCAGCACTATTCCGATTGCCAGCAGTGCGATGACATCCGGAATTTTTGTTTTTTCAAAAAAGACATTCCCGAAGAAACCGGCCAGGATGACGATCCCGGCCAGAATGAATGAATAAGAAACTTCCGTCATTTATCGTGGCCCTTAGATTCAAATGGAGTCAATTGGTATACAAATAACATAATCAAGAGCCAAGTCAATCAGTTAAGCCCAGCTCACTGCAGAAGCATAAGTAGAGTTACTTTTCGGCAGGCAGGTTGCCAGCCGCTGTTTATAGTATGTAATAATGATGACAAACTTAAGGAAATAGCAGCCCTTCACGAACAACGGCATTCCCGCAGCAGCAGTTCGATTCCCCGCAAATGGATTTCAACATATTCAGGCCGACTGTTCAGCTCTTGTCCTAATTCCTGAACCACTTTCTGAATCAGAAAACAGCGCAGCATGATGGCAAGCTCGGTCCTGTCCTCAGGAATAAGAGGAGATCCCTTCATTGCGTGCAGGTAGGCTTTCAAGTATGAACCGGCCACGTAGACATACCAGGCTTCCAGCCAGGGTTCGAGCAGCGCCAGTTCATCCGGGTGACTGTTGCCGTGATGAATCAGCGTGGTCATGGCAGCATAGTGTAATGAGTGAATCATGCCGGCCACATCCCG
>JBBQCH010000216.1:0-4063 GCA_038318485.1 Geobacterales bacterium
GCGGCGTTATCGAGAATCTCAACTGCTGCGCCGATATTAAGCGATGACAGACCCATTCTGGAATACGGCACAGCAAGAACGAGTTTCTTCCCGATGAGATTCAAAAAACTCTTTGAAGACCAGCACGAAAATCCTCAGCAGATAATTGGATTTAAATATTCGGACTCAATTTTGAATAAAATTATTAAAAATCAACATCAAAACATAACCAACGGTTTCAGATAAAATTGACTTTCGCAGGGGGCAAAGCAAGGTTCAACCGCTTCGCCCGCCATTGAAACCGGTGACAACGGGGCGCAACACTATAATACAGTGCTGTCGCCCCTACGCCAAAACAGGGCGAACACAAGGTATCGCCCCTACTTTACGATCGGTTTTTGCAATTCCTTGGCCGCATTCTCTAGCGTACTCAGGTTGATCAACTCCTGATAGCCGGCCTTTTTCAGCGTTTCGAATGCAATTGCCGTTCACCGTCCGGAGCGGCAGTAGAGATAGATTTTTGAATTCTTGTCGGGAGCAACCGCCGCAATCCCCTGTTCGATCCGATCATAGGGAATCAGTACTGCTCCTTCCAGATGCCCCTCATTACACTCATGTTCAGTCCTGACATCAATCACACCGTGCCGGCCGCTTCCTTCTCGGCTGCAAACGCCGTAAACGCAAATACACCCAGTAAAACTGAGAGAATTACGATTCTGACAATCTTCATTTGGATTCCTTTTCCTGTGATTTGCCTCTATACATTAACCAGTCCCAACAGATTATATCATTTCAGATATCAATAGTCCTTTTTGCAACCTGAAATTAACACAAAAGAGCCCTTTAGCCCCACTGCATAAGAGGAGAACGACCCTTTCTGCTTACAAGTTCTGCCACAACTACGTCCGGCCAGTTTTACGACCCCATGCCCCGCCGTACACAATTCCTCAACCACCAGTTCAGCCAACTTCGGCCGTTTTGTCTTAATAGCCGGAGAAAGCTCAACGCCAGAGTAGTAAGACGCCGGGATGATGCCGAACAGAGAGATTCTTTCCGGTGTCCTGCCGTGCAGGTCGGACAGGTTCAATACTTCCTGAACGCCGATCTGGTGAAGAGACATCTTGATCGGCAGTTTGTCGTACAGGAATTTTCCCTTCTCGTAGCGAAAAATATTGCTAGGCTCCCCTTCGGCATCCACCACATCAATCAGGTCGACCGGATCGGCTTCATCCAGCAGAGGGGTGAATGATCCCCAGCTTACCTCCATCTTTCAGTTCCACATCATCCTGAATACGGTAATGTTGCTCCTGTTGCGTAATATGATCGCGGTTTTACAATCGCGTATACCGCAATTGCGGTGCCAATTTAAGACCAACTTAAGCTCCAGAAACTAACCCAATCATATCAGAAACCTGGAAGTCTTAAATTGCTATGGTTAAGTTAGTTTATAAACAATTGTTGATTCTTTTTGTCCCAACATGTATCTTTTTGTCCGGATTATTTTGTATACAAATGAACCTGACACCGGGGAGTAGTGCGATATGCCGACTATTTATATTTGTGACAATGAAGCTGAAATCCTGCGCTATCTGGACAAATTGCTACAGACCTGCGGTTATCAGGTCGAAACCTTCGGCCGGGGCGCCGACCTGCTGAAACGACTGGATTCACCTGATGCGGCTGCCTGCGATGTTGTACTGCAGGATGTGCGCATGCCTGATGTGGACGGACTGCTGGTTCTGAAGCAGCTCCACAACAAAAGACCGGAACTGCCGGTGATCATCATGACCGGACACGGCACAATCAACGATGCGGTTCAGGCCATCAAAGAGGGAGCCTACGATTACATCTCCAAGCCCTTCCCCAAGGAGAAACTGCTGGGAATGCTGGAGCGGGTGCTTGACCATCGCCGTCTGGCCAACGAGAACCTGCAACTGCGTAAGGAATTGCATCGCGGCATCAGCAGGGCCGAAACGATGGTCTTCAAGAGCGCCCGCTTCCGCGAGGTATACGACCTGACCCTGCAGGTGGCTGCCAGTGACGCCAACATCATGATTCTGGGGGAGTCAGGAACAGGCAAGGAGCTGATCGCCGGTACAATCCATAGCAACAGCCAGCGGGCTGGACACCCTTTCATCTCACTGAACTGCGCCGCCCTGTCCGACACCCTGCTGGAAAGCCAGCTCTTCGGACATGTCCGGGGGGCTTTTACCGGCGCGATCATCAACCAGAAAGGTCTGATCGAAGAAGCCGACGGCGGCACGCTCTTTCTGGATGAGATCGGTGATGTCAGTCCGCCGGTCCAGGCCAAGCTGTTGAGGGTAATCCAGGAAAAGGACTTTATTGCGGTCGGTTCAACCCGTTCCAAAAAAGTTGATGTCCGTTTCGTCGCCGCAACCAACAAGAACCTGCAGCGCGAAGTGGCTGAAGGCCGCTTCCGGGAGGATCTCTACTACCGCCTGAACGTGATCACGATCGACCTGCCGCCTCTGCGGGAACGGCGGGAAGACATTGAACCGCTGGCAATGCATTTCCTGAAGATCTATACCGCCAGGATGAAAAAGGAGTTGCGCGGAATTGAGTCGGATGCCCTGCAAATCATGCAGAAGTATGACTGGCCCGGCAATGTGCGTGAACTGGAGAATGTTATCGAACGGGCCGTGATCCTGGCCCGCACCGATACGATCACCACAGCGTTGTTGCCGCTGGGAGCGAGCAGGGAACGCCAGGTGATACCGCAGGAACCGGCGCCGATGGTGACACTGGAAGAGATTGAACGCCGCCATATTGAGGCGGTCCTGACCATAACCGGTTTTCACAAGAGCCGCAGCGCCGAGATCCTCGGCATATCCCGCAAGACGCTGGACCGCAAGATCGCTGAGTATGGCCTGTCATGAAAATGAGGCTCTGCGCTCTTCAATCCGTTTCAAACTGACAGTGGTCAATCTTGTGCCGCTAATTACCTCAATCACGTTTTGCTGGCTGGTGGGTGTTTCACTGATCACGACCCGTTTTTATGCCCAGACGCAGCAGATCGTTGAATCCAATCTCAAATCGGCCCACGAAATACTGCTGGGTGAAATGGCCCGCCTCTGCGACATCATCCACCTGACCGCGCAAACCGTTGAACTGTCCCTAGCCATGAGCACCACCAAAAAACACCCATAGGGCACCCCCGCTGCATCTGATTATGCACAACTAACGCCTGAGCTTTCTGACCCTGGTCGACAGCTCCGTTTCCAGATCAATCTGGTATTTTCCAACGTTCTTTTTTTTGTCACCCTGATCGAAGTCGGGCTTTCCGCCTGGCTCAGCCGCCGCTGTCACTGCCGGTCAAGGCGCTGAAAGAGGAGGTCTGCAGGATGGCGGCCGGTGAAATACCGCCGAACATCGTTGTTGACAGCGATAACGAGATTGCCTCCCTGGCTGATGAGTTCAACATCATGAACAAGCTTATTGAAATTGAAGGTGATGAGGATCAGCTGCGGCAGGTTTTCAACGATCTTGTGCTGAACGGTCTGCAGCCAATGCCAAATGGAGAGGAGTTGCGACTGGATCTGTCACTGAATAGCATGGCCCGGATTTTTAACGTCACGGTAACCGATAGCGGCTGCGGCATACTACGGCTCTGCTGAAAAAGCTCTTCACAACGTTTTTCAAAACAAAACCGGGCGGAACCGGCCTGGGGCTGGCGGTATCCTACGGCATCGTCAAGGACCATGGCGGAGAAATCAGGGTCACCAGTGAAGAGAACATCGGGAGCACCTTCACGGTTGTGCTGCCGTTGTATGAAAGCAAAACGCCAGGGCTGGGCTGAGAAAAAATCCTTTTATTTCTTGAGCCTTACTCACATGATTAGTTCGTTACTAAAAATTATTTGCATCTTTTATAAAAATAAGGTTTAATTTCTTCATTAAAAATACAAGGGGGGATAATGAACAAAAAATGGGGTAGGTAGTTAGCTCCTCCTCACGTGATTTAGCCAGTCATAACCAAATGTTACATCATCTAAGACAACTGGTTTGGTTGCAACAGATTGCTCCATGAGACGATAGAATACCAGACCACGGCTTTTGGACTTACG
>JBBQCH010000217.1:0-4041 GCA_038318485.1 Geobacterales bacterium
CTGCTGAGGATTTTCGTGCTGGTCTTCAAAGAGTTTTTTGAATCTCATCGGGAAGAAACTCGTTCTTGCTGTGCCGTATTCCAGAATGGGTCTGTCATCGCTTAATATCGGCGCAGCAGTTGAGATTCTCGATAACGCCGCCTGACCCATCAAAAAGCTTGCTGCCAGCACCTCCGGCTTGTTCAAAAAATGCTCTTCCGAACCGGGATACCCAAAAAACAAATCCGATGTGACCTGCTTGTTTTTTCGTAACACGTCAACACCGCTCTGTCGTATGGCCAGATCAGTGTGTGTCGAACCGATGAGAATCAGCTCGGAGTAGCGGTTATACCAAAGTGTACTGTGTGGAAACACTGAGATGAATGTCTTAATGACGGCATGCAACTGCTCTTCACTGAAGAAGCCCACCGGCAGAAACTGAGAAATTATCCCGTTTTTATTTAGCCTCCTTTGGGCGTTTTTGTAGAATTCGACATTATAAAACGAGGAAACCTGGGGTCTGAAAATCTGTCCAACCTCGACAGAAATCAGGTCATATTTTCTGTTGATATTTCTCAGGTAATTGTTGCCATCCTCAACGATAACGTGAGTTCGCGGATCGTTGAGCCACTCTGCGGAAAAATATTTTTTCAGTACCTCGGGAATCCTGCTTTCGAGATCGACGCAATCCAGTCTGTTGATGTCATAGTATAAAAATCTGCCCGGTGCCTGGCCGGCGCCAATGCCAACCACCAAAATATCTTTAGCCTCAGGATGTAGCAGCATGGGCAGGTGTGCAGCCATGATCTGGTGCCCCTTGCTTTTTTGCCCTTGCCACATGCGGTCCATTTCCAGTTCCCTATCTCCGTTTTTTTTAACCACAGAAATGAAGCTGTTTTTTCCTTCCACGAAATCGACCAGACTTTTTCCTTTTGCCAAATAGTCCTGCGGCAAGCGTACATCTGCCGAATAAACCAAATATGTCCATGCGGTCAGACTGAATATAACTGTTACCGTTTTGATCTGATATGACATCTTCCGATTCAGAAAAATAATCACAAAGATTCCCAGCATGAGACATAATAAGGTCGTTACAACGAGGGTTACATGCATACCTAGCCATGGCAAAAGTATGAAACCAGTCACCATTGAGCCGGAAACGCAGCCGACAGTATTGGTCGAAAGCGCTCTGCCAATACGACTGCCGGTGTTGAGGCCGGAATGCCTGATACATTCAAAAAGCAACGGAAACGAGACACCGGAAAGCAGAGAAGGAATCAGCATGAGGGCACTGCATATCAATACGATTTTGATTGGTGATTCGCTTGACGCTGCCCAATCCCATACTAAAGTCGGCATCAATAACGATGCCAGGACAAAAATAGCGCTCAGGATTTGTACGAGACCGAGTGTAGCAACATGGTTGTCGGATGGTCTCCTGAATTGTGCGATGTAACTGCCGACGGCAATGCCTATCAAGGCGATCAGCAGGCTGATTGTGTAGGTGTAAACGGTATTATGGATAATCAGCGACAAAAAACGAGTCCAGAGTATTTCATACGATAGAGCGCAAAAACCGGTTCCGAAAATGATGGCATACAACAAGCCTCTTTCGGCGGAATCGGTAAAATGAATGTGAGTGGCATGATCCGGAACAGCTTTGAACGTACAATCCACAGGGCAAGTGTTTTTTTTCAGGGCATATAAAATGAATATACCGGCAGCTTGCGCCATCAAACCGATCATAAGAAGGGTTTTGCTGATGCCAAGCATTGGCAACAGAATGAATCCGCATACCAGGCAGCCAACAGCTGCGCCGATTGTATTTAATGAATAGAGGAAGGCCAGGCTGTCGGGTTTTGCGCGACTCGATGCTTCATAGAACTGAGTGAAGAGGGGTAAAGTTCCACCCATCAAAAATGTTGGAGGAATGATGATCAGCGCAATCAGCAGTAGCCGGATTGCTGAGATAACGATGCCGTTTTGATAATAGGAAGAATACAGCCACTGATAGGGGATTTCAAAGATTGACAACAGTTGCAGGCTGATTACGGCAAAAATACCAATTCCGATTTCAAGCAGTGCATATACTTTCAGTGGTTCTGAATAGTGGTTTGAGCGGCTTCCAAAATAATGTGAGCCAAACGCCATGCCGGTAAAGAACAGGGCTACCACGGAGCTGACGGCAAACGTCGTCGATCCGAATATCTGACTGGATGACCTGATCCAGCAGATCTCATAGCACAAGCCGGTAAAGCCGGATAAGAAAAAGAGTGATAAGGTTATGGAATTGAAATGTCTGAACAAGTATCATTATCCTGGATTTAAAGTTATTTTTAAATGGATGGTGACTGATAAAGCCAAAAACAACCGCACCAACAACCACGATTGGTTCCTGTAGCAGCTTATGGAATTGACTGCCTGATATACATTCTGTTGTTCTGCTGAAACTAAAACAAAGGGGCCGTTCCTGTACTGGACCGGCCCACTTTTTCAGTCTTGCTCAGGACTAAATTTTATTTCATCCGAGCAAGCTTATCGTAAAAACCGCTCACCTTGACTTTTACCGTCACCGGTTTATCACCACGATTTCGCCAAAACCAACCGTGTGTCCCCTCAAAGGGAGCAACAAAAGTCCCTTGATCGCTCGTTAGTTCCTTGCCTTTCCAGTAACTGGTAAATTTGTCTCCCGCATTAATTTTTTCACCATGCATGTCAACGTTAACGGAACCGCCTTCCGTAAACCAGCTGAAGACGAATTGTTGCCCCTTACTCATTGAGGCTTTGATTTCTGTGCTTTCATCAGGCTGAAGCGTCAGCGACATTTCGTCGCTTCGTAATGGGATGTCGCTTTTTGCAACGGTTGTCGATAGTGCTTGCACAACAGGTGCTGATATAGCCACGCTATCCGGCAGCTTTGCTGCTTCAGCATTGGTGGCACTCATTGCCGTAAGCCCCAATACTTTTCCGATTCCGGTCGGATCGATGCCGAACTCGGCCGGTAGTACGGTTGTAATCAAGATTGCACCTGCAACAAGCATAGCAATGCCGGTGGCCTTGAACAATTGACGCAGGGTTGGTAACGGGTGTGAATTATGTATGGTCATGTAATTCTCCTTAATCATTTAGTGAAGTAACCGGTTATTTGATATCCCATCAGAACAAAACCTGCCGTCATTAAAGCTGCGTTGGCTGCAAAAGCCTGATGTCTGAACGCATCGGTACGCCGCCAGAAACCCATAAATATCAAAATTGCACCCAGCGCAATCATCTGCCCAAACTCAACCCCAACGTTAAATGCAAGGATGTTTGGCAGCAGTCCCTCTTTGGAAAGTGCAAATTGTTGCAGTTTGGTAGCAAGCCCAATAAACGCTTGAAAGCGCCAAGATTATCGAGTGCTTTGCAGACGACAGACAAGCCAATGATGGCATCCACAATGTAAGGATTGACGTTGGTGCCACTCATAACACCATATATCAACGTTACGCTGTGCCCAACTGCGAAGAGTGTCACGTATGCCCCCACGTCGCGCATGCGGTACAGAAAGAAAATTACGCCGAACAGGAATAGCAGATGATCGTAACCGGTGACCATGTGCTTGGCGCCTAGATAGATGAACGGCAACAGGCGCATTCCGCTGCTTTGGACGATAAAGGCTTTGTCGTCATCCGATACACCGTGAGCGAAAGAGTCGGATGCCGTCAGTGTCAAGATAATCAGCAACAGCATTATCGGTCCCAAATAACGATTGATTGTGCCGAGCAAGCTTGGTTGCCGGTCTGGTAAAACATTCATGGATATTCTCCTGGTTTTGGTCCGGTATAGAGCATAGGTACAGTTCGTTCAGTACGGTTGATAGCCGTCGTTTGAGCCCGCACAGCTAATTGAACTAATTTAGTGTGAATAGGTTAAGTTGATTGGCACTGAATAGAGAAAGATCAACGTAATTAATCGCTAAGTTCTCCACAATATTACTGGAAATCTTGTCAGTTCAGCTTTTTAGACGATGCGATGCGGAGGAATAAATTTGTCCAGATAGACTTCGGGGATAAATTTGAATGG
>JBBQCH010000218.1:0-3962 GCA_038318485.1 Geobacterales bacterium
AAGCATGTCGCGATCCTTGATATCGGTTCTGGAAGAGGTCGTTTCATACTGGAAGCGTTTGGTCTGCTGACCATCCTTGAACACATCCACGCCCACCTGCACCCGGCATTTAACCTTCAGATCCGCAATATCCGTGATCTGCTCCAGATCTATCTCTGTTTTGGTCAGATCAAGCACCCGTTTTTCTGCAGCAGGACGTTTGGTGCTGTTTATAACGGTATATCCGGCCTTCCTGAACTCCAGACTGAATGCCGCCTGAACTATCTCCGCCGGTGAACGAGGACTGAACAACTCATCAATAACCTTGTTATCGTCATCCTTGACTTTACCGATCACCCATTTCATATCCGGTGAGCGCGATTGCTTGCTTTCCGGAATGACGATGTATACCTCTCCACTGCCGCCGTTAACGCTTGCAGAAGGCTGATAGAACGTATTCACATTACGTGAATAACGAGCGCAGCCGCTTGCAAACAGCAGACAGGCAAACGTTACGAGCATGAAAAACGGCGCCAGCTTGAACTTCTTTATAATTTCTAACATATCCCGACTCCTTTTGATTTGAATACTCTGTTAAAACGGAAAAACCCGCCGAAGCGGGTCTTAAATTCAGATAGTTCACGCAAAGGCATTGCTGCCAATCCATTTTGATCCAGCCCTGATAAGCAGAAGTGAGTTAACTGAATCCGACTAGAAGAAATATCTGGCGCCGAAAGTAGTGGAAAAAGAGTTTGGATCGAAATGTCCCTTACCGGTCGGACCATTAATATCGGCATCCGGCCCAAGTACCAGCCTTGCCTCTGTGGTCAGGACCAGATGTTTCGTGAGGAAGTAGTCCAGGCCTCCGGCGGCATGGACACCGACTGTGTTGTCAACGGTACGGCCGCCATTGGCATCAAGCAACAGGATATCAAGACCGGCTCCCACATAAGGAACCAGTTGCGGCTGGTTGAGTGCAAAACGATACTGTGCTCCCAGTGATATATTGGTTACACCAAAATCTACGTAGTTTGAATTAATATAACTGCGGGTTACGTCGATCTCGGCCGCCAAATGATTATCAATTCCGTAGAGCAAGCCGCCACCAAAAGCGATACCGGTATCGGTATCGACTTTATAAGGGCCATTGTCACCATCGGCTGGGATCTGGAAACCGATTTTGCCGGTTACACCGATTTTACCTTTAATGCTGTCGGCCATTGCCGAACCGGCTGCCAAAGAAAGTGCTGCTGTTGCACACACAAGTACAAGAATCTTTTTCATAAGTTGTTTCCTCCATTTTAGTTTAGTGTTACTGATTGGTTCGCTGTTCTTACACTAGATCCCGAAAACTTTCTTAACCTGGCCGGTCTTTTCTTGTATTTTTCCGGCTGTTTTTTCAACGGTGCCTTTAACCTGCAATTTTGGATTATCGCTCAGTTTCCCGGCAAATTCCTTGATATTACCCTTCACTTCACGAAGCTTCCCTTCCACCAAGTCTCTGTTGCTCGATTTCATAACATCCTCCTTTAGAATCAATAACCCGGATTTTTACGGAAAACACAATATTGTTCCGTGTAATGCCAAGAAGATTCATCGCAACTAGCGTGCCAGTAAATAACTGCCGATACAGAGAGTGCAAGCTTCTGATTGTACGGTGAAAACTGAAATCCGGCGTACCGGGTCATTTAAAAACAGTCAACGGAATCCGCCATCTTTAACATAACTGTAATATATGGCGGATCACATTTTGACATTAATTATAAAAAATACTAACTAAATTTCAATCAGATTCTTATCACTGGCCGGATTTCCTATCTCTAATTACCCATCCGTACTACAACCTGGTGTTTAACCAGAGTTCGTTCCAGCGGTATCAGGCCATCGGCCAGCAGCTGTCCATCCATCTCAACCCGGACAACACCGCTCTGGCAGCCATCCGGATTCTCCACCTGGATCGCGTAAACAGTTTCACCATGCCGGTAGCTGAGACTGAAGCCTGGCCATGTCGCCGGAATGACCGGCTGCATCTTTATGTGATCCCCACGCACCTGCAGCCCCAGCACCTCTTCCACCCAGGCCCGGTACATCCAGGCCGCCGAACCTGTATACCAGGACCAGCCCCCCTGCCCGATCCGCCCAGGCAGCCGGTAAACGTCGGCCGCAACAACATACGGTTCCACTCCGTAGTGCCAGACCGCTTCCGCATCGCGGGCATGCTCGATCGGGTTGAGCATGCGCAACAGCTGCGTGGCCCTTTCGCCATCCCCTTTGCGGGCAAATGCCATTGCCATCCAGAGGGCGGCATGGGTATACTGGCCGCCGTTCTCCCGCACTCCTGGAGGATAGCCTTTGATGTAGCCGGGTGAGGGTTTGGATTTGTCGAAAGGTGGTTCGAAAAGCAGCACTAGACCATCATCCTTTCGCACCAGATGTCGCCAGGCCGACTCCAGGGCCTGATCCGCACGCTCGGGATCGGCAGCATCGGAAAGCCAGGCCCATGACTGGGGCAGGGAATCGATTCTAGCCTCACTGTTTTCCGCGGACCCCAGCGGAGTACCGTCATCGAAGGTCCCCCGCAGATACCACTCACCATCCCAGCCGGCGTGTTCAACCCGCTGGATCAGATCTTTTCTATCCTTCTGGAATATTTGTCCCAGCTCCGGCATCTGCAACAGGTCGGACATTTCGACCATCCCCTGCAACACCTCACACAGGAACCAGGCCAACCAGACGCTTTCACCTTTCCCACCGGCACCCACCAGATTCATGCCGTCGTTCCAATCTCCGGTGCCCATCAGAGGCAAACCATGGGGCCCGATCGTCAGGCCGCGAATGGCAGCTCGCCGGCAGTGTTCAAAGAGCGGGGCGCTTTCAAAGGTGACCTCCGGTGTCGAAAAAACCTCGTGCTGATCATCCTCCAGAAGGGGGGCATTGAGAAAGGGCACTTCTGTCTTCAGAATGTCCACATCGCCGGTGGTCCGCACGTACTGGGCAACCACATACGGCAGCCAGAGCAGGTCGTCGGAAATACGTGAGCGTATCCCGGCTCCGCCCGGCGGATGCCACCAATGCTGCACATCCCCCTCCTTGAATTGCCGGCTGGCGGCCAGCAGAATCTGGTCGCGGGCCAGTCCGGGTTTTGCGTATAGGAAGGCCATGACATCCTGCAGCTGATCGCGAAAACCGGAGGCCCCGCCCGACTGGTAAAAAGCGGAACGTCCCCAGATGCGGCAGCTTAAGGACTGGTACTGAAGCCAGCGGTTGATCAGCAGGTCAGCGGCCAGTTCGGGAGTCTTTACTTCAATCGTCCCCAGTAGTTCATCCCACCAGGCTCTGGTCCGGTCATAAGCGTTCTCAAATGCCATATCATCCCGGTAACTCTGCACCATCGACCGTGCCTGTGCCACGGAGTCACCCTGTCCCAGCATGCAGCAGATGTCACGCTGTTCGCCGGGAGCCATTTCAATGGTTACCCGGAGAGCCGCGCAGGGGTCCAGTCCCGCCCCGGTCCGCTGAGACAACCGGGTCAGCTCCATGGCGACCGGGTTGGACAATGAGCGGTTACGTCCGATAAAAGCAGTGCGGTCAGCACCATATGAATCAACCTGAGGAACCATGGCAACAAATGCGATCCGTTCTCCATACTCCGGGTGGTAGTGGTTGCGTGCCAGCAGAACCTGGACGTCATCATCCCAGCTGGTTATGACATGCATCTGGGAGCTTTCACGGTTTTCGCCGAGGGTCAGTTCCACATAATAGGTTAGCGAGAGCTTGCGACTTCTGGAAGAGGCATTGGTGAGCCGTAGCCGTTGCAGCTTGATCGGTTCCCCCCCGCTGTTATCCACCGGAACGAAGACGGTCAACTCCTGTTCGATGCCGTTGCTGTTATGCTCGAAGACCGTATAGCCGGCACCGTGCCGCGTCCGATAGGCACTGTTTTCACGGATTGGCGCTGCGGTCGGCGACCAGAACAGGCCGCT
>JBBQCH010000219.1:0-3961 GCA_038318485.1 Geobacterales bacterium
ATCAGTCCAGTTGAGGGTGTTTTCCTGGGAGTTAAATAAGGCATAGAGATGTTTCTTGGCAAAGTCGACCGTTGTGCGGTTGTTGGCTGCCCAGCGCTGAGGTACATGTTCCAGCCAGAAGTGGTCATCAAAATGGCGGTCCAGGAGGGTTCCGTCCATATCCAGCAGCACAGTCTCTATGCAGTTCCAGTCAATAATCATTCATTGGTCTTTCTATTAGTGTTTATTCAAAGTTGTCAGACAATACTTTGCCACCCTCTGATTTGTCAAGACCGCAAACTGGCTGAATACGGATAAAAAGCTAATTCTATTGACTTTACAGCCTGTTATTAAGTATAAAGATTAGTTCTTATGCAAGATAAACTTATTTATATGGAAACCTTTGGCTGCCAGATGAACGTGAATGATTCCGAACGAATCATCACGATGCTGTCCGACCTGGGGTACACTCCGACCAACGAACCGTCAGCTGCAGATATGATCCTTCTCAACACCTGCAGTGTACGTGGTGGCGCCGAAGAGAAGGTTTATAAACGTCTCCAGAACCTTAAAATATACAAGCGTGACGGCAAATCGCAGATTATAGGCGTCGGGGGCTGTGTTGCCCAGCAGGAGGGCGAAGAGTTACTGAAGAAGTTCCACTTTCTGGACCTGGTATTCGGTACTCATAACCTGCATCTGCTGCCGGATATGGTAAAGGGGGCTGAGCAGGGAGAACGACGCTCCGAAACCGCTTTTATCGATAATGATCAACGCCTGGACCTGTTTCCGACAATCAAGGGTCAGTCCCGCCTTTCGCGTTTTGTGACCGTCATGCAGGGCTGCGACAACTTCTGTTCCTATTGCATCGTTCCTTATGTGCGGGGACGTGAAATCAGCCGCCGTTCTGCGGATATCCTGACCGAAGTTCGTCAACTTGCGGATGAAGGGGTCAGAGAGATCGTTCTGCTTGGTCAGAATGTCAATTCCTATGGTCTCAAGGCTGGAAATGAGCCAACCTTTGCGGATTTGATCCGACAGGTTTCCGAAGTCTCCGGCATAGAGCGGATTCGTTTTACCACGTCACATCCCAAGGATATGTCAGATGATCTGATAGCCTGTTATGGTGATGTACCCAATCTGTGCGGCCAGGTACATCTGCCGGCTCAATCAGGCGGTAATGCCGTTTTGCAACGCATGAAACGGGTCTATAACCGTGAATCATATCTGGAGAAGGTCCGCAAACTCAAGGCGATCCGTCCCGGTATTGTTATTACCGGAGATATAATAGTCGGTTTTCCAGGGGAGACGGATCAGGACTTTGAAGATACTCTCTCGTTGATTGAAGAGGTGCGCTACATAGATCTGTTCACCTTTGTCTATTCTTCCCGCCCCGGTACCCGGGCCGCCGATCTGCCCGATGAGATGACCCGTAGCCAGAAACTGGCCCGCCTGGATCGCTTGATGGCTATTCAGAAGCGAATTAATCTTGAAATATGCCATGAGTATGTCGGGGGACTTCAGGCTGTCATGGTTGAAGGGGAGGGGAAGCTTCCCGGCCAGGTGTCCGGCAAAGCCGATAATGGCCGGATAGTCAACTTTTCCGGTGACCCCGCCCTGATCGGCAGTTTTGTTGATGTACGTATTGCCAAAGCCTACCCTAATTCACTTTTGGGCGAATTGGTTAAGTAGCTCCCGAGAGGTTTTTAATGTCCACTATCGAACAGTCCGCTCCCACATCCAATAACTTCCTGCGTACCATTATCGACGATGACCTTAAAAGCGGCCGGCGTAACTTCGTCGTGACCCGCTTTCCGCCGGAGCCGAACGGTTACCTACATATCGGACATGCCAAGTCGATCTGTATAAATTTCGGTCTGGCGCGTGACTTTGGCGGTCGCTGCCACCTGCGTTTCGATGATACAAATCCGGCCAAAGAAGAGCAGGAGTACATCGATTCCATCAAGGAAAGCGTGCGCTGGCTTGGCTTTGACTGGGGCGAAAACCTTTATTATGCCTCGGATTACTTTGAACAGCTCTACCAATGGGCCGAATATCTGATAAGGGAAGGTAAGGCGTATGTCGAGGATTTGAATGCCGAGGAAATGCGTGCTTATCGAGGTACCTTGACTGAACCTGGCAAAGAAAGCCCTTACTGCAACCGCTCTGTTGATGAAAATCTTGACCTTTTCATCCGTATGAAATCCGGTGAGTTTCCCGACGGTGCCAGGGTGCTGCGAGCCAGAATCGATATGGCTTCGCCTAATATGAACCTGCGCGACCCTGTTCTTTACCGCATTATTCATGCCACGCATCCGCATGTGGGCGATGCCTGGAAAATCTACCCGATGTACGATTTCGCCCACGGTCAGTCGGATGCCATCGAAGGAATTACCCACTCAATCTGCACTCTGGAATTCGAAGATCACAAGCCACTTTATGAATGGTTCCTGGATAATCTTCCGGTGCCTTCCAAGCCTCGTCAGTACGAATTTGCCCGGCTGAATCTGACCTACACCGTCATGAGCAAGCGCAAACTTCAGGAATTGGTTCAACTAGGCATTGTCAGTGGTTGGGACGATCCGCGCATGCCGACGCTGATGGGGATCAAACGACGTGGATACACCGCCGCTGCTGTACGTGCCTTTTGCGAAATGATCGGAGTCGGCCGCAGTGATTCCTGGATTGATATGTCGGTTCTGGAAGAATGTATCCGTACTGATCTGAATGAAACTGCTCCTCGTGCCATGGCTGTTCTGAGGCCGCTCAAGCTGGTTATTGACAACTGGGCAGATGGTGCGGTGGAAAAAATCATTGCTCCCAATCATCCTCAAAAACCGGAGATGGGAACCCGCACGGTCTGTTTCTCACGAGAAATCTGGATTGATGGCGATGATTTCATGGAGGTACCACCCAAGGGCTTTCATCGTCTGACGGTCGGTGGTGAGGTCAAGTTACGATTTGGCTACATCATCAAATGTACCGGAATCATTAAGGATGAAGCCGGTAATATTCTGGAGCTGCATGGTGAATACGATTCCGGCTCACGGGAAGGAATCCATACTTCCGATGGCCGCAAGGTCAAGGGCGTTATTCATTGGGTTTCGGCTTCCCATGCCGTAAATGCCGAAGTGCGGTTGTTTGACCGTCTGTTCAGTGATCCGAATCCTGATCGTGGCGGTGCCGACTACAAACAGTATCTTAATCCTTTATCAATAGAAACTTTGTCTAACTGCAAGCTGGAGAGCAGCCTGGAAGATGCGGATATAGAAACCCGCTATCAATTTGAGCGATTAGGATATTTCCGTCAGGATCTAAAAGATTCCGTCCAGGGTAAACCGGTTTTCAACCGTGTCGTGACGTTGCGAGACGCCTGGAATAAAAAGTAAAACATGAGGGAATGGTATCTAAGTATATGAAAAAAAAGAATAATAAATCAGGATTTGTCTCTATTGTTGGCCGGCCCAATGTGGGTAAATCTACTCTGTTGAACCGCATAATAGGAGAAAAGATTGTTATAACCTCCAACAAGCCACAGACTACTCGCAACCGCATTCAGGGAATCCATAACATTCCCGAAGGCCAGATTGTATTTATCGATACGCCAGGGATCCATGCCGGGCGCTCGCGCCTGAACAAAAGCATGGTGGATGTTGCCCGTTCGGCTATCAGCGGTGTTGATCTGCTGCTGCTGGTGGTTGATGCTACCGGTCAGGCTGATGCTGCCTTTGTCGCTGATGTCCTTAAAAAGGTGACTATCCCGGTAGTACTGGTTCTTAATAAAGTTGATCTGCTGGCCAGCAAGAATCATATACTTGAAAAAATATCGGCCTGGTCGACTCTGTATCCTTTCAAGGAAATCGTACCGATCTCAGCCGGCAATGGTGATGGAGTAGAATATCTTGTCACCGTGATTACCGGTTATCTTCCCGAGGGACCGGCAATGTTCCCGGATGATATTCTGACCGATATGCCTGAGAAG
>JBBQCH010000220.1:0-3946 GCA_038318485.1 Geobacterales bacterium
ATAATCGTCTGCATTACCGGCGAAGGCGGTTCAGGCGGTGCACTTGCAATTGCTGTCGGCGACAAAATTCTGATGCTGGAACATTCGGTCTACGCTGTTATCTCTCCGGAAGGTTGTGCCGCAATTCTCTGGTCGGACGGAACCAAAGGTGCCCAGGCTGCCGAGGCGCTCAAGCCGACTGCCAAGGATATCATCAAGCTGGGAGTTATCGACGAAATCATCAAAGAACCGGTTGGTGGCGCACATCGTGACCACGAAGCAACGGCTAAATCCATGAAAGAGGCCATTGCCCGCAATCTGACAGAGTTGAACAAGCTTTCCGGCGATGAACTGGTGGAGAGCCGCTACAAGAAATTCAGGGCTATGACACGCTGTGCTGAGTAGCTGAAAAAATACAGTCTGACTTTTGAATTGGTTTAAAACGTAAGGGCGAAACAGAGAAATCTGTTTCGCCCTTACGTTTATATTAGCGCGTGTAATTTGACAGTATGTGCAGGAGTAGTCAAAGGCTATTGTGGTGGTTTATTCTTATCCTGCTCCTGCTCAAATGCCTTTTCTTCCAAAAACTCGATGAAATCAATAGTGCGGGTAACAAAGCGCAGGTTGAATCGGCTCTCGTACAGAAGCATTACCGAGGCAGCAAACAAAAACATTCCTCCGGCAAGCGCCAGCAGGGTTGGCATCCAGGCCTGCTCAGGGCTTCCGTAGGCCACGTTGACGCCGATGGCCAGGCTGGCTGCCACAAACAGTACTGTGGCGGTATAGAGGGCGGCCATTGACTTCTGAATTAGAACAGCCCTTCTTTTCTGCAGTTGAATCTGTCCTTTCAGGCTCTTCATCCGCTCTTTGGGGTAGCTGCTCTTGCCTTGCAGAATTGCCTCAACTTCTCCCTTCATGACGGTAACCCGGTCGAAAATACGTCCCAGGCGGGCCGACGTTGAGAATATCAATGTGCCGCAGGCCGAGATCAGTACGGCTGGAGTGATCATTGAGGTCAGGATGCGGGAGCTGGAGAGTGCTTCCAGGATTTCCTTGTCTTGGATGGGCATGTCAGTCCCTGAACCTTTTAACCAGATCACCGTATTCATCGATGCGACGGTCGCGCAGAAATGGCCAGATGCGCCGCACCCGCTCGCTCCGAGCCAAATCCAGGTCAACCAGCAAAACCTCTTCTTTGTCACGGGATGCCTTCGCCAGAAATTCTCCCTGGGGACCGGCAACGAAACTGCTTCCCCAAAACTGGATGCCGCCAACTTTATTTTGCACTGAAGCCTCAAAGCCGACCCGGTTTACCGCCAGCAGCGGCAAGCCGTTGGCTATGGCGTGGCCGCGCTGAACTGTGATCCAGGCGTCGCGCTGACGTTCCTGTTCTTCCTGGGTGTCGTTCGGGTCCCAGCCAATGGCGGTCGGATAGATCAGCAAATCGGCTCCGGCCAGCGCCATCAATCGGGCCGCTTCCGGGTACCATTGATCCCAGCAGACCAGAACTCCCAGTTTTCCGAGCGAGGTTTGTATCGGAGTGAAGCCCAGGTCGCCCGGCGTGAAGTAGAATTTTTCATAGAATCCGGGATCATCCGGAATATGCATTTTACGGTAAGTTCCGGCGATGGAACCGTCTTTTTCCAGTACAACGGCGGTATTATGGTACAGCCCTGGAGCGCGTCGCTCGAACAGCGATGCCACGATTACCACTTCCAGTTCATGGGCCAGTTTACCGAGTGTTTCCGTCGATGGGCCGGGGATTGGTTCAGCCAGGTCGAAAAGTTCAGGATCCTCCACCTGGCAGAAATAGGGGCCGGTATGCAGTTCCTGCAGCAGGATCAATTTTGCGCCGGATGTGGCCGCTTCACGGATCATCCTGGAGGTCTTTTCCAGGTTGGAACTGCGATCATTGCCGCAGATCTGTTGGATCAAGGCTGCTCTCAGGATTGTCATGACAGCACCCCCTGGGGCAGTTGCATCGTTACACAGTGCAGCGAACCGTGCTGTTCAAGCAGTGGAGAACAGTCAATGCCGATTGTCTCTCTTCCTGGAAAGGCCTGGCGAATCAGTTCCAGAGCACGCTGGTCATTTTCGGGATCACGGTAGGTCGGAACCAGAACGGCGCCATTGATCACCAGAAAGTTGGCGTAGGTGGCCGGCAGGCGGTGGGCGTCTTTGTCAAAACGGGCAGTAGGCCAGGGGAGATCGATCAGTTTGTAAGGTGAGCCATCCGGCGCTGTAAAAGACTTTAACTCTTCTTCCATCAGTTTCAAGGTTTGATAGTGCTCGTCAATCGGGTTGTTGCAGGCCTGGTAGATGATTGTGTTGTCAGGGCAGATGCGCGCCAGTGTGTCGATGTGGGAGTCGGTGTCGTCACCGGCAAGCCAGCCATGATTGAGCCAGAGAATACGGCGCGCTCCGACCAGTGATGCCAGAGCCTGTTCAATTTCACTTTTACTCAACTGAGGATTACGGTTGGGCGACAGAAGACATTCAGCGGTGGTCAGAATCGTTCCCAAACCGTCGCTTTCGATGCTGCCACCCTCAAAAATCAGGCCGATCGTATTCAGGTTGGGTTTCAGTGCCCCCAGTTCTTTGAGTCGCTTGGAAATCTGATTATCGTGATTGGACGGAAATTTGAGCCCCCAGCCATTGAATCCGAAGTCCAGCAGGACCGGTTTGTTGTTGTATAAAATTGTGATCGGGCCGAAATCCCTTGCCCAGGTGTCATTGTTGGGTAACTCGCAAATGGTCACGTTCTTCAGGTCTACTCCGGCAGAGACCAGATAATCGGCAGTTGTTGAGCCGCTTGGTGCGGTCAGCAGTACACGTTCGAAACGGGCTATCTGACGGATGATTTCGGTAAAGACCGGTTGGATTTCATCCAGCATACCGGACCAGTCGGTTGCTTCGTGCGGCCAGGCCAATAGGACACCATCTTGAATTTCCCATTCGGCGGGTAATCTTGGATTCATTAGTTAAGTGCTCCTTGGTGATAAAGTCGCCGGATTATAAGTTATTGGTCCATCTCACGCAAGCCTCCTGTAAATCTGTGGAAATAAATTCAAGTTTTCCTTGATTTATCCCCTCGATTGCATTAGTAAAATGTATTCATAAATTGTATACAGTATTTTGGTTTGAGCCTCATATCGACACCCATCCCAACCCAGAAAGGAGAGTATCAATGTCCACCAAGCCATTCATTTATCAGGAGCCGTTCCCGCTTGCCCAGGATGAAACCAAATACCGCAAGATAGAGGGCTCGGAGAAGTACGTCACCGTAGAGAAGTTTGCCGACAAGGATGTTGTCAGGGTCTGTCCGGAGGCGCTTTCGATTCTTGCCAACGAGGCCATGAAGGACGTCTCCTTCTTGCTGCGTCCTGCTCACAACGAGCAGGTTGCCAAAATTCTTAGCGATCCAGAGGCATCAATGAACGATAAAGGCGTGGCGGTGGCTTTTCTGCGCAACGCTGAAATTGCCGCCAATCTGGATCTTCCGCTCTGCCAGGATACCGGTACCGCTACTGTTGCAGCTAAAAAAGGGCAGCAGATCTGGACCGGAGTCAAGGATGAAGAGTGGCTCTCCAAAGGTATTTATAAAACCTATACCGAGGAGAATCTGCGTTACTCACAAACTGTGGCACTGGATATGTACGAAGAAATCAATACCGGTACCAATCTCCCGGCCCAGATTGATATTCTGGCCACGGATGGCGATTACTATAAATTCGTCTTTATGGCCAAAGGGGGCGGTTCCGCCAACAAGACCATGCTTTATCAGGAAACCAAGGCGCTTCTGACACCAGAAAAACTTTACAAGTTTCTGGTGGAAAAGATGAAATATCTCGGCACTGCCGCATGTCCTCCGTATCACATCGCTTTTGTAATCGGCGGCACTTCCGCAGATGCCTGCATGAAAACGGTCAAGCTGGCCACAGCCAAAGAGCTGGACGGACTGCCTACT
>JBBQCH010000221.1:0-3919 GCA_038318485.1 Geobacterales bacterium
TGCTTGTTGTGGTGTGGGGCTTAATGACACCGCTACTGGTCTGGCTGGCGAATCTCTTTACCCGGAAGGTATCCAAATGACAGATTCCATCACAATAGGTGTCAGCTCCTGCCTTTTGGGAGAACATGTCCGCTACGACGGTGGCCACAAACATGACCGCTACATCACCGACATCCTGGGGAGCTACTTCAGTTTTCTGCCGGTCTGCCCCGAGGTCGGCTGCGGTCTGCCGATCCCCCGTGAGGCCATGCGTCTGGAAGGCGATCCGGCCAATCCCCGTTTGATGACCGGCAGGAGTCGCATGGACCTGACCGATCAGATGCTGACTTTCTGCGCGACCAAGGTGAAAGAGTTGGAGGGAGCGGATCTGTGCGGTTTCATTTTTAAAAAAGATTCCCCCAGTTCCGGCCTGTTCAGGGTTAAGGTCTACAATAACGGAGTCGCCTCCAAAAGTGGCAGCGGACTGTTTGCCGCCGCGGTAGGGCGTCATTTTCCGCTCTTGCCGATGGAGGAAGAAGGGCGCCTGAACGATCCGCACCTCCGTGAAAACTTCATCGAGAGGGTCTTCAGCTATCGCCGCTGGAAGGATTTTCTGGCGGCAGGACCGACTCTTGGCAGACTGGTTGAATTTCATACCGCCCAGAAACTGCTGATGATGGCCCATAGCCTTGAAATATACCGCACTATGGGCAAACTGGTGGCCCACGGACGGGAACTGCCACTGCAGGAGGTGCTCCAAAGTTACGAAGAGCTGTTTATGAAAGGGTTGAGCCTGTATGCCACAACCAAAAAGAACACCAACGTATTGCAGCACATGATTGGATATTTCAAGCAGCAGCTTTCCACCGAGGACAAAGCGGAACTTCTGGAGGTCATCGGCCAGTATCATGATGGTCTGACGCCGCTGCTGGTGCCGCTGACCCTGCTAAAACACTATGTCCGCAAGTACGACCAGCAGTATCTGAAAGGGCAGGTCTACCTTTCGCCACACCCGGCACAACTGATGCTGCGCAACCATGTCTGATTCCAAATGGACTAGACGGACGGGACAATAACTACCATGGAAACCTCAGTCGAAATACATGTCCCGGCCTCTGCTGCCTGGGAAATACTGACCGACACCAGGCGCTGGCCGGAGTGGGGGCCGTCGCTGGCCCGGGTTGAGTCTGCTGATCGTTATATCGGCCCGGGCTCAACCGGCCGGGTGCAAACCGTTTTCGGCCGCTGGTTGCCGTTCCTGATCACGGAATTTACTGCCGGACGGCGCTGGCGCTGGAAGGTGACCGGTATTCCTGCCACCGGTCACCGGGTGGAGTCCCTTGGCCCGGACCGCTGCAAGGTGGTATTCGAGGTGCCGCTGAGGGGGGCTCCGTATCTGCCTATCTGCCATCTGGCTGCGGAACAGATCAAACGTATTCTGGAGAAGGAACATCAAGGATCTTGACTAATAAGTCGTCATGAGTGAGGCTACCGGACTGGTTACCATTTCCGCGGCAACCGCAAAAGGCTGGTTTCCATGACGCAACTATACTTTATCACTTCCGCTACCTCCACGTTTTTGAAAGGATTATTCAATGTTCTCCATCCTGTTCGTTTATATTCTTTGTCTGCCTTTAACCCTGCTGCTGGACTACCTCTGGTTGGGCAAGTTGATGCAAGGGTTTTACCTGTCCCAGTTGGGACCCTACGCCCGCCAGCGTGGCGACAGGATTGTGCCGGTCTACTGGGCCGCTGCCCTGGTCTACCTGCTGCTGCCGCTTGGAATCGTGCTGTTTGCCATGCCGCGAGTGGATCCCGGGTCTCCGTTCCTTTCGTCACTGGGCTGGGGCGGGCTGTTCGGGCTGATCGTTTACGGGGTCTATGATATGACCAACATGGCCACCTTGAAACGCTGGCCGGTCAAAATGATCTGGATCGACATCTGCTGGGGCTGTTTCCTGTGTGCCGCCACGAACTGCTTCGCCTACCGGGTCAATCACTGGCTGCGCTGATCAATCAAATGGTCACGGCAAAACAAAACCAAAGATGAAAAACTATCGGGAAATTGTCATGAGATACGGTTTCAGACTTGTAATAATGGTTCTGGCAGTCGTACTTGGCCTGGCTTCCGAAACCGGCCGCGTACATCAAAGACTGACTGGATGACGGGTTTACCCGGCACGGATTGGAGCTCCCAGTTTTCGGTCGGTTATTTTCCCTCAGCCGATCTTGATAATGTACCTGCTGATGCCGGAATTACAGATTACCGGATGAAAATACTCCGCAATATGAAGACCAATGATGCTTTGACGCTGTCAATCGGAGGGGGCTATGGTCTCAAGCATATTGAAGCATCATCCCTTGCAGCGCTGCCGGTGGATCTGCACGCACTGTTTCTGGAGATCGGGGCCAAATACCGAATCAATCAGAGGGCTTTTGCCAGCCTGAGATTGAGTCCGGGACTTTATAGCGATTTCAAGGATCTTGGTTCCGATGACCTGCGCATGCCGATATTGGCGTTGGGTGGTTACAATTTTGAAAATGGCTTTTCGGTTGTGGGCGGTTTCATCTACCGACTGGGCTATCACTCCAACATTTTTATCCCGGCCTTGGGCTTCAGCTACCAGCCTGACCGGTATTGGAGGTTTGATGCGGTAGCTCCCCGACCCGGCATCACCTACATTGCCTCGCGCCGGTTTCAGCTGTTTGTGGCAGGTGACTTTGCCAGTGACGAATATGAACTGCATGACCGGTCATTGGGAGCCAAGGCAATCAAGTACGCGGATTACAAAGCCATGGTCGGGTTTAATTATATGCCCGGAACAGCCATCAAGGTCTCCACGTCAATTGGCTACGCTGTTGAGCGGAAATTTTCGTTTTATGATGCGAATCGTCCGGACCTGCGGATGGAAGATGTACCCTTTTTCAAGGTATCACTGGATTTTGGTTGGTAGGTTGTTTTTATCAATAACAGGTTCGATAGAACCAAAAGGAGATCTATCAATGAAATTTTCCGAACTTTTTCAGAACCATGGGCTGGGTGTCATGGCTACCGCCGCTGCCGACGGCTGCGTCAACAGCGCCGTGTACGCCCGACCGCATGTTATTGACGAGACCACACTGGTCTGGGGCCTGACAGAAGGCCGCACCTTCAGGAATATTTTTCAGAATCCGCAGGCGTCATTCCTGTTCAGGGCCGGAGAGCACGGTTTCAGCGGTGTGCGGCTGACCCTGAAGCTTATCAAAACCGAGGAGAAGGGCGAGATTCTGGCTCTGATCAAGCAGAACGCCGACACCATGGTCGGCCCGGGAACCGGCAGCGCAATAACCCATGCCGCCTGGTTCAGGGTGATTGAGACGCGACCATTGATCTGAATTGTTATTATTGGTCTCAGTATTTTGTGCAGAACAAAACAGAACCAACTAACAAACTGGGGGGTACACAATGCAACTCGGAATGATCGGAATCGGCCGTATGGGCGGTGATATGGTCCGGCGGCTGTTACATAAAGGGCACGAATGTGTTGTTTACAGCCGCAACAATAGCACCGTCGAAGCGCTTGCCGCTGAGGGAGCGGTCGGCAGCGCTTCGCTGTCCGCTTTTGTCGCAAATCTTGCCGCCCCGCGTGCCATCTGGCTGATGGTTCCGGCCGCTGCTGTTGATGGTGTGATTGCAGATCTTGTCCCGCTGCTTTCAAAGGGCGATATCCTGATCGATGGCGGAAATTCTCACTACCACGATGATATCCGACGACATGGCGAACTGGGCGCCAGGGGCATCCGCTATCTGGATACAGGAACCAGCGGCGGGATCTGGGGACGCGAGCGCGGCTACTGCCTGATGATCGGCGGTGAAGAGGCTGCCGTAAAACACCTCGAACCGATTTTTGCCGCCCTTGCGCCGGGGGTCGCGGCAGCGCCCGCCACACCGGGATCTGCC
>JBBQCH010000222.1:0-3843 GCA_038318485.1 Geobacterales bacterium
ACCACCCAGCCACCAGCAATATCAACCTCGGTAACCGAGACACCTTTCAACGTTTCAAGCGCCGTTGTAATTTTACTTGAGCAGCTACTGCAGGTCATGCCGGTCGTCCTCAAAACAGCAACCGAATCAGCTGTCGCGCCGAACCTGACGTAAAAAGCAAGCCCCGTCAGGAGCGTGACCGCAGATAGCAGTATCATCACATTGATTATTTTAGTTTTCACTTTTTGCTCCCCTGAACATTTGCTTGCATCCACCTATATCAAGTTGTGTGCCATCTCTAGAAACAAGGCATAACCAGCAGTATTCAATGCAGTTAGCTCAAAATAACAGTTTTTTTACACGTTTTAAATGTAGAATATTCTTCATCTCCGTTGAATATCCTACAGGCTAAAAGAGATATTCTGACTCCGCTATTCAGGCAAACGATTCATAACATGACATTTATCGATATTACCAGTTTGACCAATATCCGCCTCTCCGCTAAGGTTTCTCAGTAGAGTCTGACAATATCCAACCAGGGAGAGCTTTATGTGTTTTCGCAAGTTATTTGGCATCATCTTTCTTTTCACACTGTTCATGGTAGCATCAACAAGCATGGCCCTGGCAAAAAGCCATTCCGGGACTATCAGCATGTCTGTCGACCTTTCTTCTCACTCTGCCGCGGATTCTGCAGAGCTCTGGATTCCCTACCCGGTATCGGACAATGACCAGGAAATCACCGATATCAGGATTTCAGGTAATTATACAGCGTCGGCAGTCTATACGGACAGCAACTACAGCACCCCCATGCTTTATGCCCGCTGGGAAAAAGGATCGCCCAGCCGCAAGCTGACTTTCTCTTTCCAGACAAAGCGCAATGAAGTAATCCGTCGGGATTTTCCAGCCAGGGAAACAGCCTGGGATCCAGCCGACTATGCCCTTTATCTGCAGGCAACGAAACTGGGGCCGGTTAATGGAGAAATTGGAAAACTTGCAGCAAAGATAACTGAAGGTAAAAAAACCGTCCTGGAGAAGGCTAAAGCTGTTTATGACTGGACCTGCGAGAATACCTTTCGTGACCCCAAAACACGCGGTTGCGGAACCGGTGACGTATGTTCGCTTCTGAAGAACCCGGGCGGCAAGTGCGCCGACATACATTCCGTCTTCGTCGCACTGGCCAGAGCTTCAGGAGTGCCTGCACGGGAGGTATTCGGTATCCGGATGGGCAAGAAGGATCGCGAGGACATATCGACCTGGCAGCATTGCTGGGCTGAGTTTTATCTGCCAGGCTATGGCTGGGTACCGGTAGATGCTGCTGATGTGCGCAAGGCAATGCTGACTGAAAATCTGAAGTTGGAGGATGCCAAAACAGCCGAGTACCGAACCTACTTCTGGGGCGGAATCGATCCTTACCGGGTGAAGCTTTCGACTGGACGCGACCTGACCCTGAATCCGCGGCAGTCAGGCGGTTCGGTCAACTATTTGATGTATCCATTTGCACAAAATGGTGGGAAAATTATAGATTGGCTTGATCCAACCACATTTAAATACAGCATAATTTACACTACCAATTGAGTTCAAATTGAGCTTTTCACGATAAACCTCAGACAAAAGCGGGGATGATTCGGCACTTTGAACCATCCCCGCTTCATCCCGAATAATGGCATAAGCTACTTGATCGTGTACCAGAATTTTGCGCTACGAACCTTTCCATCATTCAACAGAAACTTGCATATAACGCCATATTTACCTTTTTGAGACATATTAAAATCAGCGCCAAAATGACCTTGCATACCCATCAAGTCCTTAGTCAGGCCGGTTTTATCGGGATTCTGCACTTTCACCTTTACGTCGCCCTCGATCAGAGCTTTGCCAGTTTTGACATCCTTGAACTCGACATGAATGTGATGAGTTTCCTTCATATCCTTAGGCATCTCCATCTTCATCGCCTTCATAGCCTCTGCCATAGGTTGAATAATGAAGGTTGCTTTAACGCCATCAATAACTTCCTCATGGGCCACATTTCCCATGTGAGCGCCATGGGCTCCGTGGTCCATTTTCATTTTTGAATGCTCCATGCCCAGCGCACCCAGCGGGGCCGCCAAGGCCAAGGCTGCTGCAATAATTACCGTATTTTTTTTCATTGTGTGATCTCCTTCTAAAGAATGAAATAAGTTACCAGTCAAAGCACATGTTGTGCCAAGAGCCAACCCGCCGTATTAATTATGAATATTATTTTGGCTTGATGAGCTGTGAAGAATACTCCACTCTTTTTGTGGAATATTCTTCATTTGTCGCAAAATGAAGATAACTCCTGTCACTGAAGCAAGGAAACAGCCCGTTTCAATTTTGTTGAGGCTAACGCAGAGTTGCCGCCAATAAGTTCGACACAAACAACAGCTTGATTTTTTTGCGTTCGGTTGCTATATTTTAGCAGTCGAACAAGCAGAGTGCTAATTTTATCAAATACGAGGCTGATCCATGGTCACACAGTTGCCAGTAGTAGCCGATAGTCTTCGCCTGTACCTTAGTGAAATAAGAAGGTTTCCACTTCTCACCGAAGTCGAGGAACACAATTACGCAGTATCTTTTTTTGAAAACAAAGACCTGTCTGCCGCGCACAGCTTGATTACAGCCAATCTGCGGTTCGTGGTAAAAGTTGCCTACGAATTCCGCCACTACGGGCTTAAGATGCTCGACCTTATACAAGAAGGAAACATCGGCCTGATGATGGCAGTAAGAAAGTTCAACCCTTATAAAGGCGTACGGCTGATATCATACGCCGTTTGGTGGATAAAGGCATACATCCAGAACCACATTATTTCGTCCTGGAGCCTTATAAAGATCGGTACAACCCAAGCCCAAAGGAAGTTATTCTTTAAACTGCGCCAAGCGAAGAGTGCAATTGCAAAAATGAGTGAAAATGAAGGAGATATGCTGAGTGCGGCAACATCGCTGGATGTTTCCGAGCAGAGCTTTTCCGAAATGGAACAACGCATGCGGGGCGACAGATCGCTGAACGCTGAGATACCTGGCAGCGACGGCATTACTGTCCTGGAAACACTTGTTGATGATCGAATGAATCAGGAAGACCTGCTTTCAGAAAAGCAGGAAAACCAAAAACTTCGACTGACTGTCGCAAACGTGGTCAGCCGACTTAATGAAAAAGAACGCTTTATTATTGAGCACCGGGTCACAGCCGATGAACCACTCACTCTGCAGGAAATTGCCAGCCATTTTTCAATTTCACGCGAACGTGTTCGGCAAATTGAAGAGGGTGCACTAAGAAAAGCAAAACAGACGCTCCTGCCTTTGCTGTCAGCATAATTGCCAGTCATCTGAACAATGGCCAATCACATCAAAACATTTTTTTCCACACTATCAAAATATTTATCTTGACTTTAATATGCTTTTTCTTTAAAAAAATAAATTCTGTTTTAGTATCGCGCAATCGATCGACAGGCCCCGTTAGCTCATACTGGTAGAGCAGCTGACTTGTAATCAGCAGGTGATCCGTTCGATTCGGATACGGGGCTCCACAAAACAGAAACCGATCATCCCTGGAGGGATTCCCGAGCGGCCAAAGGGAACAGACTGTAAATCTGTCGTCAGCGACTTCGGAGGTTCGAATCCTCCTCCCTCCACCATAAAATCACCGAAAAAAGGTGGTTCAGCACCACCCCAGGAGACTTTTAGTCGATATACTGGTAAATGACTGGCCATACTTTTTTCAAACATCTTCGTCTGGTAGCGCGGGAGTAGCTCAGTTGGCTAGAGCGTCAGCCTTCCAAGCTGAGGGTCGCGGGTTCGAGTCCCGTTTCCCGCTCCAGTTGCCCACATAGCTCAGGAGGTAGAGCACTTCCT
>JBBQCH010000223.1:0-3774 GCA_038318485.1 Geobacterales bacterium
ACCATGGCTGAACCGCTGGCAGCCTGCGGTGTGTTTCCGCCAATGGTGGTGCAGATGATTTCGGTTGGAGAAGCGACCGGAGCTATGGATACCATGCTGAACAAAATTGCAGATTTCTACGATGATGAGGTTGACGATGCCGTGTCTGCCATGACCGCGATGATGGAACCTTTGTTGATGGTGTTTCTTGGTACAACCGTAGGTGGTCTGGTTGTTGCTATGTATCTTCCAATCTTTAAACTGGCAGGAACCGTTGGCGGTTAATCATGGGGGCTGAACGAAGACTCAGGCTCTTCATCAATGCCAGAATTATTGTTTCCTTTCTTTTTCTGGCTTCAACTCTGTTGTTAAAATATGAAAGTCCTTCCATGGAGTACGTTCGCTTTCAGCCTGAAGTAATCAGGCTGATGGCGACCTCTTTTCTGTTCTCGGTTTGCTCCCTTTTCGCCCTTAGAATAAGAAAATATTCAGCTTTTCTCGCATACCTGCAGATTATCTGGGACCTTTTGTTTACAACAGTACTTATTCTGTTCACGGGAGGTATTCAGAGCCCCTACTCTTTTTTATATCTGGTTTCAATCCTTGTCGCAGGAATGCTTCTGGGTCGCCGTGAAGCCTTGTATACTGCCTCTCTTTGCGGAATCCTCTACGGTTCTTTGCTTGATTTTCAATATTTTGGATATCTTGCCTTTATTGGTCTAAGCCAGCAGGATGCCCAGCAGGCAGGTGCAACCCAGCTTTTTTACAGTATCTTCTTCAATCTGGTTAGTTTTGGACTCACTGCCTTTGTTACCGGACTGCTTACCGAACGTGCCCGCCACAGTGAAGAGGCCCTTCAGCAGACATCCATCGACTATGATGAACTGGCACAGCTTAATTCAACTATCGTAGAGCATAGCCAGGCAGGACTGCTTACAACAACGGTTTCCGGGAAAATCCGGGTCTTCAATCCCTACGCAGAGGAACTGGTTGGATTGAGTCAGTCAGATGTTTATGATCGGAAACTTGAATCTGTTTTCCCGCAATTGGGTGGGGATCTAAACCCGGGGCAAGAATCCAACGGCAGTGAATTTGAATACCAGACATCTGATGGATTAAAGATGATCCTGGGGTATCGCGCCGCATCTTTCAATGACAGCAAAGGTGAACATGCTGGATATATAATCAATTTCAAAGACATAACGGCGCTCAGGCGCATGGAAGTTGCACTTAAAAAGGCTGACCGACTGGCTGCTGTTGGAGAACTGTCAGCCCGTATGGCCCATGAAATTCGTAATCCTTTGGCTTCCTTATGCGGATCGGTGCAAATGCTTGCTTCACAAGTCAATATAGATGAAAGCGATCAGCGTCTTATGGCGATTATCACTCGCGAAGCTGACCGGCTGAATTCATTGATTACGGACTTCCTCGAATACGCCCGGCCAAATCAGCCAAAAATAGAAAGAATCACTTTACATGAGCTGATTGAAGATACTTGTGTTCTTTTGAGTGGTGATCCCCGATTTGAAACCATTCAAATCACTAATCTGGTTCCTGTCCATACCGAAATCCAGGTTGATGCGAATCAGCTTCGCCAGGTATTTATTAATCTTTTTTATAATTCAGCTGATTCAATGACCGATAGTGGGTGCATTAAAATTGAATCAAAAATTCTGCTGCGTGGTTCGGACGGTTATCATAAAATGCCAGCCTTACAAATATATTTTACTGACAACGGCACCGGTGTGCCGGAAGAAACTGCCCGGCATCTTTTCGAACCTTTCTGGACAACAAAACCCAATGGAACCGGTCTGGGGTTGGCGATCAGCTATCGCATCATTGAAGCCCACGGCGGTACTATTACTGCTGAGTCGCCGGATGAAGGCGGTTGCCGGTTTGTCATAATTTTACCAGCGACTTAGCTGATGAAAATTCCGTTAGCGTACAGTTTTCGTAATATAGCTACCCGCCGCTTGACTACTTTTCTTACAACATCAGGGATGGCTCTGGTCGTATTTGTATTTGCGTCAATACTGATGCTGTCTGCCGGGTTGGAAAAAACACTGATTGAAACCGGTTCCGATGATAATGTCATAATAACCCGCAAAGCAGCCAATTCCGAGGTGCAAAGCGGGATAGAGCGGTCTCAGGCAGCAATAATCGAGAGTTTGCCATACATTGCCACAGGCGGCGACGGGCAGTCTCTACTGGCCAAGGAACTGGTTGTATTAATCAGCCTTCCCAAAAGAGGTAGTGACAAACCGGCCAATGTCGTCATCAGAGGCATTCATCCGGCTTCGTTGATGCTACGTCACCAGATCAGTCTAATCGAAGGTCGCATGCCGCATCCTGGATCTTCCGAGATTATTGCTGGCAGTAGTATCGCCAAGCGTTTCAAAGGCGGCGGTTTTGGAGAAACACTCCGCTTTGGAATGCGTGACTGGACTGTAGTCGGTGTTTTTGACGCCGGAGCGACCGGTTTCAGTTCCGAGATATGGGGTGATGCAACTCAATTGATGCAGGCTTTTAGGCGCCCGGTTTATTCTTCAATTACGTTTCGCCTCCGTGACAGTTCTGAGTTTGCTGAGGTTAAGGCAAAACTTGATTCAGATCCAAGACTGACAGTTGATGTTCGCCGAGAGACCAGCTATTACCGTGATCAGTCGGAAGCCATGGCAAAGTTCCTGCGAATTCTGGGTATGTCTTTGACCGTGATATTTTCAATCGGTGCGATAATCGGGGCAATGATTACGATGTATGCGGCGGTGGCCAACAGGGTGGCAGAAATTGGTACATTGCGCTCACTAGGCTTCCAGCGGTTCAGTATACTTGTAGCTTTTCTGATGGAAGCTCTTCTGCTTGGTCTGATCGGAGGTGTCGCAGGTCTATTTTTTGCGTCATTCATGCAGTTAATCACAATATCCACAATGAACTGGCAAACCTTTTCGGAACTGGCATTCTCCTTTACCCTTACATTTGATATCATATATAAATCATTGCTGTTTGCTCTTCTAATGGGTCTTGTCGGCGGAGTTGTTCCCGCCATCAGAGCCAGTCGCATGAAGATTGTAGATGCATTGAGGGATCGCTGATTTTTCAAGTCATATAATGTCCACTCTCTGGAGGTTCACTGCCGGTGCTGAATTCCATTTTATTGAACAAAAAAATTGTGTTGTTTGCGTTGATTGCTACTTCACTTATTCTGTATCTGGTTGATTATTTTTTGTTGGGAAATGCTAAGGAACTTACGATCTGGTTTCTTGGAAACCTCGCTTTCTTACCTATTTATATCATTATTGTTACACTTATGATTGAACGGGTGCTCAAAGAGAGGGAACGGCAGATCCTGAAGCGCAAGTTGAATATGGTAATCGGCGTTTTTTTCAGTGAAGTCGGAAATAGCCTGTTGAGGGAGCTTTCAGCATACGTGGCTTCCTGTGAAACTTTAAATAGCCATCTGATGGTAAGTGGCAATTGGAAAGATCCTGAATATAAGGCAGCGCTTAAATATCTTCAAAAATGTGACATGAATATTGATTCCTGCCGTGGAAACAAAAATGTTCTCAGGGACTTCCTGGTTGAAAAACGGATATTTATGGTCAGGCTTCTGGAAAACCAGAATCTTTTGGAACACGAAGAATTCACCGACCTGCTCTGGGCCGTGTTTCATCTGATGGAGGAACTGGAAGCGCGAAACACCTTTGAAAATATGCCGCAAAGCGACATAGAACATCTAAACGGCGACATCAAGCGTGTGTACGGACACCTGTCCCGCCAATGGGTCATGTATATGCA
>JBBQCH010000224.1:0-3715 GCA_038318485.1 Geobacterales bacterium
CACCCCGATCAACAGTTCTTTGAAAAGGAGTTCCACCTCCTGGGGGTTCTCCTGCAGATAGCGGACGTAAGATGCGATCCGGTCGATCTGGTGGATGCTCATGCGCCGTTCGATCCGGCGGTAGATGGTATTTTTTTTGTACAGTGAGAAGTCCTGACCGGTCTTGCTGCGCAGCAGGATCAGTATTTTCTCCAGGGCGCTCTGGTCTTTTTCCTCCAGAGCAAGCTCTGTCTTGACAATGGAGCGTGCGTGCCGGAGAAAACCGATGATCTTTTCGGGCAGTTGTTCAGCCGGGGCGATCAGGTCGGCCAGGCCGGCCTCGATGGCGCTCCTTGGCATGCTGTCGAATCTGGCCGAGCCAGGCTCCTGCACCAGCGCAACTCCAGCCTTTTTCTTGATGGCCCGCAACCCCATCGTGCCGTCCGACCCCATCCCGGAGAGGATGACACCGATGCTGAGTTCCTTAAGGTCCTCAGCCAGGGATCGGAGAAAATAATCGATCGGCAGCCGCAGGCCGCGAGGAGCCGCCGGTTCGAACAGGTGCAGTACGCCGTGCAGAATCGACATGTCCTTGTTGGGAGGGATCACATAGACGCAATTCACCTTGACCCGCATCCGGTCTTTGACCTGGAAAACCTCCATCGTAGTGGTACGCTGAAGCAGCTCGGGCATGATCCCCTTGTGGGTCGGGTCCAGGTGCTGAACAATCACAATGGCCAGGCCGCTTGCATCGGGTACATGCCGCAGGAACTGCTCCAGTGCCTCCAGACCGCCGGCGGAAGCGCCGATACCGACAATCGGAAAACGGTGAGGCTCCTGCCGCAAGGGAGCTTTTGCCGAGGAAGGTTTTTCTTGTTTATTCATGCTTTGAGAAGGATCTATTAGCTTTTTCATAGCGCTTAGATATATCAGCATTTCCTGTTAATGTCCTAAAAGTATTATTCCGCAAGCTGTGGTTTCCTGTCTCAAGCCGGTACGGGAGCGGTCCGCTTCCGGCAAACCAGCACAATTTCATCGACACCGGCCGAGTTGATCAGGCCATCTACGAATTTCAACCGTCTCTGGAAAAAAAGTCCCAATGGCATGAATATTTTATTATACCACCAGATCGCTTCCGCCCGGCGGTGCTTAAGCCACCACAAACCGAAATTCAACAATCGGGGGTTAGCCGGCTGCATGCCGAAGGCAGCGCTCCTCTCCAGCACCAGGTCATGGGACGCAAGCAGAGCCAGCAGATCAGAAGGCTCATACCTTCGTACATGACCCACGAACTCGTCGAATTCCGTCCAGAGCCTGGCGTGCATCGGAACGGAAAAAACAAAGTAACCTTCCTCCTTGAGCACGCGGCTCACCTCTCCGAAAACCATTCGGTCATCCTCGGCATGCTCAATGACATCAAAAGCACATACCAGTCCGAATTTCCCGTCGCTGAACGGCAGGTCATTGATTTCTCCGGTCACGGCAATGCCGCCGCGTGTCGTCAGTTGTTCGACCACCGGGGAGCTGATGTCAACGAAACAGGTATCGGCAATCGGCAGACGAGGGCGCAGGCCGGGACCGATTTCCAGACGCGCCGGCGCAAGCGGCAGCAGTCCGGAAATCATCGGCCAGGTATTGAAGCGGGCGGGCCGTTCAAGTTTGGTCTCCGACCAGAGCAGATCATAAAAATCGCTGTTGACGGCTTTGCTGTCCTGCATGTTCAGGTTCCCGGAGTTTTTCATGTTTCCCTCAATTGCTGGCAGTAGAACATTTCCTCTGCATCAGAGGCATGAAGGCAGTCGTTGGGCCCCTTGCGAAGAATATTGTATGCCAGGTTTGTAAAGCGCCTGCCCGGGTTTTTCCAGACACGGGAAAAGATGGAAGGCCAGGTATATGCCTCTTTGCGCGTTTCCAGCCAACCCCGGTAGAGTTGTTCAGCTGTCATCAGCTTCGGTCGGAAAACGACTTCCGAGTGATTGTAACGGCTCCAGTCCCTGTGCAGGAGACGCCCCTCCTGCTGATACTGTTGAAACAGTTTTGTTCCCGGATAGGGAGTCAGCAGGTTGAAGGTTGGAACGCTCGGAGAACATTCCTCAACGAAGCGGAGAGTTTTTTCGAAGATACTCTGGTCGTGATCGTCAAAGCCAAAGATCAGGGAAGTCTCCAGGATAATGCCCGCATCTCTGACACGCTTCATAAGATCGGCCTGAACTGACTGGCCACCCGATTTGGCAAGCATTGAAAACGGTCCGGTCACCGACTCGATCCCGACGAAGAGACCGATGCAGCCTGAACGGGCGACAAGTTTGAGCAGTTCACGGTCTTCGGCAAAGCGCAGGCTTGTTTGAGAGCCCCACCGTATCCCCAACTCCGCCATCCCTTCCAGGATCGGCCTGGCCTTGACCGGATCCCCCAGGAGATTATCGTCAAGGAAAATCACAAATTTCCGGGGAAAGGAGCGGATTTCTTCGAGAATGTCAGCGGGATCCCGGTAGCGGAAACGATTTCCGAAATAATGGGTAACGGTGCAAAAATCGCAATCAAACGGGCAGCCGCGACTGGCCTGAATTGTCTGGGTAGTGATGTAGCGCTTGCCGGCCAGGATTTCGCGGTGCGCCCAAGGGATTTCCAGTCTGTCGTCCTGCGCTATCGGAGCTCGGTATACCTTTTCCAGCCGGTCTTCGAGAAAATCGTCAAGCAGCCTGGTCATAACCGGCTCGGCCTCTCCGATGACAACCGCATCGGCATGGGCAAGAGCTTCTTCCGGCATGACAGTCGGGTGCATGCCCCCCATGATGACCGGGACCCCTTTGCTCCTGAATTTATCGGCAATTTCGTAAGCCCGGGTTGCCTGGTGGGTCATAGCAGTGATACCGACAAGGTCAAATTGGCTGTCGAATGGAATGGAACCCTGACTTTCATCGACAAGAACGACTTCCCAGTAGCGGGGAGTCACGGCAGCGACCAGCTGTAAAGACAGTGATGGAAGTTGAAAATATCTGGCCCAGCCGATCTTGTGAGTCGCAGGATAAATGAGAAGCAGCCGTGGCGAGGACTGTTGATCGCGAAAACGGAATTGCATGGCGCTTAGTCGACTCACGATCAGGCAGCCTTCCGGGTTTGTTTTTCATTCTCATGGTTTGCTGAAAAAGACTCGATTGCCTCACGCATGATATCCGAAACGCTCTTGTGGGTCTTTTTCGCCAGGCTTTCAAGATGTCTGCGTTCATCTTCGTTGATTCTCAGTGAAATAATATTGTAGCGGGGACTCGCTGTAATTTTGGTCATAGGTTTCTTTCTCCTTTTCCAAGAGAGTCTGAAATTTAATCCCAATATCCATAATACGAATATCGGTGTTGAAAAATGCATCGCAATCCGCCCTTGTCAAACAAGGCGCTAAACAGATACTTCATCAACTATCGTGCCAGAGAGAAGAGACAACTGTTTGGAATGTAAGTTTCTGATTGTGTGGCAGAAAACAGGGGGCGGGCGCAGGTTGCGTGGGGGGAACCGCCAGCAGAATCCGTCACGGTTGACGTAACTGCCATATATGACGGCTTACGGAATATGGATGAGATTTGAATTAAATTTGAGAAGAGCTTCTTGCAAAAGTGTATTCAAGGTTTTGAATGTTTAGTTTTAACAATTTAAGCTACTGAAATAATTGAGCTTCACGGCATTTTATGGTATTGTTCTGTTGCGACGAGAACAGTACCGAAAGGACGCCAATGAAGCT
>JBBQCH010000225.1:0-3627 GCA_038318485.1 Geobacterales bacterium
CCTCGTCCAGATTTTCGCGGATGAATTTCATGTCTAGCATCGGGAAACACCTTTATTTTTCAGGAGTAAAAGTGTATTTTTTAGCACTTGTGCCACTTCTCGTCAATGCAAAAGAGCCTGAATGAAACCTGCCATCATCCATATTCTGCTAACATTAATGCTTTTCAGAGCACCAGTCAGCCTGCTGGCTGAAGAGATAACCATCAATGCCGTCGGCGACATCATGCTGGCCGGCAAATGGGGCCCATTGCTCAAGGCTAAGGGTTATGAATTTCCGTTTGGCGGCGTCAAAGCCGAACTGGCTGGTGCTGACATCAACCTGGCCAACCTGGAATCACCGCTCGCAACCCGGGACAATGAATACATCGGCAAACAATTTCGTTTCCGGGCCGACCCGGCAGTTGCCAAATCCGTCCGCAAGACCGGCTTCAATCTGGTAACACTGGCCAATAATCACAGCATGGATTTCGGCGGCGATGCTCTGGCCGAGACGATGCAGCACCTTGACTCCGCCGGCATCGCCTGGATCGGCGCCGGAATGAACCTTGACGAAGCCCGCAAAATGGCGCTCTACACCATCAAGGGAAAGAAGGTTGCCTTCCTGGGGTACTCGCTGACCCAACCGATCGATTTTTTTGCCGGTCAGAATCGACCAGGCACAGCCCCCGGTTACGAAAAGCTGGTGACAGCCGACGTGGCCAGCGCCCGCCGACAGGCCGACTACGTCATTGTTTCCTTTCACTGGGGCAAAGAAGCCAGCGGCACAGTGCAGGATTATCAGCGTAAAGCGGCCCACAATGCCATTGATGCCGGAGCGGACGTAATCATCGGCCATCATCCCCATGTTCTGCAGGGGATCGAACTCTATAAAAACGGCGTAATTTTTTACAGCCTGGGCAACTTCACCTTTGCCAGCAAGAGTACTACGGCCGATGTCAGCGCCCTGGTCCGACTGCGACTTGACGAAAAACAGTGCAGTACTGAAATTCTGCCGCTGGACGTACTGCACCGACGGGTCGGTTTTCAGCCGAAAGCTTTGTCAGGAAGCAGGGCCGAAGCGGTTATTGAAAAACTGCTGGAGCTTTCACGTCCCTTCAAGACTAAAATCCAGAACAGGAATGGAAAATTTTTCATAAATTTTCCGGATGATAATTAGATGAAGATATTACTCTCAACCCTGCACGCCAAATACTCCCACACTTCGCTGGCGCTTCCCTGCCTGGCAGCCAGTTGCCGAAACACGCCGGGTGCCGACATAACAATTCGGGAATGGACCGTCAACGAGCCACGCGAGCAGATTCTGCGCCTGATCATGGCCGAGCGGGCCGATATGATCGCCTTTTCCTGCTACATCTGGAATATTGAACTGACACTGCAGATCGCTTCGGATATCAGGAAGATAGCGCCACAGACAAAGATCGCACTGGGGGGACCGGAAGCATCCTTTGGAATTTTTGAAATGATGCACGCCAACCCTTCGATCGACTTTGTCATCAAGGGTGAAGGCGAAGAAGTCTTCCGGGTACTACTGGAAACTTTGTTAAAAGCAGATAACGGCAGCCTGTCCATTCATGATGCGTTGGCAGACATCGGCAACCTTTTCTTTCGTGATTGTGAAGATATCGTTTCCGGCCCATATTCCAACAAATATCTAAAGCTGGATACGATTCCATCCCCCTTCGAAATTGGTCTGGTGGATCTGGAAAAACCGCTGATCTACTATGAAACCTCCCGCGGCTGTCCGTTCTCCTGCGCCTTCTGCCTTTCATCAATGGAAGGAGCAGTACGTTCCTTCAGTCTGGAGCGGATCAAGCAGGATCTGCTGCTGCTTATGAGTCAAAATGTGTCGCAGATAAAACTGGTGGATCGCACATTTAATTACGATGCCGGGCGGGCCGGACAGCTGTGGGAATTCATCCTCCAGCATAACCGCGGCAGCCATTTCCATTTTGAAATCGCGGCAGACCTTCTGACTGATGATAACTTGCGCATTCTGGTTCAGGTCCCAGAAAGCACCTTTCGCTTCGAAATAGGCATCCAGTCAACATCTGAAAGCACGCTGGCCCAGGTCGGACGCAAGGCCGACCTGCCATGCATCTACAGCAACGTCCGCCGTTTAAAAGCGGAAACTAAAGTCGAACTGCATCTGGATCTGGTGGCCGGTTTGCCCGGCGAAGATTACGAAGGATTCTTGCAATCACTACAGACGGTGGCCGAACTGGCTCCAGATGAAATCCAGATCGAACCGCTCAAGGTGCTGAAAGGTTCTCCGATGCGGGAGATCGCAGGACGCGAGAAATACAGCTTTTCAGATTCCCCTCCTTACACCGTCCTTCGAAACCGTTGGCTTTCTTACGACGATATATGTCGTATTGAAACCATCGGACGCTTACTGGATCTGTTCCAGAAACATGGCGGACTTGCCACAGCAATCAGGTATTTAAAGCGACACAACTCGTTGGCCTCCATTTTGGACCGCATGGCCCGCAAAGTCGGAAACGAAAACCTTTCCAGTTTTTCTCGCCGACGGGTCTACGAACTGTTTGCAACTCTGGCGGAAGAGTTGGTTAGTGATGATGAATTGGCTGAGTTGCATGATGCGTTGTTCTTCGATTATTGCCTCTGCGAAATGCCGTTGATGGGCAAACTGCCTTCCTTTGCCGTTACGCGACAGAACGAGTGCATCTGGCCCGGCCTGCGTGATCTGCCGAGTGGGCTGGACCTGCCGACCGGCTGCCGAATCAAAGCCTTCCGGCATACCTTTATCAATGATTATCGTAATAGCGAGGACAAAAAAGAACCGGTCACCTGCACGTTTGTCTACGTATCAGGAGCCGGACAGGGCTTGCGGATAATGATGGTGTGAGTCTGTTTTTGTTACTTTCGCCTGGATTCACGCACCCGAAAACCGGCATTTTCCCATCTGTTGGCCGGTACTGGTGCAAGGCTGCTTCTTCTGGGGTGGCGTCCCCTTTGGGCGGGCCTGCTGTTCCTGCGGTGAAGCCTCCTTGATCGACAGCGAGATCCGCTTGCGCGGAATATCAACCGCCAGCACCTTGACCTTGACGACCTGACCAACCTTGACCGCATCCCCCGGTTCCTTCAGGAAACGGTTCGAGAGATGGCTGACATGCACCAGACCGTCCTGGTGAACGCCGATATCTACAAAAGCGCCAAAGGCGGCCACATTGGTCACGGTTCCTTCCAGAATCAGCCCTTCCTTCAAATCCGACATTTCCCGGATATCATCACGCAACTCAGCTGTTTTAAAGGCAGCACGCGGGTCGCGCCCCGGCTTTTTTAGCTCCTCGACAATATCCCGGAGAGTCGGCAGTCCCAATCCATCTCCAACGTAGCAGGACAGATCAATCCGTTCCACCTTGCCCGAATCCGCCACAAGCTCTGCTACCTTCACCCCCAGATCAGCTGCCATCCGCTCCACCAACTGATAACGCTCGGGATGCACGGCGGTGTTATCCAGTGGATCTTTTCCGCGGCGAATGCGTAAAAATCCGGCGGCTTGCTCATAGGTTTTAGGGCCGAAACGGGCAACCTTCTGCAGGGCTTTTCGGGTCGCAAAAGGGCCATTCTGATCACGATGCTGAACAATATTCTTGGCCAGGTTTT
>JBBQCH010000226.1:0-3561 GCA_038318485.1 Geobacterales bacterium
CGCTATACGGAACGACCGGGCGCGTATCGGTGCCAACCTGGACGAAATCCAGTCTCTTTCACCGACGCAGGCCAGATATTTACAGCAGAACATTGCAGGCATTACCGAATCGACCCACACGGTGAATACAATTGTGGCACGGCTGGCGATGGGTGCAAACCTTCAGGAGGTGCAGGACCGTATCTCCCGCTGGAATCATTTCCACCCCATTTCGGAGGATGAAGAAGTCAGGATACTAACCAAGGGGATGATTGAGAAGGCACGAATGCAAATCGGACTTTTCAGGATTATCCTGCTTGTGATCTCGACGGTTATCATTTCGCTGATCATATATACCTCAACCCTCGACAAGATCAGGACCATCGCTACCCTCAAATTGATCGGCGCGCAAAATAGGGTGATCATCGGTATGATAGTGCAACAGTCGCTCCTGATGGGTGTGATCGCCTATGCTATTGGCTATACACTGATGCTGCTGACCTACGAAAATTTTCACCGGCGCGTTGTCCTGGAAGCCTTTGACCTGCAGGTGCTCTTTGTGATTGTCGTCGCCATCTGTATAATTTCGAGCTTTGTGGGAATCAGGAAGGCGCTCAAGGTCGATCCGGCCGAGGCCCTGGGGGGATGAAGAGAAAACGGTACTTTTTCGCCCTGGCGGCGTCACTCTTCGGCCTCGCTTGTGCGGCGTACGTGACGTACGCCTCCGCGCTCTCCCTCGACTTCCTTGTCAGAACAAAAAATTACCATTTTCCGGAAAGAGTAAAATTATGTATGCAGTCGAAGTAGAAAACCTGACAAAAATATATGGCAAGGGTGAAAGGGCGGTAACTGCCATTGCGGGTGCAACCTTTCAGATCAAGCCGGGCGAACTTGTAGCTCTTCTCGGTCCGTCCGGGTCGGGGAAGACGACCCTGCTGACCGCCATCGGACTGATTAACGAGCCGACCCACGGTAAGGTGGCGATAGACGGCACTTCAGTCTCCGATGAAGGCTGGCTGCCGGGAATCGATTTGAAAAAGATGCGCCGGGAAAAGCTTGGCTTTATCTTCCAGGCTCACAATCTGATTCCTTTTTTGACTGCCCTGGAAAATGTCATGATTGCTCTGGAGATTAACAACATGACAAAGAGTGACGCCAAAGCCAGGGCAACCGAACTCCTGTTTTCTCTCAATATCGGCCATCGACTGAACAACTACCCATCAGCCCTTTCTGGCGGAGAAGCTCAACGGGTGGCCATTGCCAGGGCCCTGGCCAATAAGCCAAGAGTAATTCTGGCCGACGAACCGACGGCTGCCCTTGATACTGAGAACGGGAAGAATGTTATGGCCCTCCTGAAAAAACTGGCTGTGGAAAACAATTCTGCCATCCTGGTCGTCACCCACGATCACCGTATGGTGGAAGGTTTTGACCGGATTTTCAATGTCAGTGACGGCCGAATTACAGGCGAAAATCAAAACCAGACAGAAGGTTACAATTCAGTAAGCGGCAATTGACAGCACCCATAATACAGGACATGCATCCTGTGGCCACTTGAGTAACTCTGATACCCCGGTTTTATTTATTTCCTCAGTACCCGCTGGTCTGCTGGAAGCTTGACTTTGTATGTATATCCTAGTACTTTTACACATTACGCTTCCTGGAATCGTATATAGCCAGATTGCATATTGGTACATGCTTAACATTTAATCAGCAATGCTTCATGGCAATTGGTCTTTAGCAACAGATGGTTACGCAGCATACAGACCATATCTGCCGGATTTTGGGATGCGAATTGCTGCACAACCACAGACTTCCCAAGACGCCCTGGCTTTTTCAGGGCTTCTTTCGTTATAACCCCACATGGAGGACTCACATGATTCAGATTGATTTTGACAAAATGGGGGGGCTGATCCCCGCCATCATCCAGGACTACCAGAACGGCGAAGTGCTGATGGTGGCATTCATGGATAAAAAGACCCTTGACCTGACGCTCAAAGACGGCAAGACCTGGTTTTTCAGCCGCACCCGCAACAAGTACTGGATGAAGGGCGAAGAATCCGGCAATACCCAGGAAGTCATGGAGGTCTTGACTGACTGTGACGCCGACACTGTCGTAATCAAGGTCAAACAAAACGGTCCGGCGGCCTGCCACACCGGCAACCGCAGCTGTTTCTACGTGAAATGGGAGAATGGCGAATGGGTGGAGCATTCCAACCCGTTGTTCGATCCCAACGAAGTTTATAAAAAAGCATAGCCCGGGAGAGTTTCAAAATGTCAAACGTACTTAATTTCGGTATCCCCAAAGGCAGCCTGGAAGAAGCCACCGTCGGTCTTTTCAAGAAAGCCGGCTGGCAGATCAGCATCTCATCACGCAGTTATTTCCCTGGTGTCGATGACACCGAGATGAACTGCAAACTTATCAGACCGCAGGAGATGGCCAAATATGTAGAGCGCTGCACCATCGATGCCGGTATCGCCGGACGCGACTGGGTGCGCGAGAATGACTCGGACGTGGTTGAAGTCTGCGAGATGGTTTACTCAAAGGTTTCCCGCCGTCCCGTCCGCTGGGTGCTGGTAGTAAATGCAGACTCCAAGGTCCAGAAACCGGAAGATCTCCATGGCGCCACGATTTCAACCGAACTGGTGGAGTTCACCAAACGCTACTTCGCTGAACGGGATATTCCGGTCAAAGTCGAGTTTTCCTGGGGAGCCACCGAGGCCAAAGTTGTTGACGGACTATGTGACGCCATAGTAGAGGTCACCGAAACCGGTTCAACCATAAAGGCTAACGGACTGCGCATCGTCTGTGAACTGATGGAATCGGTACCGGTCCTGCTGGCAAGCAAATGCGCCTGGGCAGATCCGTGGAAGCGTGAAAAGATTGAACAGATCGCCACACTTCTGAAATCTTCACTGGCCGCCGAAGGTATGGTCGGCTTGAAAATGAATGCCCCGGCCAACAAAATAGACGCGATTACGAAAGTGCTCCCAAGCCTGAAGAACCCGACCGTATCACACCTCTACAACTCCGACTGGCTCTCGATCGAGAGCATCCTTTCAGAGACAGACGTGCGCCGCGTTGTGCCGGAACTGCTTAAACTGGGCGCCGAAGGAATCATCGAGTATCCGCTGAACAAGATTATCTGAATAGGGACACCACAGACAGTTTTGCGGTGATGGATTAAACCGGTATGATGCTAGATAAAATGGAAGAACTGGAGCGACGCTACCAGGAATTGGAAGCGCTGTTGTCTGACCCGTCGGTCATTTCCAACCAGCCAGAGTTCCGCAAGTTTTCACGCGAGCACTCCGATCTGAGCGATCTTGTGACGGCCTATCGCCGTTATCGCAAGGTACTGGGCGAGATTGCGGAAAACCGTGAACTGCTGGGCGATCCTGACATGAAGGAGATGGCCGAGGAAGAGTTGAAAGTGTTGGAGTCCGAACAGGATCAGCTTGAGGCTGATATCCAGTTGCTGCTGCTCCCCAAGGATCCCAACGACAACAAAAGCGTTATCCTGGAAATCCGGGCCGGAACCGGCGGCGACGAGTCAGCCATCTTCGCCGGCGACCTGTTCCGCA
>JBBQCH010000227.1:0-3561 GCA_038318485.1 Geobacterales bacterium
TTCCAGTGACCATTGGGCAACGCGCTCCTGCTCGAAAAAATAGCAGTGTTCGCAACGCAGGTTGCACTCGCTGGTGACATCCACCGAGCCGAAAGTGTTGTTGGGAAAGCCGAAGAAAAAAAAGCCGACCTTGGCCAGGTCAAAAAAACTGAACGGGGCACGATAAGGTCTTTGGAAAACGGACTCAAGTTTGTTTGTCATAATTTCCATATAAAACAGGGGCTGGCGGTTATGCCCAACCCCTGCTGTCTGCGTTCAGATTTCAGATTCCGGATCAAGTTGTTATCCCGGTCGGAATATCCTTTGGGCATAACGAATGATTTGAAACCGGGTAAGATTCGGTTAAACCTGGACAACTTCCTTGACGCCCGGTACATGCTCTTTCATGGCCCGCTCAATTCCCATCTTGAGAGTCATGGTTGACATGGGGCAGCTGCCGCAGGCACCTTTCAGGCGCACCTTGACGATACCATCTTCTGTAATTTCAACCAGTTCCACATCGCCACCGTCGGCCTGCAGACCAGGACGTACCATCTCAAGAACCTTCAGCACTTCTTCTTTCATCGTTCCTTCTCCTTTGGTTGTGTTGTTGAATAAAACCGGAGCCATAACTACGGCAGCCCCGGTTCGGTCAAATGTTGTGGCTGCATGATCCTGTCGAGTTCCGCCTCCGGCATCAGCTTCTGGTCCAGGACAAGCTCACGGATACTTTTGCCGCTGGCGACAGACTTTTTGGCGATGGCGGCCGAGGCGTTATAACCGATGTAGGGGGCCAGCACTGTCACCAGGCCGAGCGACTCATCCAGATACCGGCGGCAGCGCGCTTCGTTTACAGTAATACCGTTTATACAGGATTCGGTGAATTTCTGCACGCAATTCCTGAGCAGTTCCATCGAAAATGTCAGGTTATAGGCGATCAGCGGCATCATCACGTTCAGTTCCAGCTGTCCGGCCTGCACCGCCAGCATTACGGCCTGATCGCACCCCATCACCTGGAAACAGACCATGTTTGTCATCTCGGCCATGGAGGGGTTGATCTTACCAGGCATGATCGAAGAACCGGGCTGGATGGCCGGCAGGCTGATTTCGTCCAGCCCGGTGCGTGGTCCGGAGGCCAGCAGCCGCAGGTCGTTGGCAATCCGTCCGATCGTGACCGCTGTACGCCGCAGGGCTGAGGAGAGCGCCAGGAAAGGATCCATATTCTGCATGGCTTCGAACAGGTCCGGGCTGGCCACCAGCGGGAAACCGGTTGCCTGAGCCAATTGCTCTACAACCGCCTTGATGTAGGCCGGTTCGGCGTTCAAGCCGGTTCCGACGGCGGTGCCGCCGATACCCAATTCCAGCAGGGCCGGAATGCAGGACTCCAGCCCTTCCCGGTTTTTGCGGATCGCAACCGCATAGGCGGTAAACTCCTGGCCCATGCGGATCGGAACCGCATCCTGCAGATGGGTCCGGCCCGATTTGAGAACGTGATCAAACTCTTTGCCCTTGGCTGCCAGGGCCAGCTCCATACCTTCCAGCATTTCCAGCAATGGGTCCAGCATTTCCAGCGAGGCCAACCGGATGGCGGTCGGGATGACATCATTGGTGGACTGGGCCATGTTGACATGGTCGTTGGGGTGCAGGGTTCTGAAATCGCCTCGTTGCTGCCCAAGCAGTTCCAGAGCGCGGTTGGCCAGGACTTCATTGACATTCATATTGTGGGATGTGCCGGCTCCGGCCTGAAAGGGGTCTACTACAAACTGTCCGGCCAGTTCATCCGCCAGCGCCTCATCGGTTGCGGCAACAATCGCATTGCCTATTTCGGCAGCCAGTCTGCCGGTAGACATATTGGCAATCGCGGCGCAGCGTTTGATTATCACCGTTCCCCAGACAAAGGCGGGGTGCGGTTTCAAGCCGGAAATGGGAAAGTTTTGAAGCGCCCGTGCGGTCTGGGCGCCATAATAGGCCTCTGCTGGAACTTCCATTTCGCCCAGAGTGTCCTTTTCAATGCGTGTCGTCATGCCTACCTCCCCAAGATTACTTATACTTGCCTGAGAAACAGATTTATATGGAATATCAGCTGGTTTTGTCAATTATAAACGGAGGATAAGTTTAATCGAGCAGAATCAATATCCTCTACCGGCGGGACTGGCTGCCACCAGTTTTTCTGTCACGGATTCAATTTCAGCGATGACCGCCCGGTCCATTTTCTTCTGCCAACGCTGCGGTATGCCCTCCATGCCGTAATAGGCGCCTGCCAGCATGCCGCAGATCGCACCGGTCGTGTCGGCATCGGCACCCTGGTTTACTGTCCCGATCATACATTCTTCAAAACTCCTGCCACGGAAAAACCAGTGGAAGACGGTCTGCATCGTATCAGCCACATAGCCGGTGGCCAGTCCCCGATATGGCTCAAAGTTGAAAGTCGGAAAGCGTGCCACTAATCCATCGGCCTGCCTCCGCAAACGACTTTTTTCCGCTCCGCAGATCGCCATGTGCAGCATTTCTCCCAGGCAGATGCAGGCCGCGTCGGAAACCGGATTGTTATGGGTCAGGTGGGCCTGCTCCAGTGTATACTTTCTGAGCAGTTCGCCGTCCGGCAGTGAGTAAAGAACCACCGGAAGCATGCGCATGGCGGCGCCGTTGCCGGCATCCCATTCGTTAAGTGGTGTTTCCAGCGTGCCGTGCAGCATGTAGGCCCGGATCCCCTTGCGGCAGGTATCGCCGCAATCCACCGGGCGCGATTTAAGCCAGGCTGCAAAATTATCCGCAATGGCTTCCAACGACCAGGTCTGGCTCTTTACGATGGCCCGGGCGATGCAGAGCGCCATTTCCGTGTCGTCAGTAACCTGGCCAGGTTTCAGGCGCAGCCAGCCGCCCCCGACAATATCCTTGAATATGCCATATTTTGCGGCAATTTCGGTGGAGGTCATGAACTCGACCGTGGCTCCCAGCGCATCGCCGATTGCCATGCCGATAAAGGCGGCCCGGCCGCGATCGCGTATTTCTTCGGGGTTGTACTGGTGGAACATGAGAACCTCGAATTTTATCAACCTGGATCAACTGCCAAAAGCAGGTATTTTTTGAGAACAGCAGAGAGAGGCAGTATGCAAGTACTAAACCGTAATTAATATGCACAAAAAATATGCAAAACACGAGGCCCGGTAGATCAGTTAAATGGTTTTAGAATCCGTGAAATCTAAAAATTCCGATTTCCGGGTTTTCTCTGTTGCTCGCATAAAGCGCTACTTTTGGCTGTTGCTCTGTGTTTCAAAGGGGTTACATTATTGTTTATGCAATCTGGCACATTTTGTGCTGTAAGCTTGAATGTACCGGCAACGACGCCCGTGGGATTACTTCCTGTGGGCGTTTTTCATTTTAGGGAGGTAGAAAATCATGGCAACTGCATGCGAGATGAAAAACAAAATTCAGGGGCACCCCTGCTTTGGCGGCAATCACCATAAAAACGGACGGATGCATCTGGCGGTGGCCCCCAAATGCAATATCAAGTGCGGTTACTGCTCCCGCAAACATGACTGTGCCAACGAATCCCGCCCTGGCGTTACCAGCCGGATCATG
>JBBQCH010000228.1:0-3544 GCA_038318485.1 Geobacterales bacterium
GAAAGGGCCTGTATATAAATCTCTGCCGCCCGTTTGGTCGCCCCCATCACGTTGGACGGGTTGACCGCCTTGTCAGTGGAGATCATGACGAGGTTTCGTACTTTAAATTCATGCGCTGCATCAGCAATATTGCGCGAACCAAAAACATTATTCAAAACCGCCTGCGCTGGATTGTACTCCATCATCGGCACATGCTTGTAGGCCGCCGCATGGAACACAACCTCAGGAAGAAACTCTTCAAAAGCGAGCATGATTTTATCGCGATCACGAACATCTGCCATTAGTGGCAGAATACGCACTTCAGGAAAACCGGCAGCCAATTCTTTTTCAATCTCATACAGCGGGGTCTCGGCCTGCTCCAGAAGAATCAGCTTCTCAGGATTAAACTGTGCCACCTGACGACAAATCTCGCTGCCGATGCTTCCCCCGGCGCCAGTTACCAGCACCCGTTTACCGGTCAGATAATTGCCTATCAGCTTTCGATCCAATTCCACCGGATCACGCCCGAGAAGGTCCTCAATCTCAACGTTCTTGATCTGGGACACAGTCAACGTACCGCTTATCAACTCTGCAATACTAGGCAATGTCTTGAAGGTCACGTTAACATTTTTACAGGAAGCGATAATATCCCGAATGGACTTCGCATCTGTCGAGGGCATGGCGATAATAACATTCTCTATTTCATTGGTAACGACCAGTGACTTAAGTCTTTTTGTTGTTCCAAGCACCGGCACACCGTGCAGTTTCATTCCTTTCTTTTCCGAATCATCATCCACAAATCCGATTACGTTATAAGGAGCATGCGACTGGCGCCGGATTTCCTTCAGCAACATGCTTCCAGCCACCCCGGCGCCAACAATAAAAGTTCTCGGCCCTTCGCAGCTTCTGCCGATAACGTAAGTCTCACGCCAGATGCGCCACACAAGACGGCTGGTCGCCAGCAGCGCAAATAACAGTAGCCAGTCGAGAACAAATATGGAACGCGGAACCGGAGTAAACTGGCGCATAAAAAGAACCGTAAAAACGGCCAATACGGATGAAAATGTCACTCCCTTCAGGATTTCGACGGCATCCTGAACCGATGCATAGCGCCACAGGCTGTTGTAAAATCCGGTCACTACAAATACCAGCGGCTTAACCACCAGCACAACCAGCAGGCACTGCCAGAACAACTCAAGTTGGTCGGCGGGAATTGAAAAATCAAAGCGCAGCAGGAATGCCAAGCAGAGAGAAAGACTGATCAGAAGAGTATCAGATAGAAAAACAATCAGGCGGCGCTTGGTTAGCATATTTATAAACCCTCTGGATGTTTTAAATGGAGTTTTTTAACATCAAATTCTATAACAGACTTATAATGAGTGGTTATAGCACGAACTTCGTCAAGATACTTTGAGTCGATGTCAATCACTTTTGTGTTCCATGCCGTTCATTAAGCGTATGGTGAAGTTTACGGGCATCAACCAGAAACTCTTTGATCAGCTTGAGTGCGGTTTCGGCAAATTTTACGCCATAATCGTGAGCGATGTTGTTGCGGCTGTCTCGATAGGCAAACCATCGTTCAACATCTTGAAGTGTTAATGAGTTGCATTGTGCCCCCATGCGGAAAAGATCCTCAAAAACCAGATCATTAACCGTTTGGGGGTTGGCAACATAATCACGCAGGATTTTGCGAAGCAACTTGCCAGAGGTCTCTAGTGTAAGTTCGAAACCCTTGATGACAGCATTGCGATATACCTCATAATCATCACTATCCGGCTCGCTCTGTTCCAGATGCTGCAATGAGCGCTCAGTGTATGGATGCAGCGTGAGAGGTTGTCGAAATTAAGTGTCATGGCAGTTCCTCTTTTTACTACGCTTGACCTTTAAAAAACGGTGTGGGGTACTCAACAAAACCTCCGGTGTTCTGAGGACGCTGTTGATTTGTCAACTAACACCAATCCCCCCATAAAAACAATAGGAGATGTATCCCTGATTTTACCTAATTTTGAATTGCTGCCACCATCATCCGCACCAGATCCTGCATCCGATTTCTGGCTTGCCAACCTAATTCTTTCGAGGCTTTTTCAGAATTGCCCCTGCTGATCATTATCTCCGATGGGCGCAACAACGATGCATCGCTGATAACATGATCATTCCATTCAAGCCCGACTTCATTGAAAGCCTCAATAACAAAATCCTCGAGCGTATTGGTCTCGCCGGTGGCAATAACATAATCCTGCGGCTTATCCTGCTGCAGCATCAGCCACATGGCCTCGACATACTCAGGAGCCCAGCCCCAATCGCGAGCAATGGAAATATTGCCAAGTTGCAGCTTCTCGTCACTCCCGGCGGCAATGCGGCAGGCAGCCTTGACAATTTTCTGGGTAACGAAACGTTCCGGCCGCAAATAAGATTCGTGGTTGAAGAGTATGCCGGTACAGACAAACAGGTTGTAGGCTTCACGATAGTTGGCCACCTCCCAGAAGGCGGTAGCTTTGGCCACGGCATAGGGGCTACGGGGCCGAAAAGGTGTTTCCTCGTCGGCCGGTTCACCACCTGTGTTGCCGAAACACTCGCTGGAGCCGGCACTGTAAAGTTTCATGGGTTGACCAATGAAACGTATGACTTCCAGCAGGTTGAGCGTGCCGACACTGATGCTTTCGAGCGTCTCCACCGGCTGGTCGAAGGAGAGACCGACAGAGCTTTGTCCGGCCAGGTTGTAGATTTCATCCGGCAGAACTTTGGACAAAACCTGTAAAACACTGCGGAAATCATTCAGAGCCATGGAGTGAAAGGTAATCCGGCTCTTAACGTTTAAAATGGACAGGTTAATGAAAGTCGCCATTTGGGCATCACGAGCAGTACCGTGGACCTCGTAGCCCTTATCCAGCAGCAGTTTGGCCAGGAACGTTCCGTCCTGGCCTGATATGCCGCAAATCAGCGCGCGTTTCATTATGCGACGTTCTCCTGATACCATTGATACGTTCGGTCTATTCCCTCTTCAAGCTCAACCTTATGCCGCCAACCCAGACCATGCATCCTTGAAACATCCTGCAGCTTGCGGGGAGTTCCGTCCGGCTTGCCGGCATCAAATACCAGTTTCCCCTGGAACCCGACAACCTTACTGACTGTTTCCGCCAGTTCACGAATGGTAACATCTTCACCAGTTCCCAGATTCACAAAGCAGGGCTTGGGATAACTGAGCAGCTCCGCTCCAATCTGCTCCTCAGCCAGTTCCATCAAATGCAAACAGCCTTCGGCCATGTCATCCACATATAACAGCTCCCGACGCGGTGTACCGCTGCCCCAGACCACAACCTCAGGAGAATTCTGAAGCTTGGCTTCGTGAATGCGACGGATCAAGGCCGGCAGGACATGACTGTTTTCCGGGTGAAAGTTATCACCAGGACCATACAGGTTGGTTGGCATGACGGCCACAAACTTTGTGTCGTACTGGCGGTTGTATGCTTCGCACATCTTGATGCCGGCAATTTTGGCTATGGCATATGGTTCGTTGGTCGGCTCCAGCAGTCCGGTCAGCAGGTGTTCTTCTTTCATCGGCTGC
>JBBQCH010000229.1:0-3510 GCA_038318485.1 Geobacterales bacterium
TGATCAATGCTGTTTTTGCTGAATAGAGATTCGCTTCGGCCCTGGCAACATCAACTTTGGCCCTGATGCCCTGATTGAAGAATTCCTGCGCCTGCCGGTGGACATCAGCACGGGACTTGACCGTTTCAGTTACGGCAATAACCTGCTTTTCGGCAGCCAGCAGCAGATAGAAGGCGCTTTTCACCCGTAATGCAAGGTCCTGTCGTGTTACGACAAGAGTCTTTTCGACAGCTTCGCGACTGTTGCGGGCAGCATCAACAGCGCCGCTTGTACGTCCGAAATCGTATATGGTCTGCTTCAGATAAAGTGCTGCGGTAGAGACTTCCGTCATTCTGGTGTTTTCCAGTGCCGTAAGAAAAGTTCGTCCCTTGCTCCAGTCCGCTGAAATGTTGATCTGCGGATAATAATTGGCCAACACCTGGCCGGTTCTCGCCTCAGCACCATTCAGATTTTCCTTGGCCTCAATAATCAGGGGGTGGTTTTTCTGAGCCGTTTCCAGTGCTTCATCAAGCGTCAGCGGTATATCGGCATAAAGGGGCTGAGTCGAAAAAATCACTATCAGCAGGCACATCACGACAGGTTTCATAACAGATACCTATATCCACAATATTGGATTTTATGCGAATTAATATTCACATAAGCAGTAAAAAAAATCAGCTTATCAAGCTTACAAAATTCTTCCAGAGTTTTTCAGCTTCACCACGTATATCTATTGATGCAGTGTCGATTGTCCAGCGCAGCGCAGATATCTGTATCATTCCAAGAAAAGTAAGCGCCGTTTCCCGTGATGACATCTTTTGATTCAGATCCCCTTCGTTTATTCCTGCTGCTATAATGCCCGCTATCGTTTCAACATAGCTCCCGATCCGCAGCGCCAGATAACGTGCTACGTCCTGGTGACCAATGTGGATATCATCCGAGAAAACAAAGCGCGGAATTCCGGGATGGTCGACAATAAGAGAAATGTGGGAAGTAAATATGGTCTCCAGTTTTTCCAGCGGTTTCCTACTCCCTCCGGCAATCGCGGCAGCCTTGCCCATTACCTCACTTCCGATGAACTCTGCCATGGCATAATAAATCGCTTCTTTACCGCTGAAATGACGATAAATATTTGCCTCACTCATTCCGGCAGAAGACGCAATTGCTGCAATAGTGAGGGCACGCACCCCTTTACAGCCGACAACTTCAAGAGCCGCCAAGACAATTTCTTCCTTACGGATACTTGTGTTTTTCTTTTCTAACATTACCACCTCATGTGAATGTATGATCACATGATATTGAGTCACAAGCAATTGGTCAAGCAAAAAAATCATATTCTAGTCTGATCGATAAGTGACCGTCTTTAATGATTGCAATACATTTTTCATGTAGTTACCGGTTGACTTAATGACTCAGGTACGGCACGAGCGGGATGAGCCGTTGATAATCGGCGTAATTCAAGGAGCTCTGCCAGTGACCGCTGACCATTCCGGCAATTATCACTGACATGAAGACCAGCACAACCACCGCAGGATAAACCCACACCGGTAGAGGCCGTTTCCAGAAGACGGGCTGCATGGCGAGAACATTATGCTCGGGACAATGTACCACACAGGTGAGACAGCCGGTGCACTCCGGAGAAGAAACCGCTTTGCTTGAATGAACCGCAAGGCCGGATGGACAGGCTACGGAACAACTTTTACACCCGGTGCAGCCTGTCTCGTTCCGTCTGATTTTAAAAGGACTGACGATGCTTGCCAGGCCGAGCAATGCCCCATAGGGGCAAAGATAACGACACCAGAAATTTTTATATAAGAGTGACAACAAGGTCAGAATCGTCAACACCACTATCGTGGCCATGGTCATATGGGTGAAGAAATTGAGCATTTTGACATCGCTGACAGCCCAGTAGGGAGCATCCAGAAAACTACCCAACGCTGCAAGCGACATGTCCAGAAGGATGAATTTCACGAATAGCAGAAGCAAAAGATACTTGACACCCCGCAAGAGGATGTCCAGCCAGTGCCAGGCTTGGAAATTCCGGCCGAACAGCCGCCGGCCCAGCTTGTGAACAGCTTCGGAAAGTGTCCCCACCGGACAGAGCCAGGAACAGAAAGATTTCTTTGCAACCAGGCTCGTCATCAGGATAGCCAGAAAAATAACCACTGCTGCGGGGTGAACCGGGTGGATTGTCCCGGTAACCAGCCAATATTTCAAACTGGTAAGTGCTCCGATGGGCAGAAAGCCTTCCACCCCGGGCGGACGGGAAACCATTGGAACGGTGTCGCCGCTATTAATAGAGTTGACAAACATGCCGAAACGGATGCCGATGCCAACCATCCACAACATAAAGCACCACTGCACAACGATCCGTATGTTACTTGCATTTTTTGTTGAAAGTAGATTCATATAACCAGCTTCCTCACGCAGATTCCTTTTGCAGATCAAGCCTGCCCAGTGGAGTAACAATCTGCTTTTTATTGAAGTTTACCCGGCTTCCAGCCTGGTGATGAGACGTACCTGACGTTCATGAAACCAGTAGTACCAGACCCAGTTGAGCATGACGACGATGCGGTGCGGAATCCGATCAGATAGTAGAGGTGAAGCAGCAGCCAGACAAGCCAGGCCAGGTAGCCCCGGAAATCCATGCCGAAGGCGCTCGCTACCGCGGCATTACGGCCGATGGTGGCCATGTTTCCCTTGTCAAGGTATCTAAAGGGACGGAGGGGTGTGCCGGTCTCCTTCGCCAGGATCGATTTTCCGTCGTAGATGCCCATCTGCATGGCAACCGGTGCAGTCATGGGAAGAACGTCCCCGTCCTGTTCCAGGTAAGACATGTCACCGATGACATTGACTTCAGGATGCCCTGAAAGAGTCAGATCCGGTTCTACGGTGATTCTGCCTCCTGACTTGCCGGGAGTCTCCAGAGCGGTAGCTATTGGCGCAGCCTTTACCCCCGCCGACCAGAAGAGCGTGTGCGCAGAAATGACTGTGCCGTCATGCAGCACGACCTGTTCCGGTCCGGCCGTTGCAACCTGGTAAAGCAGCGGCTGGAACAGATGATAATTGTTCCGGTCAACAAGAATGACATCGTGACCTTTGCCTGCAAGGACGCGTGCAGCACGGATACCACCAAACCCCATGCCTGCAATGACAACCTGTTTTTTCATCATGAATTGCTCGCTTTGCTACTGTTGATACCTTCAAATAAATTTATGCGGAGATCTCTAATAATTGTTTCGCAAGCTGTTAACATTCATCCAACGCTCGTCTGCTGAAAAGGCAAGGCCAAAACCATGAACGCCCCGCAGTGAATCGCGAGGCGTTCATGATTCGCCTTTGCAGGTACTCTTCAATTACCCGAGGATCGCCTTCATATCGGCTTCAACAGTAGTGATCGGCGCGATGTTGAAGTTCTCAACCAGGAAGCCCAGAACATTGGGGGTGATGAAGGCCGGCAGTGTTGGTCCCAGTTTGATGTTCTTGATACCGAGGTGCAGCAGAGTCAGCAGGATCACAACCGCTTTCTGC
>JBBQCH010000230.1:0-3485 GCA_038318485.1 Geobacterales bacterium
GAAAATTGTTTCGTACTTCCTCATGTTGATAATCCTCCTCACGGATTCGAGCCCCGGTCCTACCCGGAGCAAGGAGATTTCGGCACTGATGCCGTCTTTAAAAGAACGCTTCTTATACAATGTTATATGTCAATGTGCAACAAAATCTTTAGTAGGTTAGAAATTGTTTTCTGCGCTTTTCAGTGGGAAAATAATTTTGTTAAAAGACTTATTCTGTTTGTCAGGATTATGATCTTACGGGAGTTACCCTGTATTTTTTTACAAGCTCGATTGGATGGTATGAAAGTTTGGCTCTGCGCAACCCTGTTTCACCCAAATCCTGTTCTCGGTTGACAAAGCGACATTCTTCGAACAAAAGCCTTGCAAATTCTCTATTAATCAATTGTGAAAGACCTTCTTTAAATGAATCCGACTTTTCAAAGTGGCAAACAGCGGTGTTTTGATTAAGTCTTTCACCAAGTGCAAAAGAGACCACGGTGCCTTCCACGGTGACGACAACCCCGCTCAAACCTAGTTTATCTGCGTTGTACAAAGCTTCAGATGTTGCAGAAACTTCCATCTCCAGCGACATATTTGATTTGTCACGAACAGCCAACAGCCAGCCATTTAATAATTTGTGGCAACCGCCGCAGTATTGATCGGAATAATTTACGACTTCATATTTATGACGATTGGTAAAATAATTTATCCGGTTTTTCTTTTTGTGAAAGCGATTTCCTGGTAATGATGCCAGCTCTTCACGCAGGTAAAGGTAGTCGTGGGAATCCCGTTCCTCTGAGACAATGGCCTTGTCAGTTGTTAAATAAGTTTTCAAAAAATATTCATCGGCACCATATAGAATACGGTTGTCGTTAAACAAAACTGTCAGAGCATTATATATATTTCCGCATAATGGTGGCAGACAATATCCGGTTCCATCATAACCTTTTCCAAGAATGACAATCGAATCCTTAACCATCGTTAAATGATAATTATGGGCAACTCTGAAAAGGTATAAACCAGCGAAGGTTAATTCGGAAATTCGAGGTTGAATCTTTAAAAATGTTCTGTCAAGTAACTTTTTATCCAGCATGTCTATTGGTCTTGATTCAGGATAAGCTGGAATTTCCATTGAGTTCTCCAGAATATGTTGTAGAATTCCAAGCAATTTATCATATCAGAAAATTGCTACGGAGGGAAAAGTTATGGCTATTGCCATTAAGATTGCCAGTCACATATCTAAATCATCCTGGATCCGCAAGATGTTTGAGGAGGGGGAACGCCTGAGACTGGAGGTCGGTGCAGACAAAATTTATGATTTTACTCTCGGGAATCCGGATGTAGAACCGCCGGAAGCCTTTGAACGTGAATTAATGGCTTTGGTTCGAAATCCGCTGCCTGGCATGCATCGTTACATGAACAATGCCGGTTATGCCGAGACGCGTTCGGCGGTTGCTAAAAAACTCTCTGATGACTCTGGTCTGGCAGTCGGTGCAGAGCACGTGGTTATGACCTGTGGGGCTGGCGGAGCCCTTAACGTTGTACTTAAAACCATTCTCAATCCAGGCGAAGAGGTTATAATTCTTGCACCATTCTTCGTGGAATATAAATTTTACATTGATAACCACGGCGGAGTGCCGGTGGAAGTCTGGACAAACCATGACACATTTCAACTTGATATTGATTCAATAGAAAAAGCAATCACACCCAAAACCCGCGCGATCATTATTTGTTCACCCAACAATCCTACCGGTGTTATTTACCCAGCCGAAAGTTTGAAGTGCTTGGGTGATGTCTTGAAGAAAATTCATGAGCGTACCGGGCACCTGATCTACGTAATCTCCGACGAGCCCTACGCCCGTATCGCCTACGATGGCAAACATGTTCCCAACATCTTTCCATTGGTGGAAAGTTCCGTTATTGTCACCTCGCACAGTAAAGATTTGGCATTGCCTGGTGAACGCATCGGCTATCTGGCAGCCAACCCACGTATGGCGACGGCTTTACAGTTTATGGAGGGAGCGGTTTTTAGCAACCGGGTACTTGGTTTTGTCAATGCTCCTGCATTGATGCAGCGTTTAGTGGCAAAACTGCAATACGAATCAGTGGATATTGCAGAGTACCAGGCCAAGCGTGATCTCTTGGTGAATGAATTGACCGGCATGGGGTTTAGTATTGTAAAACCGGATGGTGCATTCTACCTTTTTCCCAAATCACCACTGGCTGATGACGTTGAATTTGTCAAGCTTGCCCAGAAACATCACATCCTGCTTGTACCGGGTGCCGGTTTCGGTGCACCCGGATTTTTCCGTATCGCATATTGTGTCAATAAAAGTATGATTGAGTTTAGCTTGCCCGCATGGAGTGCTCTGGCCAAAGAAGCTGGGTTAAAAGGATAGATATTCCGAAATAAATTTCGGTTGTTTGTTCAACAAAGAAGCTGGCATTCAATTAACCTATTGTGTTATAAGGACTAAAATTATACCAATCTTTGGAGGAATCATGACTAAAGCTGAACTGGTAGCAAAAATGGCAGAAAGCGCAGAACTAACTAAAACACAGGCTGAAAAAGCTCTAAATGCTTTTATTGATGAAGTTACCACCGCCATCAAGTCCGGCGACAAGGTAGCCTTGGTTGGATTCGGTGTATTCAGTGCTGCAACACGCGCTGCAAGAACTGGTAGAAATCCTAAAACTGGGGAAGAGATGCAAATAGCAGCAAAAACAAGTGGAAAGTTTTCCCCCGGTAAATCACTAAAAGATCTTTCAGCATAATCTGCTGCCAAATTGTTCAAACGAAAAAAGGCCTGATTCCATCGAGTGGAGTCAGGCCTTTTTTCGTTTGAACTTGAAAATCCGTAAGGATCCCTGTGTCAGGGCGATATTCGCAATGAAAGCTGAGCCAGAGCAAATTCTACAAGAAATTTTGTAGCATGACTTACTAAAATAAATTTAATAGCAATGGTTTTATTTGGGTAAGACGTTTTAGATCAACGTAGTAAAATTATTTTATTATATAGGGCGGTTTGTGATGTCTAACGCTAATTATTGTAACAATACTAATTGTTGTTAAAAAATAGCTCGAACGATAGTGAGGTGTATTGAGGTCTCATGTATGCTAAAAATTGATTAAGATGATTATGTTTTTTTTGCTATTGAGATTGCACCCAAATTGTATCCTGTATACATAAAATAGTTGCAATTTTTTATAACGGTGGCTACTATGCGCGTCATAAAATATCGGGAGTTTGATAAGAGCTAAAATTTCAAAGGCCGCATCAAATACTTATAAAAGGAGGTTGAAATGGTGGTTTTCTCCAGATTTCTCTGGCGTGGTCCCCCTTGGAATTTCTAGTCTCCTAAAGCTCTGATTTATTTAATCCCGCAGTATCAAATCTTTAAAAGGAAGGAATGCTATGCAACTGCTCACGTCTTCAATCGGCAGAAAGATCGTGATGGCGATCACAGGCCAGGCAATGGTGTTATTCGCTGTCATCCATCTGCTC
>JBBQCH010000231.1:0-3448 GCA_038318485.1 Geobacterales bacterium
CACGGACAGGACACGAGACTGGCTCAGTGCGTTTCCGGAGATACTCGGGAAAGTATGGCGCTTCGAACTGTTCTCCATTGAAGACAGCGTGGAGGTTGCGGGGCAGAAGGTTATTACGTCACGCGGGGTGACGGTTGGCAAAAGTGTTGGCGCAATCTTCATTTTTCTGGTCGGCTATTGGATAGCGGCATTTCTGGGCCGCAGAGTTCAACGGATAATGACTACCCGCTTCGGCGTCGGCGAGCATCAGGCCAATGTCATCCGTCGCTGGCTGCTGGCACTGACCGTATTCATCCTGATGATCATCACACTCAATCTTGCGCGCATCCCCCTCACCGTCTTCGCCTTCCTTGGCGGCGCCTTGGCCATCGGCGTCGGCTTCGGCACCCAGACGCTGATCAAGAATTTCATCAGCGGTATCCTGATTCTGCTGGAGCGCAATGTCAAGGTAGGGGATACCATTGACGTTGATGGTGTGGTTGGGAGGATCGTGACGGTGGACATCAGGGCCTCGACCGTCCTTGGTTTCGATGGTGTTGAGACAGTGATTCCGAACTCGATGTTTCTCGAAAACAAGGTGACCAACTGGACCCACACCAATGCCAAGTTGCGGCGGATTGTGAAGGTCGGAGTCTCTTACGGATCTCCGACAACAGTGGTTCGAGACATCCTTGAGGAGTGCGGCAAAGAACATGGCCTGATTCTGAAGGAGCCTGCGCCTGAGGCCCTTTTTGAAGATTTCGGCGACAATGCCCTGATCTTTGCACTCTACTTCTGGATCGATTACGGCCCGGAAGTAAACCCGTTGCAGGTGGCCAGCGATCTCCGTTTCATGATCGATAAGCGCTTCGCCGAGGAGAATATCGTTCTCGCCTTCCCCCAGCGTGATGTTCATCTCGACAGTGCCCACCCATTAAGAGTTGAAATGGTGCGTCCTCCCTCGAATAAAGAGTCAGCCTAAAATGAGTTAAATACAACTTAGGGAACATTCAAACCCGATCAGGAGTAAGTATGAAACGTATCGCCGTATTAACCAGTGGAGGAGACGCCCCCGGCATGAACGCAGCCATCCGGTCTGTGGTGCGGACCGGAATCGCTCATGGCTGGGAGGTGTTCGGCGTCCGTCACGGATACGCCGGTGTGATCTCGGGCGATTTCGTCCCACTGGGGGTTCGGGATGTGGGCGGTATTATCCAGCTGGGCGGCACCATGCTCGGCAGCGCCCGCTGTCCAGAGTTCAAGACCGAGGAGGGGCAACTGCAGGCACTGTCCCAGCTTCACCAGAAAGGAATCGAAGGCCTGGTCGTCATCGGGGGCAACGGTTCCCAGACCGGGGCTCTCGCATTGTCACAAAAAGGTTTTCCAATCGTTGGTGTGGCTTCAACCATCGACAACGACCTGAGTGGATCAGATATCACCATCGGGGTGAATACCGCCCTGGATGTTGCATTGGAGGCAATTGACCGGCTTAAGGTTACAGCTTCCTCCCATCACCGTATGTTCATCGTAGAGGTGATGGGTCGCAAATGCGGATATCTGGCCCTGATGGCTGCCATTGCCGGTGGTGCTGAAGCGGTGGTCATTCCCGAGGTCGAGTCGAACCCGGAGGAGATAGCGGCTGATCTGCGCACAGCCTACAACAATGGCAAGTCGCACGCCATCGTGGTTGTTGCGGAGGGCGCCGAATACAACGCTGTTGGTATGGAGGAGTACTTCAAAGTTAATCGTGATCGGTTTGGTTTTGAACTGCGAGTGACCAAGCTTGGCCATGTGCAGCGGGGCGGCGCTCCGGGATCATTTGACCGTCTGCTGGGCACTCAGCTTGGTGCGGCGGCTACGGAACATCTGGCCAGCGGGGAGCACGGGGTACTGGCAGGGCTGCTCAAGGGCGAGATAACGGCTACACCGCTTGCCGAAGTCGTTGCCAACATCAAGACGCTGGATCTGCATCTGCTGGATCTGGCACGGGTATTGGCAAAATAGCAATTAACCCGGGGAAAAATCAAAGTGTACTCGCATCGAGCGACTACTTCCGGTTCTGAGTTTTAATTAGTAACTGCCTATTTCAGAATGAATATCAGCCTCAACATTGCCCGTCACATCTAACAGTTATGTTAAGACAGACGGGCATTTCTTACGACTTCTCCGCCGCACCTGGAATGTTCAACCTCAATTTTATACAGCAAAAACAATCTATTACGCCTGTCAGTACCCGCAGATAGCCTCTGGCACGCTGTTTGCTTTTTATCTATTACAAGCTGTTGTTTCTTCCCGGGTCATACCGTTTTTTAAAAGCTGACCGAGGAGTAATTGCTGTTAAGTTTTCAGGGCAATAGCAGCGAGGTATCTGATCCCTGAGTGAACATTGCAAAGCACGAAAACGTTCGCCACCAGTTCTACCGGGCTCAATGCAAAGAAGGATGTACGTATCGGAGTGTTTTTTTACCAGAGCAACAAAGGAGAATATCATGAGAACCGCACTAAAAATAACCGTTGTTTCGTCTTTACTGATTATCGCCAGTTTACTGATCAGCGCATGCGGTGGTGGCGGCGTCGAACAATTTGTCCAGGGGCAGGGCAAAGTCGACATTTATGTCACAGACAATAACGCCACCACGCCATTGAAATTGGCGAATGTTACAATTGAGGTAAGAGAAACCAATGCTGCTGGAACTTTGATTGCGACCATTACAAATGCCACGGATGTAAATGGTTTTTATCAATGGGTATCCCCCCCGACAGGTGTCGGCAGCCCTTATTACTTCACCTTCATTCTGGCCGGGTATACGACACAATCCAGGATTGCAACGCCAAATCTGACAGGCACAAATGCCAGGCTGGATATACCGTTAGCCCCGTGATTTAAGGCGTTTGAAGGTTAATTCTATTATGTGCTTTTCAACAGGTGTTCAGGAGTTATGCTGACAGGAGGTGAAGCGATTCGCCCCCTGTCAGTTAATTTTATGCTGATTCATTTTTGGTAATGGGATTCACTTCACATGCTGACAGGAAAAACAACAAAGGAGATTGCCATGAAAAGAAGAATTGCTGCAGTAATTATGCTGTTCATGATACTGGCCCTGGCGGGGTGTGGCAGTGATAGTTCAACCACGGTAGTTGTCATCCCACCGACTATTGTCACACAAATTCTCAGTAATCCGGCGATTGACGGCGACATTGCGCTGGATACTGTGAACAATGTGGACATTTACACCATAACCCAGGGCATATCTCCTGTGTATGCCGGAATAGATCCGCTCACTTTGACGGAATATCGCGCGTTCCTGCATTTCCCATTGAGCGGCGCAGGCGGAGTGCCGCTTAATGCTGCAATTGCATCAGCAAAACTTGACATATTTATCAACAATATCCTGCCGTCAACCGGCACGATACCGATCCGTATCGACCTGGTTGCGTTCCCGCCGCCAACGCTGATTGCCAGCGATTT
>JBBQCH010000232.1:0-3429 GCA_038318485.1 Geobacterales bacterium
GATGCGGATCTGGTAGCCGCGCTGTTTAAGCTGCTCCGCGACCTGTTTGACCAGATCAAGCCTGATCAATGGTTCTCCATAACCACAGAACACAACTTCATCAATACCCTCCGGCTGACCGACAGCAGCCATGACCTCTTCGAAAGAAGGTTCGCCATCCAGCAGCAGGTTGTGCCCCTTGACGGTAAAATCGTCAAATTTTGCGCAGAAACTGCAACGATTTGAGCAGCGGTTGGTGATATTCAGATAGAGTGAATTCCGGATGCGGTAGGCGATCTTGGTGGATTGGTCCCAAAGCCGGATACCGAACAGATCGCGTACGTTTTTGGTCGTAATCCGGCCAACGTCAGCCAGCGTCAACCCCTTAAGCTCGGCAACTTTTTCGGCCGCCATCCTCACATAGGCCGGTTCAGTGCGCTTGCCGCGAAAAGGTACCGGGGTAAGGTAAGGGCAATCGGTTTCCACCAGCATCCGGTCGATACTGACGGCGCGCACCACATCCCGCAGCGCCTCGTTTGACGGATAGGTAACGGTTCCGGGAATCGAAATATAAAATCCCATTCCAATCGCCTGGGCCGCCATGGCAGCATCTCCCGAGAAGCAATGCAGGACTCCGCGTCGCACGGTTTCTTCACCCAGGATAGCCATAACCCTTTCATGTGCGTCACGGTCATGGACAATAACCGGCATTTCCAATTCAGCAGCCAACTTCAGAAAGCGGCGAAAAACAGTTTCCTGAGCGTCTCGGGGAGATCGGTCACGATAATAATCGAGACCTATTTCGCCGATTGCTACAACCTTGGGGCTGGATTGGGCCAAATTGCGGATAACATCATAGCACTTATCGGTGACACGGCCTGCATCATGCGGATGAATACCGACTGAAGCATACAGTTGCGGATATTTTTCAGCCAGTTCGACTGACTCGCGGCTGGATTCGATGTCAGTACCCACCACCAGCATGGCCGCCACCCCGGAATCTGAGGCACGCGCCAGCATATCGTCAAAATCGCCGACATAATCACGGTAGTAGATATGGGCATGTGAATCTATTAGTAACGGCTTGATCTCACTCATCATTTAACCTTTCAACTCTTCCTTGAGACCTTCCACAACCGCCTTGACTTCGGCAATCATGTCGGCGGCCTGTGATGAAGTTTCGTATTTCAGGTACTTTTCAAAAAAGGCGATCGCATCTGCGGTACGGTCCTGATCCATGCAGATACCACCCAGAGTCAGGTAGGCCATGCCGTAGGCCGGGTCCAGACTCACAGCTTCCAGACACTCCTCTTCTGCTTCCTCCAACTCTTCCAGATCATAATACAACTCACCCAGATTAAAGTGGGCAGCCGGATCTTCAGGATCTATCTCAACCCCTTTTTCAAAAGCTTTGATCGCACCCTCAACATCCCCTTTGCCATAAAGTGCATCCCCCAGCGCATTCCATGCAAAAACGTTATCCGGCTCCAGCTCAAGAGCCTGGTTAAATGCCTTTATGGCATCGTCAGTGCGATCCTGACTGTTGTGCACCAAACCGATACTGACCAGCGCATCAGCATCCTTCGGATCTATATCCTGCACTTTTTTGTAGCAGGCAATGGCATCCTTATGTTTACCGTCTTCAAAGAGCATATCACCTAGAGTAGTAAGCGCATCCACATCTTCCGGGGCCAGCTTCAACCCTTTCCGGTAGCGCTCAATGGCATCATTCAACTGCCCGTTTTCGGCCAGAGCATCCCCAAGGAAAAACCAGCTGTCCGGCTCATTTTTGTGTCCGGCCCAGTATTCTTCCAGTACAACTATTGCCTCAGAAACCTTGCCGGAATCAAGCAGATCCAGTCCTTTTTTTATGTTTGCATCAATAATAGTTTCGCTCATAACCGTTCCTCTCTCGTTTGATGTTGATTGATAGTAATCAATGAGACAAAATAGCAGACACGCAGTAAATTTTCCAGCGTATATAAGCCATCAGTATTTTACATTCCATTAACAATCCTCTATAATCGACCAAAATTCAGTGCAACGGAGCATATGCATGAAGGAAACCCAGCAATCTCTCAGCCTTCGCACTCTCGAAGACATAAGTACTATAATTTTGCATTCGCACGATTTGCAGGAAACACTCGACAACATTGTAACTTTGATTGCCAAACGTATGAACAGCGATGTCTGCTCAATCTATCTGCTGGAAGCTGACGGCGAAACACTGGTGCTGAAGGCGACCAAAGGTTTGTCAAAGGCATCCGTAAACCGGGTTTCCATGAAAGTGCATGAAGGCTTGACCGGCCTGGCGGTGGAAAATCGCGAAATGGTTATGACTGACAATGCACCGTCGCATCCTCGTTTCAAGTATTTCAAGGAGGCTAAGGAGGAAAAATTCCTCTCGTTTCTTGGTCTGCCGCTGTTTGAACATAAAGCACCGATTGGAGCGATCGTCGTCCAGACCCGTGAAGCACGCAGCTTCAGTAATGACGAGATCAGCGCCTTGCGCACGATCACCTTCCAGATTGGAAGCATCATTCACAATGCACGCCTGCTGGACTCCATTCAGAACAAGGAACTGGAGCGGGCCTGGCTTGAGCAGGAACTCGCCAAAGTCAAAAACGGCACCGCTAATTTCGAAAACATATCAAAGATTCCTGTCGATCGAGTCACTTCCCGGATGTTGCCCGGCACCGCGGTATCAGGAGGTTTCAGCCGCGGCAAGGTTTATATTCTCGATCGCTTCAACGACAAAGTTGTAAACCTGGCTAAAGTAGGCAGCAAATCAGAAGAGCTGGAAAAATTCAACTTTGCCTTGGAAAAGACCAAAATACAGACAATTTACATGGAAAAACGGGTCAGTGATACCCTCTCAGCCGACGATGCCGCCATTTTTCATACCCACCTGATGATTCTTGAGGACCGCGGTTTTTCGACCAAAGTGACCGACCTGATAGAAAATGGACTGGGAGCTACCCGTTCTGTTCACGATGTTGTCCAGCATTACATCCAGGCTTTTTCCGCCATGGCCGACCCCTATCTGAAAGAACGCTCGGCTGACATGGACGATATCGGCCGCCGCATTATTGACGTAATTTCCGGCAACGACACAAACGGCATTGCGCTGAAAGAAAAAAGGGTGATCGTGGCTGAAGAGATATTTCCGTCAAACCTGGCCATGCTAGACCACGACAAAATTCTGGGGATCGTCACCGAAAAGGGCAATGCCTACTCGCACGCCGCCATCATGGCCAAATCACTTGGAATTCCGGCAGTACTGGGTGTCGAGGGGTTGATGTCCGCCGCCAATGTCAAGGATGAAATCATTGTGGACGGCACCTCTGGACACATTTATTTAAACCCGGATTCAGCCATCAAAAAAGAATATGTCCGACTGGAACAGGACCATACCGTGCGTATGAAGGAACTGGAGGGACTGCGCGACCT
>JBBQCH010000233.1:0-3424 GCA_038318485.1 Geobacterales bacterium
CGATGCGATTGCCTGGAAACTAAACACCAGGCCCCGCAAAACTTTAGGATTCAGGTGCCCTGCAGAGATCTTCACTCCAGACGCTTTTAATTTCAAACAGCATCATGCTGCACTTTTTGCACTTGGAACTTGAAACCGCCACCTTAAAGAGGGCGATGCAAAGAAAACTTTGGGGAGTGTCGCACTAAAGGATCGCGACATGGTAAAGGTTTTTCCGGTTCATGAGGCGATCCGGCAGGTCGTGGTATTGAAAGGGAACGTACAGCAGGCCGGCGAATACCAGTTTCGCCAGGGTATGCGTCTGATCGATCTGATCCCGTCCACCCAGGCGCTGCTTCCCGAATCATACCTTGATTCGATTGAAATAACCCGCATGTCTCCCCCCGAGTTTCGCCGGGAACTGATTACCGTCAGTCTGCGTCGTGCTTTGACTGGAAATATGACTGATGATCTGCTGCTGCAGGAACAGGATACCGTCAAGGTCTATTCAAGGTTGGTGATGGAGGAAAAGCCCAGGGTGGCGGTAAATGGCGCGGTGGTCAATCCCGGTACCTACGATTATTACCCCGGCATGTCGGTGCGCGATCTGGTGACAGCTGCCGGCAGCGCCAAACCCAATGCCTTTCTGGACCGGGCCGAACTGAGCCGGGTAGTCATCACTGGTGACAAGGCACAGTCAACCCGTCTGCAGCTTGATCTCGGCAAGGCTCTGGCTGGTGATGCTGCACACAATCTGCCGCTGCAAAACGATGATGTTTTAATCGTGCGGGGCGTTACCGATTGGCAGGAATCAACTGACAGCTTTGTCAAGCTGAAGGGCGAGGTTCGTTTCCCGGGTGTCTATTCTGTGGCTCGCGGCGAAAAACTGAGCTCGGTGATCGAGAGGGCCGGAGGCTACACCGACAAGGCCTACCTGCGTGGCGCCAAGTTCACCCGGCGTTCCGTACGTGAAATGCAACAGAAGCGGATGGATGAAATCATTGCGAAGAGCGAAAAGGATATCCTGCAAAAACAGGCGGCTCTGGCTTCGCTGTCAACTTCGAAAGAAGAACTGGAAGCGGCCAAGAGCGCCCTCGATTCACTGCTGAAAAGCGCGGAACGCATGAAAGGCCTGAAAGCGGAGGGGCGCGTGGTCATGCGATTGTCATCCTTGGCAGATATCAAAAAAAGCAGTTACCATCTGGCGCTGGAGGGGGGCGACGAGCTTGAAATCCCGCCTCGTCCGGGTGTGGTCAGCGTTCTGGGGCAGGTCTACAATCCAACCTCCTTTGTATATATGGAAGGGCAGGATGTGGACCGTTATCTGCAAAAATCGGGTGGTCCGGTCAACGACGCTGACGATTCAGAGATGTATATCATAAAAGCGGATGGATCGGTCTTCAGCCGTCAGCAGTCCTCTTTCGGGATTCACTGGAGCGAAGATGGTCAGCGCTGGAATGTTGGCAGCTTCTTTTCATAACCTATGGAGGCTGGCGATACCCTGGTTGTCCCGCAGAAACTGGACCGGATTTCATGGATGCGTGAGATCAAGGAGATTACCCAGATTCTGGCAAATGTTGCCTTGACCGCCGGTACCGTTCTGATCGGTCTGAGATAGGGGGATGAATTATGAACGATAACCTGGATATTCGCCCTGAGATCGAAGCCGAGGAAGAGATCAACCTTCTGGAGCTGCTGCGGGTGATCGTACGCAATCTGCCGTTGATCGTCAAGATCACTGCCACGGTGGCCATCCTCTCCGTAATCTATTCACTGACACTCAAGAATGTCTACAGCGCCAAGGCGGCCCTGCTGGCCAATATATTCGTCGATGAGCTACAGAATATAAGCCTGAAGCTGAACTTGACCAAGGCCAGCACGGAACGGAGTTTCCTGGAGAAGAGGCTTTCCGGTGTCAAACATGATCTGAAGGTTGCTGAAACCGAAATGCGGGATTTTCAGGAAAAGAACAAGACCATCAAGGCTGACAGTCAGGCGGCTGTTGCCATTGAGGGGATTGCCCGACTCAAGGCGGAGATTGTGACCAAAGAGGTACAGTTGTCGGCCATGCGTTATTCGATGACCGATCAGAGTCCCGAAGTCAAGAGCCTGCTGGCCGGGATCACCCGCATGAAAGGGCAGTTGGCTGCAATGAGCGGCGCTGGCGGCGGTGTGATACCTTCTGCCGGGAGTGTGCCCTCGATCGGGATGGAATATGTCCGTCGCCTGCGAGAATTGAAGACTCAGGAAGCCCTTTTTGAACAACTGACAAAGCAATATGAGATGGCCAAGATCAATGAGGCTCGTGATTCCTCTTCACTGCAGGTACTGGACGAGGCGGTGACCCCGCTCCGCAAAAGCAAGTCGAAGCGTGCTCTGATTGTGATATTGTCGACAGTGACAGCTTTCTTCTGTGCACTCTTTTGGGTCTTTATCAAAGAATATCTGGCAAAACTATCCCCTGAATACAGCACGATTATGGATGAAATGAAAAGCGATCTTAAGGGGATGCTTCGCTTGCGTGGCTCAAAAACAGGTGCTTAAGAAAAACTGCAGTCAATTCTTTTGGCCGGCCCTTTGTGCCGGCCTTACACTTTTGGTGCTCTGGTTGTCGCTTATTCCGGCAGAGTCGGTGCCTGCGGTTGGTCTTGGCTGGGACAAGCTGAATCATGCCGCTGCGATTGCGGTTATAACCCTGTTCGCTTTTCTCTCGTTAAAATCCTGCCGATGGGCAGCCCAGGCCGCTTTTTTATACGGGATCTCGCTGGGGCTTCTGATCGAGGTTTTACAGGCAATTTTCACAAACACCCGCAGTGCGGAGTGGGGTGACCTGCTGGCCGATCTGATCGGCGCTGGTACGGTTTGGTGCTTTATATTTTTTATTCAACGAAAGCGGGAAAGATCATGAAAAGAAGGATTGTTATTTTACTGCTGGCCTGCTGGGTGATGGCGATTCCTGCTATCGGAGCCTATGCCGGCGAGACAGAAACCATTTCGATATCAGGTGAGGCCGGCAAAGCAGGAAAACGGCTATTGGCAGAAACAAAAGATTTTGCCACGACACCATTTCAGCTTGAAAACGGCAATCTGCTGCTGACGCTGGGCCTGGCTGGAGCGGTGGGTCTGACCTACGCTTTCGACGGCGAGATCAGAGACGCAGTGCAGAGGAATCGCTCACACGGAGTGGACAAAGCTGCCGATGTTGGTTCTATTCTCGGTGATCCGTACTTGCATCTGGGGGCTGCTGCCTTGTTGTATGGCGGAGGGATTCTGGCCGATTCCCCGCGCTGGAAGGAAATTGGAGAAAATGGGGTAGGTAGTTAGCTCCTCCTCCCGTGATTTAGCCAGTCATAACCAAATGTTACATCATCTAAGACAACTGGTTTGGTTGCAACAGATTGCTCCATGAGACGATAGAATACCAGACCACGGCTTTTGGACTTAC
>JBBQCH010000234.1:0-3386 GCA_038318485.1 Geobacterales bacterium
AACAGTGCTGGGGCACTATCAGCGCGGCGGGGCACCGACGGTTTTCGATCGCCTTCTGGGCAGCCGTTTCGGCCGCAAGGCAGTTGATCTGCTGCTATCCGGGACTCAAGGGGTCATGGTTGGACTGGCGACCAATTCGCTGAACATGACGCTGCTGGAGATGGTGGTCAATGGCGGGCAGAAAAAGCTGAACGAAGATCTGCTGCGTATGGCTGACATCCTTGGCATCTAAAATGCTAATTGCAAAAAGATTCCATAAGAAGCGTTCAATCAAGACCGGACTGCCGCCCGGCAGCCTGGTGCACATCGGTGATACTTCGAGTGAATCGGTGGAGATCAACATGATCTCCTATAATTCGGCGAAGATCGAAGAGCACCGCTTTCAACAGCTTGAAGAATGCCTGTTGCCGCCCGGGCTTGACAGGGTAACCTGGATCAATGTGGAAGGTGTGCATGATGTTGAGGTTATCAGACGGCTGGGAGACTGCCATTCATTTCACCCGCTGGTTCTGGAAGATATCGTTAACACCGTGCAGCGTCCCAAAATCGAAGATTACGGCGACTATCTCTTCATAGTGCTGCGTATGCTGCGCCCGACTGTGGAGCACGATTTCAGTTCGGAACAACTCAGTCTGATCCTGGGGCCGAACTATATTTTCACCTTCCAGGAGGGAATTCAGGGCGACCCTTTTGATCCGGTTCGTGAGCGGATTCGCGCCAGCAAGGGCAAAATCCGCGGTATGGGCAGCGATTATCTGGCCTACTCGCTGATCGACGCCATTGTGGACGGTTATTTCAGCGTCCTGGAAGAGTTCGGCGAGCGGGTTGTCGATGTGGAGGAAGAACTGGCCCTGACTCCGGAACGAGACACACTCCATCTGATCAACGAGCTGAAGAAGGAAATCATATTTCTGCGCAAGACGGTCTGGCCGCTACGCGAGGCGATCGCTTTTCTGGAACGCGGCGACAGCCACCTGCTGCAGGATTCCACCAGAGTTTATTTCCGGGATGTCTATGATCATACCGTACAGGTAATCGATACGGTTGAAACCTACCGCGACCTACTCTCCGGCATGCTGGATCTGTATCTTTCCAGCATCAGCAACCGCACCAACGAGGTCATGAAGTTTCTGACCGTAATAGGGACAATCTTCATGCCAATGACCTTCCTGGTGGGTGTCTACGGCATGAATTTCAAACATATGCCGGAACTGGATTGGCCCAATGGTTACTTTGCCCTGTGGGGCATTATGATCGCCATTTCCCTGCTAATGATAGTTTACTTCAGAAAAAAGCGCTGGTTGTAATTAATTGGAGGCAAAATGACACGACTGATATTGAAATGGGTGCTGAATTCTTTTGCCCTTTATTTTGTCATGAAACTTATACCCGGCATTCAGATCGACCATTTCCAGGATCTGCTGGTGGCAGCGCTGGTGATCGGCCTTTTGAACGCCTTCCTGCGTCCGATCATTATTCTGCTGACTCTGCCGGTCACGATGCTGACACTGGGACTCTTTACTCTGGTGATCAACGGCCTGATGTTCTATCTGGCGGCACTCCTGGTATCCGGTTTCCATGTCACCGGTTTTGGATCAGCCTTCCTGGCAGCCCTTCTTTTCAGTCTATTCAGCTTCATGCTGAACATGGTCTTCGGAACCAAATAATGGGACTTAAAAACAAAACAAGCACAACAATATTTTTCAGCTTCACTCCTGCCGGGTAGAACGTGACCGTCGACTCGAAATTATTTTCCATAATTACACGCACCATTCAGGAACAGAACCTTTTTCGTAAGGATGATACGCTGGTCGTGGCTCTCTCCGGCGGTGCCGATTCAACCAGCCTGCTGGATCTGCTGTCCAATCTGCCCGGTTACAATCTGAAATTGATCGCCGCTCACCTGAACCACTGCCTGAGAGGGGTTGAATCGGATGCTGATGAACAATTCTGCCGTAAGTTGTCTGATAGTTATGGAATACCTTTTGAATTGCAACGAGTAGACGTCAAGTCGCTGGCGCGCTCTGAGGGATTGAATCTTGAAGATGCCGGTCGGCGTGCCCGGATAAACTTTCTGGATCAGATTCGGGAAAAGTATTGCGCCGTAGCTGTTGTAACCGCCCATCACAGCGACGACCAGGCCGAAACCATACTGATGAGACTTCTGCGCGGTTCCGGGATGACCGGACTGTCCGGTATGCAGTACCGTAATCAGCGCGGTTATTGCCGGCCGATGCTGGGCCTGAGCCGCGCACAAATCGAACGATACCTGACGGAGCGTGGACTGCACTGGCGGGAAGATGTCAGCAATCAGGACACTACCTTTCTGCGCAACCGGATCCGCCACGAACTGCTGCCGCTGCTGGAGCAGTACAATCCGGCCATCCGCCAGACTCTGAACACTACAGCTTCGATTATAGCCGAAGAAAATGCTTTGCTGGATAAACTGGCGAAGGGTGTTTATGAAGATTCGTGGCGCCGTGATGACAACGTGATTGCCTGCAGCATAACTGAGTTCAAGGCAAACCATTTGGCAATGCAGCGGCGGGTACTGCGGCATGCTTTCAAACAGCTGGCCGGAAATCTGGATGGATTCAGCCTGGAACATACCGAAGCAATCCTGCAACTGCTTGACTCACCCCACCCGAATGCCAAAATATCGCTGCCGCAGAACTTGATTGCCGCACGCGAATACGACCGGATTCAACTACGGTTCAGAACTGAACCCACTCCGGATGCCTTTGATGAGATTACTATCAAAGTCCCCGGCTGCTATCCACTTCCAAGCGGCGGATCGCTGGAAATAACCATCTGTTCATCTCTACCGGACTTCAAAAACCTGCCCGCCAATATCGCCTGTTTCGACCTCGACAAGGCCCCCCTCCCCTGGCTGGTCCGCACCTTTCGTCCTGGCGATCGAATAACGCCGCTGGGTATGTCCGGAAGGAAAAAGGTCAAGGATGTTTTTATTGATAAGAAGATTCCATTATCCAGACGCAAACATATTCCAATTTTGGTTAGTGGAGGTGAGTTGATCTGGATTGCAGGTGTGTGTGCCTCAGAATTATACCGGATTGATAACCAGTCAAACACCCTGGTTCAGGTGACATGGTGTGAATGAGGTTTTTTCAGAATGGTAACAATTTCATTACCCCGCCTTACTTCACGCTTTCTATTAAAACTTACCAGCACCTCATTTAAACACCATCAAATATTTAAGCCGATATAAGAAAAACTATTTTCAAACAAGTCGTATAGCAAAAAACCTCCGGGATTACTACCCCGGAGGTTTGATTAACATGCTTTTACAAGCTTCATTTATATGGCAGATTGCTCTAATTCACACTGTAGTTTTTAGTTGTTACGACACCACCCGGAGTTGTAAC
>JBBQCH010000235.1:0-3359 GCA_038318485.1 Geobacterales bacterium
AAAATCGAAAGTCACATATTTTTTACGTTTGGTCCCAAGTCGATTGAACAGGAGCGCCGTTCCCTCCGGATTAACAACCGGATCGCCGTTGGCCTGCACGACCAGGGCCGGCACCTTCACCTTTGATAATCGCGGTTCCAGTTCTTTCATGAAATAACCCATCTGCGACAGCGCCGCAACCGGGATCCGTGCATAATTGATCTGGGGGCGCTCCGGGACGATATTGACGAACTTCTTGGATGCTCCATTGAAATGAATAGTATCCATGAGTCTGTTCCAGGTTGTTACAACCGGAGCGAATCGTGAAGATATATCCTGCAGGCTAAAAGGCGGAGAAACAGCAAATACTCCTGAAACCTTTTCAATCCGGGCTGCACAATCCAATGCCAGGCCACCTCCGAAAGAAAACCCGCCCACCACCACCTTCTTGCAGATATTACTCATCAAGGCATAGCCTACATCTACAGATTCTATCCAGTCAATTCCGGTACGTATTGCAAGGTCTTCAGGTGAGGTCCCGTGTCCGCGCAGCCGGACGCAATACACCCAGAATCCTTTATTGTGCAGATAATTTGCAAGCTCCAGCATTTCACGGGGAGCCGCCAGAAAACCATGCACAAGAACTATTCCTAAACGCCGTGAGGTACCCTTCAACAGAAACGGCATCCCGACATCCTGCTCTTTGGACTCTCCAGGATTCCGATACCGCGAATAATCCGCTTCAAACAGGTCAACCGCCTGACGCAACAGTACATTTACGACCCGTCGCCGAATCATCACTTCCGGCAGCCACGCCAGCCAGCTCACCTGGCTGCTAAGGCCCGACAGCGGCAGCACTTCGTTTGCCGCAACACCTAGCGGATTTTCAATTCGTACCTGGTGAAACTCGTTATTTGTCGAAAAGTTGACCGGGATTCTATGCAGATGTCCATTTTCGCTACGGATAACGCCGGTCTCTCTGGCCAGCTCCAGAAAGTCCCGGTATTTGTGAAAGTGATCGTCAGTCAGAAGCGCAACCTGTCCAGTCTCCAAACTCTGGTGACAAAAGACATGCGTTCTGCCAGGGACCAGATCGGTAAGCAGAAATACGCGCCTTCGAAAATCGTCCTCGGAGATTTTGTTAAATGGAAGTGCTTTCAGCATCGATGCAAACAGATGATCATGATTGACCGTGGTCATACGGTAAATATCTGCCATGAATCGTTGCATCAGAGTAACAGCCTCGTGGTGCATTTCATTACGGGATGGGAGTTTGTCATCAAAATTGATTTGCTGCTGCGAGAATATATCCTGAGTGATCAGTGGCGAGCTGAGCGATTCCGAAACCGGAATAGCCTTTCCAAAACGGATGTCGATGTCCACCCCTTCGAAAAACATGGTTCCCTCAGTCAACAGTTCCTCCCGCAAACGGGCCGAGATGTTATGTCCAAAACGGTCAGCAAGAGTACTCAGGACATTTTCCCGTGCTCGGAGTGGATAATAGGTCAGGTTGATCGGCACAATCCAGGTTTTACCTTTTAAAACAGGTGTCAGGTTCTCGATTCTAAACATGTCCTGCAGCCGCTCGGCCTCAGCCGGATTTTCAGCAACCAGCTGCTGCAGACGTTTCCGGTAGAACTCAGTCCGTAAAGCCAGATTTGCGGCCCCGGTATGAACAGGCAGCTGCCTGCCGCGTCGCAGACCGAAAAGGGATGGTTTGGCTACAGTTTCCTTGTTCTTGACCATCCTCCCTTCCGGATAAATAATCCAGTTGGCTTCACCGGTCAAAAGACTCTTGACGATCAGGCGGTCACGATCGGGATTTCTGGTCGAAACCGCCCCTACTTTTTGAAGAAATCCGCTCATCGGGCCTTCAAAAAAAGTGTGATCAGCCAGGGACCAGACCGGTACTTGAGTGTGTGAGTAGATGTGATAAGGAAGCAGGAGGGTTTCGATCCGGGTAAAATGATTAACGACAAAGATGATTGAACCGTCGGGAATTTTCTCCTTACCATGAATCCTGACCTTGATTTTTGAAAAGCCCTGCATGAGAGCAATCATCTGGCCTGTGGCAAGATAAGCTGAATAATTCATAAGCTGCTTCCACTTTCAGTCAGGTTTTGCCGCAGCCAACCGGGGCGATTGGTCATAATTGAGTCAACACCCAGCTTGCACAAACGTTTTGCAGCTGGTAATCGGTCAACGGTCCAGACGTGGATTTCCTTGCCATAGTCTCTAAGCGACTGCACCAGGCCCAAATCGAGGAACTCACTATTAGCGCTTCCCAGACCGTCAGCTCCAGATTGGAGAAGTGTATCAAGCACTTTTTTACGAGATGGATGCCAGACATCGTCAAGCAGGGTATGCCGATAATCGCAAAGCCAGCAGGAGCGCCAATCGGGCAGACGTTGTTTGAGCTGCACGATCAGCGGGGCACTGAACGACAACAACCTGATCCGCTCCGGGGAATGTCCAGATGCCAACAGAGCTCTTTCCAGCGGGGCAATAATTTCCACTCCTCTTTTAAGCTCAATAAAGAACCAGCTGTCTTGCGGCATAGCAGCCAGAACTTCATCAAGGGTGGGAATCAATGCTCCGGAACAGGCAGCACCTTTCCAGACTCCAGCATCAAGTTGGCGCAGATCCCTCAGGGTGCTGCCTTCGATTCTCAGATCAGCGCCGGTCGTGCGCCGGCTCGTATCGTCGTGCATGCATACGATTTGTCCATCGGCGGTCAGGCGAAAATCAGCCTCGATGCCATCCGCCCCCTGCTTCCAGGCCAATCGAAAGGATTCCAGTGTATTTTCCGGCGCTTGGCGGGATGCACCGCGATGACCTATTATCAGGGGGAGACCGGGTATTTGATCAGTCAGCATAATTTCAGACCTGTTATTCATCAAAAAACTAACCGCAACAATGTTTTCATAATCGTGGAGTCAAAAACTGTAAAAAACCAGTTGCATATCGGTCACAATCACCCCAGAATGACCGTTGCCAGCAAACAAGTCATGCGCATATTATCAGAGTCTAAACGATGTTAGGAATGAGTGCAAATCGCTTCTGCGCTCGCCATCATTTTCAGCAAATAACCGGTTAACAGATGGTTATAAACTTGACAACTTTACGAACATGGTTTTATATATTAATAATTAACCCAGAGGTAAAGTATGAGACTTAGTAACGAAGACCACATGCAGATCAGTGACCTGGCCGAAACGCTGGGCATCACCACCAGAACCATCAGGCTCTACGAAAAAATGGGTTTGGTTGATCCACCCAAGAGGACCGATGGAAAGGTCCGCTATTATGAAAAAAAAGATATAAAACGCTTCAAGTTTGTACTTAAGGTCAAAGAGTTGGGGCTTTCATTGGAAGAGATG
>JBBQCH010000236.1:0-3306 GCA_038318485.1 Geobacterales bacterium
CCGGAATGCCACCGAATGTTTAAGGAAATCCATGCTAATCCGGATGCCGGGGATACCATGGCGCACGGTGAAGGCGACGAATTCCATGTCGATAACTTCGCCTGGGGCAATGCGCGTGCGAGGAGAAAAAATTTCTGGAACAAGGAACGTGAAGATAGCTGGCTGGCACTGGAAGAGAACATCCGGGTACGATGGATCGGTTGCTATAACTGCCCGAAGGATTGCCATCAGACGATTAATTACCCGGGCCGTCGTCCCTATTTCCAGAAATGCTACAGCAAACTGACCTACGCCATGGCGGCTTATGAAGAACTGGATTTCGACTATAATATTATCGGCCTTACCCAGGAGTACGGCCTGGACGCCTACTCTACGCCGCAAGTTATGGCCTTTGCCATTGAACTTTACGAAGCCGGCATTTTAACTGATCATGACCTGCCGGAATTTCCGCCCGACGGCGCCGGGAGATTTTTCTATCTGCTGGAAAAAATTGTTCGAAGGGAAGGAATTGGCGATGTTCTGGCCAATGGTGTCTATCACGCCGCCCGCCAGATAGGTAATGGAGCGGAAGAGTATGACCATAACACAATAAAAAAATTCGAGCAGGTGCCGATCAAACTGTCAATGGTAAATTACCCTTATTTCCTGATGTATGCCACGGGTGAGAAAATGAATATCACCCAGATAGAAGGCTCTTTTCCCCAGGCACCCATTGCTGATAAAACTGAGAGAGAAGCGTTCGTCAAGAATTGGGACGCCGCGCCGGAGAGGTTCAAGAAATGGTTTGCGGAGTGGGAACCACGCACAAATCCATCCATTGAAGCGTCTGTCAACATCTGCGACTGGAATGAGACCATGCATTATGTTGATGATTCCATTGGTACCTGCGCATTTTTGTCGTCCTTTAGAGGCCAGTTTGGCGGGAGACCCCCCTATCACATTTATAATCTGCCAAATCTGATCTCGTTGGCGACCGGTATAGAACTTGACTCAGACGGACTATGGAAAATTGCTGCCAGAAACCGGAATCTGGTCAGGGCCATAAATATACGCAGAGGGTTGCGAAGGGTTGACGAGGCGCCTCCGGCCGACCATTGGAAGAAAAGAGAGCCCGAGATGGAGCAAATGCTGCTTGACGAGTATTATAAATTCAAGGGGTGGAATAACGATGGTATTCCCACCAAAGAGACCTTGGACGAACTGGGCTTGTCTTATGTGAAAGAAGATTTCCTGCAGAGGGGAATCCTGATTGATACGTGAAATGATTAGCAGTGCCTCCTGCTATGGGGGCAGTTCGCTGCCCCCGCTTTTTGAGGCGTTTACTCCAATTATAAGGGTTAGGATGCGTTACAAAATAACATTATCATCTTGCATTTCATCTTCGGGCCATCTTTAACCGATCATCAATCACCAAACCCTCGGCGTAGAACGACTACGCCTCCGTTTTGATTCAATCTGACCGGCTAAATCTGACCCAAATCTGAACGCAATTTTGATCACGTTATTCTGTAATGCATCCTTAGTTGAAAAATATCGATCCTGTTGTTATGATCTGCAATGATTCTTGTGTCGCATATTATTTTGTACGGGGCGGACATATGTCGTTGAGATCAACAAGAGCACTAACCTTCCCAGCTAACATCCTTTGTAACAGCAATAATCCTGTTGATATCCTTCAAAAAGTTTCTGTTAATCCAGCATGAACATTTCCTCTGTTACAGATGCCACCGGCCAGTCAGGCTATATACCAAGGAATTGTGAAATTCTGGCGGTCAGCGACCTGACACCCAATGAAAAACTGTTCCGGCTGCGTCTGGCGGACGGCACTCAGCTCGGGCACCTGCCGGGGCAGTTTGTACAGGTCTCCCTGCTTGGCTGGGGTGAGGCGCCGATCTCGGTTGCTTCATCGCCTACCCGTAGCGGTTGGTTCGAGCTGGGCGTGCGCCGGGTCGGAACATTGACTTCCGCCATGCACCAACTCAAGGCGGGTGATCGTATCGGTATCCGCGGTCCCTTCGGGCGCCCTTTTGATCTGCCGCGGCTGGCTGGCAAGGATCTGCTGCTGATCTCGGGTGGCTGCGGTCTGGCGCCGATGCGCTCACTGATCCAGTACTGTGAGGACCGCCGGGAGGAATTCGGAGAAGTTACGATTCTGTATGGCGCCAAGAGCGCCGCCAATGCTCTTTTCAAGGATGATCTGGCCGCCTGGGAGGCCTCCGCCAGTTTCGCCTGTAACAGAACTGTGGACCGGGTTGAGGATGGTGACTGCCACGTCGGCAATGTGGGGCTGATCACCGGGCTGATACCGCCACTGAAAATTGATGCGGCTCGTACGATCGCGGTCATTGTCGGACCGCCGGTCATGTACCGCTTTGTAATAGACGAACTGCGAAAGAAGGGGCTTGATTCGGACCGGATTGTCGTCTCGCTGGAACGCCACATGCGCTGTGGGGTCGGCAAATGCGGTCACTGCAGCATCGAACACCTTTACTGCTGCCAAGACGGGCCGGTCTTCTGGCTGAACGAGATCGAGCATCTGCGGGGTGCCCTATGAAAAGAACCTTGACAATCTGTCCCTACTGCGGGGTCGGCTGCGCCTTCTACCTGATCAGTGATGCCGGACGCCTGGTAGGGGTCGAGCCGAGCACGACCCATCCCGTTAGTCGCGGAGCCCTGTGTGTCAAGGGGTGGAACGCCTTTGCCTTTGTCCACCACCCGGACCGGCTCACCACACCTTTGATCCGCCGCAATGGAAAGCTGGTTCCGGCTTCCTGGGACGAGGCCCTCGGGATGGTGGTGGACCGGCTGCTGGAGATTCAGGATCGATATGGTGCCGACTCGGTCATGTTCGCCTCCTCGGCCAAGGCTACCAATGAAGAAAACTATCTGCTGATGAAGCTGGCCAGAGCGGTGTTCAGCACCAACAACATCGACCACTGTGCCCGCCTGTGCCACTCCTCCACCGTATTCGGGCTGGCCGAAACCTTCGGGTCCGGGGCCATGACCAACTCGGTGGCCTGTTTCGACCAGACCGACCTGGTCCTGGTGATCGGTTCCAACACCACCGAACAACACCCGTTGATCGGCAGCCGCATCCTTACTGCTGCCCGGTGCGGAACAAAGCTGATTGTTGCCGATAATCGCCGCATCCGTCTGGCCCGCCATGCCGATCTGCACCTGCGCCACAAAAACGGCAGCGATGTGGCTCTGCTGAATGCGATCATGCACGTCATCATTGCCGAGGGACTGGCCGACCAGGAGTTTATTGCGGCCCGCACCGAGAATTATGAAGCCCTGAAACAATCC
>JBBQCH010000237.1:0-3256 GCA_038318485.1 Geobacterales bacterium
GTACAGTTCGTTAAAGTTATTATCTACTGACAACTTACTAATTTTATGTGAAATTTTAAAAACAAACTCCATAAATGAAGATACTTCATAAGGTAATACATACTGATTTGAAATATTGTTTGTTAATATCTTAATCATTTTAAAATCTTTAAGTGCTACTTCCGGATAATTATTAGCAATAAGGCCCAATATACGCAAATACAGAGCAGATATCTTATAAAATATATTTTCGGGGGACTCGTGGAGGGGAGGATAGTAGTAGCCTAATTCCACATTGTCATAGAGCTTTCTAAAAATTTGCCCATTGCTCTCTTTCCACTTACGTTTCATTTCAGATGCATCAAACGCTGTAGTGCATGTCCCCCGGATACCATCGTGTGCCCTCAGGAGAACTGCTGGAAAACAAATAATCTTTGCTTGATAAGCAAATGCAACACGAAGATGCATATCATAATCTACAGACCTGCTTAGGTTCTCATCAAATTCACCAACACGACTAAAACATTCTCTTCGTATCATTACAGAAGACCCGTAGAGGGTATTATTCTCTAGCATGTTTAAAAGAATTTGGTCACTGTGGCAAGATGATGCCTGGATAATTGAAACAACGGCACTGTTATCAATATTAATAACAAACATTTCAGTTCCAATAATTCCGATGTCAGCGTTTTTTATAAATTGTCTGACCTGTATTTCTGCTTTATACGGATTTGCAATATCATCATCATCCATAACCCAGATATAATTGCCGGTTGCTACTTTTAACGCATTATTTATTGCAGCCGACTTACCTTTATTCTGCTGTTCCAAATATATAACTGACTTGTATTCTTCAACAATATCCTTTGTATTATCAGTTGAACCATCATTTACAACTATAATTTCAATATTTTTGTATGACTGGTTAATTATGCTGTCTATAGATTCTTTTATGTAATTACACCTGTTATACGTTGGGATGATTACAGTTACCTTGTTATTAGCTATATCAACTTTTTCAGGCACAATCTCAGTGAAAAAAGCATCTAATTGCTGCATGGTGCCACAAGGATTAGCCAGAGAAGAATCGCTCTTATTGTTTACTATTTTGATGCCAATCCACTGTTCAGGTAAGCCTTTAATTGGGCAGACATCTCCTCTAAAAAATTTCCTTGTGAGATCTTTCAAGCTATTGGTTGAAAATATAATTTTATGATCTTCGTCGGGAATCATATCTTCATTTGGTACAGTTATTATAATGTTTCCACCATTACGACATAGTCGCCGTGCCTCCTGAAGAACCGGTGTTGGGTCCTCAAGGTGCTCAATCACTTCAGGAAGAATGACAGTGTCGAAACTACTGTCTTCAAGCGGGATCGCTCCGCCATCAACAACCGCAAAAAATCCTCTGATCCCAAGATCAAGGCATTTGGCGATTACTTTACGAATAGCAATTTCGCTAATATCCACGCCATAAATTTCATGCCCCCAGCTTGCAAGACAGGTATAGAGGTCACCATTTCCACAACCGATCTCAAGTGTTCTGCCATGATCACAATATTTCGCAGTTACAGCAATACGCATCCATTCATGCTTGTTGCGCTGTCGCTTGTAATTCCACCAACTATCAAAAGCGAGTTTATCCCACTTAGTAAGTGTCTTATTAATATTTTCTCTTGTATTCATCGTTTTACCTTTTGACAAATGGTTACGGGCAAGAAGTTTTTTCCGTTGCAACCAGGAGTGCCAGAAAAACGGATTGGGATTCTCCACCAAAAAAGCAGTTCACTTCTCTGCTCAGCCCATATTGAAAGTCCCATCAAAGCTCCAGAGTTGTTGATTTGCACATTATGCAAAGTAACATCAAGCTCACCAGCACCTTGATTAATATCAAGCTTATGACCATAAACTTGGTTTGTTGCCTGAAAATACTGTCCAACATCATTTTCGGCGTAAATCGTCATATCTACTTCTATATTTTTGTAATCCTTGCTCGATTCATACTTCAATGAAACTGATATGTCATCACCAGGTTTCAATTTGCGTTCTTTCACAGAAACATCATAAAATTTCACATAATCATTGCCGCTACATATAGCTTGTATGTCATCGAAAGGACTTTGAAATTGTTTCCGATATAAGTTTACGCCTTCATACACATTACTGAATAAGGCTGCATTGCCTTTATCCAATAAAATTACACTTGTTGAAAATACGGTCATGGTATGCATATTATGCGAAACAAGTACGATAGCCGTTCCATTATTTTTGAGTTCTCCGATTTTATTCAGACATTTACTCTGGAATCCTTCATCCCCCACCGCCAGCACTTCATCAATCATCAGAATATCCGGCTCCATGTTGGCAGCCACGGCAAAGCCCAGTCGCACGGCCATGCCAGAGCTGTAGCTTTGCACCGGTGCATCGATAAATTCTTCTATACCGGAAAAAGCCACGATCTCATCAAACTTACGGTCCACCTGTGCCTTGGGTATCCCCAGCACGGCAGCATTAACATAGATATTCTCCCGCCCGGACAGAATGGGGTTGAAGCCAGCCCCCAACGCAATCAGTGCCTGCATGCGCCCGCGTATCTCTATCCGTCCTTTGTCGGGTTTGATGAGGCCGTTCAGAATACGCAGCAGCGTGGTCTTGCCTGCGCCGTTGTGGCCGATCAGGCCGATGGTCTCACCGCGCTTGACCTCGAAGGAAATATCCTTGTTGGCCCAGAATTCACCATCCCGCAATTCGTTATGGCTATTGCTGCTGCCGAAGAACTCTGACCCCATATCCTTGACACCGTACCAGAGGCTTTTTTTAAGGCTGCGGCAAAACTTTTTACTTACATTTTCTACCTTTATAAGGGTGTCTGACATTTACGAACTCATCCTTTCAATAATGATCGGCAGTGCCAGACGATACAGCAGCCAGGCAAAGAACATACCGAAAAGTGTCAAAGCACTTACCAGCAGGAACGCCTCAGGGGTCTTGAATACACAGTTATAGGAAGTTCATTGTTATCGGTGCTCATTTATTATTTACCCCTCAATTTTCAAAATCCTAAGACGGCATAGCCGATAACATACAGAATAAATCGGCTTCACGCAACGACGCGACGACGCAACGCATTAAAACAAAAAATGGGGTAGGTAGTTAGCTCCTCCTCCCGTGATTTAGCCAGTCATAACCAAATGTTACATCATCTAAGACAACTGGTTTGGTTGCAACAGATTGCTCCATGAGACGATAGAATACCAGACCACGGCTTTTGGACTTA
>JBBQCH010000238.1:0-3253 GCA_038318485.1 Geobacterales bacterium
ATCCATATGGAAGGGAACGAGGTATACAAGCATGCTGTCCGGGCCATGGAAGAAGCGGCAATGGCGGCGTTGAATGCGAACGGCATTACTTCATCTGATATTTCACTGTTTATACCACATCAGGCTAATCGTAGAATTATTAACGCTATAGCCAAGCGACTTAATCTTGATGCAGATAAGGTTTTTGTAAATCTGCATCGTTACGGTAATACATCTTCGGCTTCTATCCCGATTGCGCTGGATGAAGCCAACCGTCAAGGGAGGCTAAAGTCCGATGACCTGCTTCTGATGGATGCTTTTGGTGGTGGTTTTACCTATGGTTCGGTTCTAGTTCGCTGGTGAGTAGTTTGAAAACAGCGCATTAAGAGAGGTTGGTAAATGTCTAAAACTGCTTTTATATTTCCAGGTCAGGGCTCTCAATATTCAGGCATGGGTAGGGAATTCGCTGAAAACCATCAAGTCGCCCGTCGGGTTTTTGAGGAGGCCGATAATGCATTGGGCTTTAAGCTTTCCACAATTTGCTTCTCCGGCAGCGATGAAGAACTCCGTCTTACCGCTAATACGCAACCTGCCATTCTGACTGCCAGCATCGCTGTTTTGCGCGTTGTTGAACAGGAAACCGGACTTAAGGCTGATTATCTTGCCGGTCATTCTCTCGGTGAATATTCGGCTCTGGTATGTTCCGGCGCACTTGGTTTTGCTGATGCCGTTAGAACAGTTCGTGCCCGTGGCACTTTCATGCAGGAAGCGGTTCCGGTCGGTACCGGAAGTATGGCTGCCATGCTCAGCATTGAGAAGGAAATCCTGGAGGAAGTTTGTCGTGAAGCCGCCGAAAATGAGGTTGTTGCTCCTGCCAATTTCAATTCACCCGGTCAGATTGTGATTGCCGGTTCAACAGCAGCAGTTGCCCGTGCAATTGAAATCGCCAAGAGACGCGGATTCAGAAAAGCAATGCTGCTTCCTGTAAGCGCCCCCTTTCATTGTGCTTTGATGAAACCTGCCGCTGATCAGCTTGCCAAAGTACTTGACACTATTTCGGTTAACGACATGTTTCTGCCGGTTGTGGCTAATGCCAATGCGATTCCTAACCAAAACAAGGAACTGGTAAAGTCACTTTTGGTAACCCAAGTCTGTGCCCCTGTACTATGGGAACAATCTGTAACTGCAATGACAGGTCTTGGAGTTACAAGGTTTATTGAAATTGGTCCTGGCAAGGTACTTTCCGGCCTGGTAAAACGCATAAGCAAGGAAGTATTAACCGCAAATGTTGATGATATGGCCACACTGCAACTGCTGGCTGCCTGAAACCGCTGGAAAAAGCAAGGGAGACCAAATGCTTGATATCAATGAAATCATGAAGATTCTTCCTCACCGATATCCATTTTTATTAGTTGACAAAATAATTGAAATGGAGACCGGAAAACGCATTGTCGGCTTGAAAAATGTCACAATCAATGAGCATTTTTTCCAAGGTCATTTTCCCGGACATCCGGTCATGCCGGGCGTTTTGATAATCGAAGCAATGGCGCAGGTGGCCGCTGTTTTAGCCTACCTCTCCTCCGATGCCGATGTCAGCACCAAAGTGGTTTATTTTACAGGCATTGATAATGCCCGTTTCCGGAAGCCGGTTCTGCCTGGAGATCAGCTTCGTTTTGAACTTGTTGTTACTGCCTGCAAACGTGGAATCTGGATGTTTACTGCAAAAGCTTTTGTTGACGGAAAGCTTGTTACCGAAGCTGAACTGAAAGCAACTTTTGCAGATAAGAGTAATTAATTATTGTTTTATTGAAAGGGAATGTCATGCCTAAAGAGAAAGTTGCAGTAATCACAGGTGCATCACGCGGGATTGGCAGAAGTATAGCACTTGCACTGGCTGCCAAGGGAGCCACTATTGTTGCCGTTGATATGGACCAGGCATCGACTGATGCTGTTGTTGCCGAGTTGCAGGCAGCCGGTGCCAAAGCGCTCGCAGTAGTCGGCAACGTTACAGTGACGGCTGATGTTGAGCACATGATTGAAGCGGCTACCGAAGCTTATGGACGTGTCGATATTCTTGTCAATAACGCTGGTATAACCAAAGATGGTCTGCTGATGCGCATGAAGGACGAAGAATGGGACGCTGTTCTTAATGTTAACCTGAAAGGTGCTTTTCTCTGCACACGGGCTGCTTTCAAGGTTATGAGCAAGCAACGCTATGGCAGAATTATTAATATAGCATCGATTGTCGGCCAGATGGGCAATGCTGGCCAGGCCAATTACTGCGCCAGTAAAGCCGGTTTGATCGGACTTACCAAATCAAACGCACGTGAGATGGCCAAACGCAGCATAACAGTCAACGCCGTTGCTCCCGGATTTATTGCAACAGCCATGACAGATGCGCTTTCAGAAAAAGTGCGAGTCGATTTAACATCTCAGATTCCAATGGAGCGCTTAGGCAGTGCAGATGATATTGCCAATGCGGTAGTTTTTCTGGCCTCTGAAGCATCCGGATATATCACTGGTCATGTATTGTCAGTCAATGGCGGCATGTACATGTAAACAAGGATAAGGTTTTGATTATGCGTGAAATTCTCCATATCAACAATTCTACACTTGCTAAAGATTTCAAAAATATCAATTGACTTTTCAAGATTTCATGCTTAATTACCATCACGAGCTTTACACACGAAACCTGAAAAGGTTTAAAATCACACGGAGGTGAGAGATGTCTGATATTGCAAAACGAGTTAAAGAGATTGTTGCTGAACAGTTGGGTGTTGAAGAATCACTGGTAGTAACCGAAGCTTCATTTATGGATGATCTGGGTGCTGATTCCCTTGATACGGTCGAGTTGGTCATGGCTCTTGAAGAAGAATTCGATCTTGAGATCCCTGACGAAGACGCTGAAAAGATCCAGACTGTTAACGACGCCATCGAATACATCACAGAGCATAGCTGATATTGATATAAGTGAGAGGGACTTTTCCCTCTCACTTCCTTCCTTTTTTTCGTCACATCAGTTTAACCCTATACGGAGTAACCAAACATGAGAAGAGTAGTTATTACGGGCGTCGGGGCAGTTTCACCACTCGGATGCGGTAATGTCAGTAACTGGGATGCACTTGTTTCAGGAAAATCCGGCATCGGACCGATCACTCGCTTTGACGCCAGTGACATGCCTGTCAAAATTGCCGGTGAAGTCTCTGATTTCAATGCTGAAGCTTATATTGATAAAAAAGAGATCAAGAAGATGGATCTTTTTATTCAGTATTCT
>JBBQCH010000239.1:0-3084 GCA_038318485.1 Geobacterales bacterium
CACTAAAGAACCGATTTCAAAGCTGCGGGGCAAGTTCCACGACTTCCACGGCATTCCACTGATGCCGACCTACCACCCCTCATATTTGCTGCGTACCGGCGGCAACTCCGATTCATTCTGGACCGTATGGGATGACATGACTCAGGTGTTGCGTCTGCTGAAGCTGCCGGTGCCGGACAAGAGCAGAAAGAAGTAGGAAACCGGAAGCTGGCAACACGGATTATTGCAAGTCGTACCAGCGCCTGATTACAAACGCATCTTTGACCTTGCCGTTTTCGGGCCAGGCATCCAGCGGCCGGCGTGTGCGCATTATTTCCCGGAGCCGTTGCGGCAACGGTGTCGTCACGACTCCGCCATTGTGTGGTTTTCCGCAATTCAGCCGGCTTTCGATAGCAGTGTGCTGATCCAACACGATCACCACATGCCCATTCCAGACGATCAAATCGAGCGGCTCCAGCAACGGAATGATTTCGTCGGCTTTTTTACCTGCCACAGCAACTCCACGCCCGTATGCCGCCAACCTGGACGTATTGCGCGGTGTCCAGCCAGCGGTGGTCTGGTACAGCAGACCGGAACAGTCCAACCCCGCCAGTGTCAGTCGATCCCTTTCACCCGGTCTGAAACTTCCGTAGAACCATTCCGCCAGTTCCGGCACTCCATTCTGCAGATTGCCACCCCAGACATAGCTGCTGCCGAGCGATTTTCTTAATGCCGTTATGATCTTTTCCCGATCCGGCAGAAAGAGTTTGCGGGGTGGCGGCTCCTCAAACTGCAGTTGCACAAAGCGACTGTCCAGGTAAAGACTGGTTCCGGCTGTGGCGCGATATTCATCTGTTTCAATGCGATAGATTGTAGCTGTCCCGCGCTTTAGCTCCTCCAGGACACGAAATGCCGTACCCGGAAGCGCGATGTATTCCAACTCACGAACCTGGCCGCAGCGGTCACTTTTGATGGAAAGATGGTCTTTCCCCCCAAATACGGATTCGAATGCGGGAGAATTGAGAACCGGAGCCGCTTGTTTTACAACCCCGAAAACGCGATTCTGACCATAACTGGTTTGGGAACAGGCCATAATTATTATAAAAACAAGAATTCGGATCATTTGTGACGACTGGCCTGACGAACCAGCTCCTTCTGTGCAATCGTAAGGCGGGGTGAAGAGAGCAGATCCCGCAACGTGGGGGCGGGAAGTCCCGGCAGAAACATCGTAAACCAGATTGCCGGGGTACGCGGATTTTTGAGGATTGCCAGGCGAATATTGGGACGCCCTTTCCAGCGACTGCTGCGGGCTACCATTGAAACAGTTTCGGCGGTGGCCTGCGCAGACGAAAGGAACTGATATACTGAACCCTCTTTCAGATGCGGATTGTCGAGGCAGGCTTCCACTACATTCGGAGCTCCTTCACGCAGCAGCGCCTCAACCACCGCTGCCGTGCCTCGTCGCGCCAGGGTCAATTTGTTTCCCAGCGGCTGGGTGGGCAGGCGTTTGATGATGTTTCGCTCCGCACCAAGATGTACGTCGGCATTAATTCCGGGCATCTGGCAGAGTTTTAGCAAATCGAAGACATATAATAACGGAAGCAGAGTAAGAACGATGTGCGAGGGCGTTTCCGGATGCCTGATCAACTCGAATTTAACCTGATAGCTTTCAATCAGCCGCTTGTTATTGTATATGATCAATGGCATTTCGCCCAGCCCACGCCGTTTCAAGAGTGTCAGCAGATGCAGTTCATCCAGGGCTGGATTGCGCAGCGCTGCCAGCAGCACGTCGGCGCTGGCATCCTGAACGACTGAAAAGAGCCTGTCCTTGTCAGCCGTCAACGCAGCACGCAAACTGTTTGACAGATTTTGATCCATAGCAGGACATTTTACGGCACCTGCGGATTCATCTTCGGCTGTTGTTTCCTGCGATGTATCGTTCATCAGAGCGGTCCCGGACGGAAAATATTTGCTCAAATGTAGCACTGCCAACTCTTTTGTTGCAATCAGTTTGCCATTTGCTGAATACAGCATTGTTATTCTGCAATCATCTGCAGTTGCACAGCCAGGCACTTCATGGTAGAGATTAAAAGGTTTGAAAATACGAAGGATTTGTCTTGACCAATCTCAATACTGGACGAATACAATCGGTCCCTATGGAAATAGGCGACTACGAACTGACCGAAATAGGCATGATTATGGAAATGCGCCGTAATTTCAGTTTATCAGCGAATAAGGACAAATGCATGAAACGTCGCGTTGCCATCAGAATGAGCTCATGCGGTTGTAATGATGCAGCGGCTTATTGTAATCTGTTGCGACAGAATGAGCATGAACTCGATCATCTAAAGAAAGCGCTCACGATACATGTCAGCCAGTTTTTTCGAAATCCGTCCATGTTTGAGAAGTTGCGCTCCGACGTCCTTCCCTCCCTGTTTGCAAATTCATCACTTCAAGGTCGCGAGCTGCGGATCCTGAGTCTCGGGTGTGCAGGCGGTGAAGAAGCTTATAGTATCGCAATTCTTTTACGCGAACATTTTGCACTGCAGCTTAAGGTCACTCCCGCACTTATTGACGCTACTGACATTGACCAGGAGACCCTCCAGGTTGCCAGAAGAGGTGTATACAGCGAGGACAGGCTTAAAAAATTACCGAATGGGCTTATGGATCACTATTTCAGTGTCAAAGGTTCTCTTTTGCAACTGTCACAGAACATTCTTGAGATGGTAACGTTTAATCAGGGTAACATACGACACTTGACAATTATTTGCCCCAAGACCTGGTTCTTTGCCGTAACACCCTGATCTACTTCAACCGCCAGGACCAGGAAAACATCCTGAGTGGCATAGCAGAAATTCTTCCGGCCGGTGGTATACTGGTGCTCGGCAAATCCGAAACCCTTGTGGGGGAGGTTCGGCGCAGATTTTAAGTAATCTGCCCGATAGAGCGGATATACCGGAGAATATGAAACTGTCCTGACCCAACATCATCAATGGAGACTTCTACATGCGCATTCCCATCGGCTATAAATTCATCATCGGTTTTGTCATTGTTGTCGCAGTGGTTGCTTTCAGTCCCCGATTGGTAGTTTTACTGGGATATTCG
>JBBQCH010000240.1:0-2569 GCA_038318485.1 Geobacterales bacterium
TGGACCGGCCATGACGATAGCGATGCGGGCCAGAACCGGTTTGTGAGCAAATGAACGGGACTTTTCTTCTTCTGTCAGCTCGCGCATAACCGGTTCGGCAACCGTGGCAGATTCGACTAATTCTCCTTCGGGCGGATGATGGGACTCGCCGCCTTCAATAAAGCCGCCTTCTCCAAACATCTTGACATAGCCACCCAGCGGGAATGCAGAAAGCAGGTATTCTGTTTCACCTATTTTTTTGCCTAACAACTTGGGACCAAAGCCGAGCGAGAATTTCTCTACGCCAACCCCCATCATTTTTGCAAACAGGAAGTGACCAAGCTCATGGACAAAGATCAGGACTCCCAGAACTATGACTGCATAGACAACCATCATATCAGCGCACCATTTCCCGGCAGATTTCTCGGGCAACTTCCCGACTCCAAAGATCGGCCTTCAATACTTCATCTATTGAGCACAAATCATGCACCGTGTGTGCATCCATGGTCCTCTCGATTGTTTCGGCAATCTGGATGAATCCAATATTACCATCCAGAAACGCATCTACTGCAATTTCATTGGCGGCATTCATGACAGCCGGCATACTTTCACCGGCATTAATGGCACGATAAGCCAGACCCAGGCATGGGAATTTGTCCATATCCGGCTTAAAAAACGTCAAGCCAGACAGAGCGGTCAGATCAAGCGGCTTGACGCCTGTCGAAACCCGTTCCGGATATGAAAGCGCATAAGCAATGGGAGCCTTCATATCCGGTGTCCCAAGCTGCGCAATTACGCAACCGTCAATATATTCGACCATAGAATGAATTATGCTTTGCGGATGGATATTAACATCGATTTTCTCCACAACCGTGTCGAACAGCCAGCGCGCCTCCAGAACTTCCAGCCCTTTGTTCATCATCGTAGCCGAGTCAATCGTGATCTTTTTACCCATGCTCCAGTTCGGATGGTTAAGGGCATCCCGCACCGAAACCTTTTTCAACTGTTCAACAGGGGTGTTAAGAAACGGACCACCGGAGGCAGTCAGAATAATTTTCTCAATATCCGTACTGCGGTGGCCTTCAATTGACTGAAAAACGGCGCTGTGTTCACTGTCAACCGGGTAAAGCCTTACACCATATTCCGCCACCATCTCCATGAAAAGGTGACCAGCAGTGACCAAAATCTCCTTATTGGCCAAAGCGATATCTTTCCGGGCACGGATGGCAGCTGCGGTTGGCACCAGGCCGGCGGCTCCTACAATGGCAGCAACCACCATTTCGGTATCGTCAGCGGTCGCAGCGGCAATCAGACCTTCAATACCACCCATTATAGAGACATCCAAACCACAACACATATCCTTTAAACGGGCAACATCATCTACAGAAGCAACGACAGCAATACGAGGAACGAATTCTTTGATCTGGCGTGAAAACAGCTCCAGGTTTTTGCCGGCCGTCATGGCTACTACCCTGAAGCGATCAGGATGAGCAGAAACAATTTCCAGGGTACTCACACCGATTGAACCGGTTGAACCCAGGATCGTAATATTCTTCATGTGCTATCCCTTGAAAAGATAAATAGTGTAGTAATAGGTTACCGGAGCAGCAAAAAGTATGCTGTCCAAACGGTCAAGGACCCCGCCGTGACCTGGGAAGATTGTTCCTGAATCTTTGACTCCAAAGCTGCGTTTAAGCAATGATTCAAACAGGTCACCGACTTGTCCAAAAGCGCCGATAAAAAGTGCTGTTACAAAAGCATCAACAAAGGTCAACTGTGGAAAAAATGTGAACTTGGCAAGAAGAGTGCCGCAGATGCTGCCTGCCAGGCCTCCCAGAGATCCCTCGATACTCTTTTTAGGACTAACCAATGGATACAGTTTAGTCTTACCAAAGGCACTGCCGGTGTAATAGGCGGCCGAGTCGTTGGTCATGACAATCAGCATGATAACAAGCAGCCATTGAACACCGTAAGGGGTCTGACGTAGCAGGACAAGGTGCATCAGCAGAAAAGGAATATAAATATAAGCCAGAACCGCGTACGAAACTTCCCGCCCTGCATCCGCGATATTTCTGATACGAAACAGAAACAGAAGTGCAAACACCAGAAAAAGAACGCCGATGGAAGCAATCGAAATGCTATTATCAGCAATTAAAGGAGTAAATACCAGAAACGCTCCGGAGACTGAAGCTATCCAGCCCTCTAATATCCGGTTTGGCAAAGCCATGCGGTAAAATTCCGTTATGCCAATACATGAAAAAGCAGCCAATAAAGACGCAAATGAGAGTGCCCCACCCTTCACTATAACCAGGACAACAATCGGCAAGAGAATGAGAGCAGTTATCAGACGTTTAATAGGCCGCCCCTTTGCGTGGTTATCTGATCACTTGTTTTGCCGAACCGGCGTTCTCGGGACTGAAAATCGGCCAACGCTTTGTGCAACTCATTTATGGTAAAATCCGGCCAGTTTGTTTCGGTAAAATAAAGTTCGGTATAAGCCAATTGCCATAAAAGAAAATTGCTGATACGCATTTCGCCGCTGGTTCGAATCAAAAAATCCGGATCAGGCAGTCCGCCTGTATCCAAATAG
>JBBQCH010000241.1:0-2512 GCA_038318485.1 Geobacterales bacterium
CGTGAACAATTAAGTATAACCAGCAACCAGACAACAAGGGGGTATCTATTTTTTAACAGTGAAAATGAATAGCCGACCGCTTTGGGCTTGCGGGTGTTCGGTACCAGAAGCGGAGGGTGGTAATAATTCAACAGAGATGAAACAACGAATTTATTGCCGGCCATAAAGAAACGGATGACAAACTCCACATCCTCCTGACCAATAAAATCAGATACAAAACCACCCAGTTCAGACAACACATTTCGCCTGTATGCGGTGCAACGACTGGTCATGAAATATGGTTCGTGGTAGTCGTACCGTCCGTCAATCAGTGCGAAGCTGGCGTGACCATGGGGTACAACCGCGTCAATTTCCGGTAGATTATAAAAGATTCTTTCGAGTTCGGTTAAAAAGTCTCCCTGCTGTATGACAGTATCATCATCCAGAAAAAGGACTACCTCTCCTCTTGAATGCGCAAGCCCATAATTTCTTGAATATCCCATTTTGCCAAAATTAGCATCAAGAGGAACATAGACGGTAGGCAGCAGCTTATGAAACCTCTCTGAAAGCGCCTTTCCAGACTCAGTACCGTTACGGTCCTCTACAAGAACAACCTCGAACCGGTCTCTCTCGTAATTTTGCTGTACGAGCGAATACAGGATTCCTTCCAGCAGATCAAGACGTCCGTAAAAGTTGATTACACAAGAAATACGTACATTGCCGCAAGCGGGTGGCACAACACAGTCCCCTGACAGGTCGAAAGGAAACCGTTTGTACAGCCATGTAAGTATTTTTTCTCTCATGATCCGTAAATTCCCCACCCTACCAACCCCACCCACACCAAACCAACAATCAGCAAAGGAATATCCTGTGTTAAAGACTCGGTCGGGTCACCACCTTGACCGGATTGAACCCGCAGGATATAGCGTAACAACCCAAAGCAGGACAATGGTACAGAATAAAGCAAAATGGAGGAATGTCGGGAAATGACATACATCGTATAAGTCACCAGAACGGCGCCACCGGTCATATACATGGTGCCCTCCAGAAACTCCTTCGGGTAGGCCGCAAGAACCTTGCGGTGATGTTTTGCCGAATCGCCCAGTTGCTGTTTTTCACCCAGCCGTTTGCCGGTACTCAGGAAAATGGAAAGCAGAAAAACACTAAGAAAGAGCCATTCCGAAATCGGAATGCCGAAGGCAGCACCACCTGCCTGGAGCCGAAGCAGGAAACCGGCCGATATGCAGAAAATATCGACCAGAACAATTGAATTAAGTTTTGTACTGTATCCTACTGATAAAAAAAGATAAACAACTAAATATAGAACAAATATCCCGGATACTTCCCAGGCCAGGACACAGGATAATATCAGCAATACGACAGCCAACAGAGATGCGGATATTTCTGATATCTGACCGGAAGCAATCGGCCGCTTACACTTTTCCGGGTGATTACTGTCATTCTTTTTATCAAGCAGGTCATTAAGAATGTAGGAAGAACTGGAGGCCGAGCAGAAGGCAATAAAGGGGAGAGCAGCCTGGAGCAATAAGACTTCCGACAGCATCGCTCCACCAAGAAAAGGCGGAAAGAACAGCATCAGGTTTTTAAGCCACTGAACCGGACGCAGAAGTGTCCAGAAAGCTTTCACTGTTTTTAACACAGAATCAAACATATATCGGAAAGTTCGAGACTAAAATGGCTCATTATAAGTCCAGTGCTGCGACTCTTGATTCTTCAAGTAGTGCTTCAAGTTCTACAATCTGTACATCTGTAATATCGAGCACTTCTGCCTCTTTAGTGGCGACAAGAACAAGATCCGGCTGATGCTTAAGACCAAGACCGACTTTGCTGCAAGAAAGATTTACAAACCTTACAATTGCCAACATTTTATTTACGCCATCCCACTCTTCAATGTGATGATCCCTGATCACGTCACAATACATCTCAGGAAAATTCCAGTGCTGCATCAGGCGATGCCCTTGATCGACATGCATGACTTCAAATATTTCCAGAATCAGTTCGTCATCAAACATTGAATTTATTACACCGGCAGTAACGAGCCGCTCTATCGACTTGAGCAGATAAAGTTTGCCAACGTCATGAAGAAGAGCGGCCAGATAAGTTTCATCCGCGCCCCCCCTCATCCCGCACGATTGAGCAAGCCACCTTGATCCAAGCGCACATCCATGACTGTGCAGCCAGAGTTCTTTCATGTAATGATCCAGGGCAGGATTGGATGATGAATGAGCCTCTGCCTGGGAGGCTGCAATAACCAGATTTATGACCTGCTGGGCTCCAAGCCTGATGACAGCCTCTTTGATTGTGGCAACTTTGGAACGCCCCATATACATCGGTGAATTGGCAATTTTAAGCATCTGGCTGGCCAATGACGTATCTTCATTGGCAACCTGAGCCACTTCATCAACAGTGAAATCATAGTTCGAAAGCATTTTTTGAAGCTTAAGCGCAACCGGATGAAATATCGGCAGTTCAATTGGTTGGGACGCAAGCAGCCTTCTGACCGTTTCAGGTA
>JBBQCH010000242.1:0-2267 GCA_038318485.1 Geobacterales bacterium
CATCTGCTTGGCCAGGTCGGCGGCCCGGGAGGCGGCCTGTTCGATGCGGTGCAGGTTGTCCACCGCCGGGGATTCTCGGTTGATCCTCATCAGCGCCAGGTCGGCGTTGCCGATGATCGCGGTCAGGATGTTGTTGAAGTCATGAGCTATCCCGCCAGCCAGGACGCCCAGGCTCTCCAGCTTCTGGGCATGCAGAAGCTGCTGTTCAAACTTCAGGCGGTCTTCCTCTGCGCGTTTGCGCTCGCTGATATCGTTGTTTATCTCCAGAATTGCAAGCGACTGACCGTCGTCTCCCCTTTGCAGAACCCATCTGCTGGCAACAGTTATCAAAGCGCCATTTTTTGTGGAGTGCACCAACTCTCCCTCCCACAAATTTGAACGGTTCAGCTCGGCGATAATTTCATCAAGCGGAGTTGAAAAACGGGTCTGCAGCAGATCATGGATAACCCTCCCCAGGGCCTCCACCTTGGGGATGCCATACTGATTTACGGCACCCTGATTCCAATAGGTAATTCTGTCCTCCAGGTCCCTCTCAATAACGCTGTCGTGGGCAACATCCAACAATCGGGCCTGCCTCCTGATTTCCTCATCGGCCTGCTTGCGCCCGGTAATATTTCTCGCCACGCCCATCATCGCTGGCTGACCGTCAAACTCGATCAACCTGACATTAACCTCAACCGGAAACTCTGAGCCATTTTTCCGACGATGAATAGTTTCAAAAGACATGGCATTGGCTTTAGTCAAAGTTCTGAAATTTTCAGCAACCATTTCAGGTTTTGTTAAAACCGCGTCAAGGTCAGTTATGCTCATCGAAAGCAATTCTTCGTTTGAATACCCGAGTTCGCTTGAAGCCTGGTCATTTGCGGCAATTATCTTCCCGGACTTATCAGCTATATAGACCGGGTCGGCAAGGTTTTCGAACAGTTCTTTGAAACGCTGTTCGCTGGCAGAGAGGGCCTTTTCAGATAGAAGCTTCAGTTTTTGCTCAACCTTTCGGCGCTCTTCAAGTTCCTGCTTTAAAGAAAAGGTGCGACTAAAAACGACCTTTCGCAGCGAGTAGTTCCAGCACATCACCACTAACAACAGGCTTCCGAGTACAGATGCCAACGCCACGGCAATGAAGGATTTGGTTGGACGCCATCTTTGTCCCTCTATGAATATCCAGCGCTGGATGGCGTGCTGTCGTTCCTCATCGCTGATGGCGGCCAAACCTTTGTTGAGTATCCCCTGCAGCTCCGGCCAGTCCTTGCGGATCCCGATTCCCCATTGATAATCGAATCCGGTCCTGCCGACAATCCGTAGATTGGTGATACCCGCTTCTTGCGAATAAAATGTCGCATTGGCCATGTTTTCCACATAAGCATCCACCATTCCCAGAGAGGCCTTGGCCAGGCCGGTTGAAACGTCAGGGACGACTTCCAGATCAATGCCAGGATACTGATTTTTGAGGATGTCATAGGCAGCATAGTTGGAAACTACCGCCACCTTCTTACCCTTCAAATCGGCGAGAGTCAGATTTTTTGATGAACCACCGCGGGCAAAGATACCTCCCGGCACAGACACTAGAGTATCGGTGAAAAGGGCAAATTTTTCTCGATTCGGGGTTCTTACCATCGCTCCCAATATATCCACTTCATGATTCTTGAATTTGACCATCGCCTCATCCCAGTTTTTAAGTCGGGCTATGGTTATGGTAATGCCGAGTTTTTTCTCGAGAAGCCGGACTATGTCGGCGGCCGCCCCCTGGTATTTGCCGTTCTTGTCAAAATATTCAATCGGCTTGAAATAAGGGTCGGGAGCCAGGATAATGGTCGGATGCGCCTGGAGCCAGCTGCGTTCTTCATCCGTCAGTTTGACGCTTCCGGCAGGAAGTTCGCCAGTAGCAGTGCATAGAAGTATTACTAAAAGAAGTAACGGCTGTAGAACCAGTATAAGTTTCATGCATCTGTTCATATACATTTTTACCTCTTCAAACCCGCTTGATCGTCTCTTTCAGTACACTTAACCGGTACGGTTTCTGGACAAACCCAGCCAACCCCTTGCCGACAAACTTTTCGGTAACTTCTCGCTCGTTATAGCCGCTGCTCATGATTACCTTGACATCAGGGTTCAGGCGGCGAAGTTCCCGGAAGCATTGTTCGCCATCCATATGCGGCATGGTCAGATCCAGGATTACGAAAGCTATGTCTTTTCCGGCTTTGAATATTTCCAGCGCTTCACGACCGTCGCTGGCGGTGACGGTAGTAAAGCCCAGCTCTTTCAGCATT